>JANMWN010000367.1:0-6456 GCA_031394045.1 Sporichthyaceae bacterium
TCCCGCGCAGCTCGCCGTCGCACTGCAGGTGTTCGCGCAGCTCGAGGAGCTCCCCGTCGAGCACCCCGACGCGGTGGCCGTGCGGCTGGCGACTGCCAAGCATTTCAAGGACGTGAAGCTGCGCCGGCGTGCCGAACGCAGGGCCGCCGTCCTGGCAGCCGACGAAGCCGTCACCGCCGCTACCGCCACCGGGTCACCCGACCGCATCGACGACGAGACCGAGGGCATCCCGCTCGTGTCCAGCGTCGAGGGCGCGAGCGCGGGGACACTCGTACGCGCCCGCGCCTGCTACGTGTGCAAGGCGCGCTACCACCAGGTCGACGCCTTCTACCACCAGCTCTGCCCCGACTGCGCGGCCCGCAACCGGGGCCGCCGGGACGCCCGTACGGACCTCACCGGACGGCGTGTGCTCCTCACCGGCGGACGCGCCAAGATCGGCATGTACATCGCGCTGCGGCTGCTCCGCGACGGCGCCCACACCACGATCACCACCCGATTCCCGAGGGACGCGATCCGGCGGTTCACCGCGATGGAGGACAGCGCTGACTGGCTGCACCGGCTGCGGATCGTCGGCATCGACCTGCGCGACCCCGCTCAGGTCGTCTCGCTCGCCGATGCCGTCGCCGAGCAAGGTCCGCTGGACATCCTGATCAACAACGCGGCCCAGACGGTGCGTCGCTCCCCCGGCTCGTACTCGGCGCTGGCCGACGCCGAGTCCGCGCCGTTGCCGGAGGGACCGCTGCCGGAGCTGCTCGCCTTCGGGCACACCAGCGACGCGCACCCGGCCGCACTGGCCGGCTCGCTCGACCGTGATGCGCTGCCGCACGCCGTCGAGCTGACCGCGCTGGCCCTGCGCGCAGGCTCCGCCACCCCGGCCCGGATCGCCGCCAGCACCGCCATCGACGCCGGCGGGCTGATCCCGGACCAGCACCACGTCAACAGCTGGACCCAGGTGGTGGACGAGGTCGAGCCGCTCGAGCTGCTCGAGGTCCAGCTCTGCAACCTGATCGCGCCGTTCGTCCTGATCAGCCGGCTGCGCCCGGCGATGGCCGCCTCGACCGCGCGGCGCAAGTACGTCGTCAACGTCTCGGCGATGGAAGGCCAGTTCAGCCGCGCCTACAAGGGCCCCGGGCACCCGCACACGAACATGGCCAAGGCCGCGATGAACATGCTCACGCGTACGAGCGCCGAGGAGATGCTGGCCACCGACGGCATCCTGATGACCAGCGTCGACACCGGCTGGATCACCGACGAGCGGCCGCACCCGCTGAAGATCCGGTTGGCGCAGGAGGGCTTCCACGCCCCGCTCGACCTCGTCGACGGCGCCGCCAGGGTCTACGACCCCATCGTCCGCGGCGAGGCCGGCGAGGACCTGCACGGCTGCTTCCTCAAGGACTTCGAGCCCTCGTCCTGGTGAGCAGTGGCTTCTGCCTGGTCAGAGGTGTCCGAACGGTCAGACTTTGCCCGATCCCCTTCTGCCGGGACAAGGCTCGGGGTCAGACTGCGCCCGTGAGGATCCAGGCCGCCGTGGCGCTCGGGACCGCCGCTCTCGTCCCCCTCGCGCTGCTCGCCGCCCCGGCACAGGCAGCGCAGTCGGTCCTACCCGACGGCAGTACGCGGCTGGTCAGCGTGGGCGCACATCGCGTACAGGGCAACGACTTCAGCAGCGGCCCGACCCTCAGCACCAATGGCCGTTTCGTCGCGTTCGTGTCGGCGGCGTCGAACCTCGTCCCCGGCGACACCAACGGCTCGGCGGACGTGTTCGTGCGTGACCGGTATCTCGGAACCACGAACCGCGTCAGCGTGTCCTCGGCGGGAGTGCAGGCGGACAACGGCTCGTTCGACGCGGCCGTGAGCGCGACCGGCCGCTACGTCGTCTTCGCGTCGTCTGCGACGAACCTGGTACCAGGACTCAACAATGCGCTCGATGCTGTCTACCTGCGCGACCGCGCGACCGGGACCACCATCCTGGTCAGCGTGTCGTCGACCGGGATGCGGGCCGGGGCGTCCAACATCAGCCGGCACCCGTCCGTGAGCTCCGACGGCCGCTACGTGGCCTTCTACTCCGACACGACCAGGATGGTCCCCGGTGACACGAACGGCGCCGACGACGTCTTCGTCCGCGACACGGTGCAGGGGACCACGCGACGGCTCAGCGTCTCGACCGCCGGTGCCCAGGCCAAGGGCGATTCGCTGGAGCCGGCCATCAGCGCCGACGGAGAATCGGTGGCGTTCTACTCCTCGGCACCTAACCTGGTGCCAGGCACGACGAACGGGCTCTGGGGAGTCTTCGTCCACGACCTGGCCAGCGGCGCCACGACGCGCGTGAGCGTCGCCACCGACGGGTCTCTCGGGTCGGGTGCCCAGCCGTCGATCAGCCACGACGGGCGGTACGTCGCATTCGCCGGGTGGATGCCTGGAGACGGACCCGCGACCAGTGGGGTCAACAGGATCTACCTACGTGACCGCACCCTAGGTACGACGACCCGCATCTCGGTCGGACGCACCGGGGTACCCGCCGACGGGACGAGCAACTTCGCCTCAGTCAGCCCGGACGCCCGCTACGTCGGCTTCGTCTCCGACGCCGCGAACCTCGTCGCCGGCGACACCAACAGCTCTGGCGACGTGTTCGTCCGCGACGTACGTATCGCCACCACCACCCGTGTCAACGTGGCCGACGACGGCAGCCAGGCGAGCTTCGAGAACACCTCCGGTCCACCCGCCCTCAGCTGGGGCGGCCAGGTCGTAGCCTTCGTGTCCGCGGCCGACAACCTGGTGCCCCAGGACTCGAACGGCACCGCGGACGTGTTCGTACGCCTGCCCTGAGCAGGGCGTACGAGATGCAGGCTCACCCCGGCCGGGCCACCATGGAGGGGTGCCCCGCCTGCCGCTGCTCGGTGACCCCGTGTCGCGTACCTTCCGCCGGATCCTGTCCGGCGACGAGGATGGCCGCCCGCCGTGGGTCCGCGCCCTCGAGCGGCCGGGTGATGCAGGCTGGTCCGGACCCGGGAGCGCAGCCTGGGAGGTGCACGGGTCGCTCGCGACGTTGATCGGCGGCGTACGGGCCCTGCTGCTCCAGGCCGCCCACCCCCTGGCGCTGGCCGGGATCGAGCAGCACTCGGCGTACCGCACGGACGCCATCGGTCGCCTGCAGCGGACGAACCTCTACGTCACCACCACCACGTACGGCAGCAGCGCACAGGCCGCCGCCACCTGCCAGGCCGTGCGCAAGGTGCACGAGCGCGTGCAGGGGACCGCCCCCGACGGCCGGCCCTACTCCGCCAACGACCCGCGCCTGCTCTTGTGGGTGCACGTCGCCCTCGTCGAGTCGATGCTGAGGGCGGCGCAGGCGTACGGCCCGCGCGACGTCGATGCCGACCGGTACGTCGCGGAGACGGCAGTCACCGCCGAGCACATGGGCATCGAGGAGCCGCCCCGGTCGGAGGCCGAGCTGGCCGCGACGCTCGGGGGGTTCCGCCCGGAGCTTGCTGGGGGCGGACACACCCGCGAGGTGGTGCGGTTCCTGGCCAGGCCGCCGCTCCCGCTGGGGGCGCAGCCGGTCTACCGGGTCTTCCGCAACGCCGCGAGCGCCTTGCTGCCCGAGTGGGCGCCCGAGCTGCTCGGGCTGCGACCGCGACCGTCGCTGCTGCAGGCAGCCGACGCGCGAGCCGCCGAGGCCGTCCTGGCCACGCTTCGCGTCCTGCTGGGGCCGACGTCCCCCGGCGAGCGCGCCGCCCGGCTGCGGCTCAGCGGCGCCGTCTCGGCCTGACCGCTGACCTTCGCGCTGGTCGGCCAGATCGCAACGTTAGCGTGCCATTTGAGTCACGAGGTGGGTCAGAACCTCGCCGAGGGGAGCGTCGACCAGCACGGTGGCGTACTCGTCGCCGCGGCTGGGGCCCTGGTTGACGATGGCCACCGGGATCCCCGACTGCGCGGCCCGAAGGACGAACCGCCGCCCCGACATCACCGTCAGGGACGAGCCCAGCACCAGCACGAGCCGCGACGAGGCGACCAGCGCGAAACAAGCCGCGACACGGTCAGCCGGCACCGACTCCCCGAAGAAGACGACGTCGGGCTTGAGCAGCCCGGAGCAGACCGAGCAGTCCACGGGTACGAACGCGGCGACAGCAGGCTCGGCCAGGTCGACGTCGCCGTCTGGGTTGACCGCGAGCACCCGCGCGATCCAGCCCGGGTTGGCCTCGCGGAGCCGCCGGTCGAGGGTCTCGCGCGGCGTGAGTGCGCTGCACGAGAGGCACACGACCCGAGCCAGGTTGCCGTGCAGCTCGATCACCTCGCGCGCACCTGCGACCTGGTGCAACCCGTCGACGTTCTGGGTGACGATACCGCTCACCAGGCCGGCAGCCTCGAGCTGAGCGACCGCGCTGTGGCCGGCGTTCGGGGTGGCCCCGGCGATGTGCCGCCAGCCGAGAAAGCTCCGCGCCCAGTACCGCCGACGCCCGACCGGATCACCGACGAAGTCCTTGTACTGCATGGGGGTTGCCCGTCGCTGCAGCCCGGTCGGCCCCCGGTAGTCGGGGATCCCGGACTCGGTCGAAAGCCCTGCCCCGCTGAGGACCATGACCCCGCCTCCAGCGACGAGACGCGCCAGCTCGTCGAGCGACGCACCAACGTGGACGGGACTCATGGCGTCCAGCCTGCCATTCCCGCGACTAGTGCGCCTGCGCCCAGGACTCGCCGGTGCCGACCTCGACCACGAAGCGGACCGGGCTGCCCGCCGCCCACCACCCGGCCGTCGCCTCGAGCGTCGAGGCGAGCAGGGCGCCGGCCCGGTCCGCGTGCTCGGCCGGCACCTGCAGGAGCAGCTCGTCGTGCAGGCACAGGACGATCTGCCCGTCGATGGCGGCGAGCTCGCTGCGTACCGTCACCGCCCACGCCTTGAACAGCTCGGCGGCGGCGCCCTGGATGACGGCGTTGCGGAAGTATCGGCCATGGCCATGGGTGGCCTCCTCGCCGACGCCGGGGAGGAGCCGGCCACCGTACGTACGCAGGTCGACGCCACGAAGGCCGGCGTCCTCGGCGTCGCGCAGGTACGCCATCGCCGTCGGGAAGGACCGGTCCATGTCCTTGAGCGCCTCGCCCGCCACGCCCGAGGTCTGCCCGTACATCGCGGCCAGCACCGCGACCTTGGCGGTCGGGCGGTCGCAGCCGAGCTGCGCGGCGACCGGGGCGTACATGTCGTCCTCGCGAGCGGCGCGCGCCAGGCCGGCGTCCCCCGAGACGGCGGCCAGCACGCGCGGCTCGACCTGGCCGAGGTCCCCGCGTACGAGGACGCGGCCGGGCTCGGCGCGGACCGCCGGTCGCAGCTCGGTCGGCAAGTTGTGCAGCCCCGCCTGGGCGGTCATCCGGCCGGCTCCCCCGTCGGCGGCGTTCCAGGCTCCGCGCAGCCGGCCGTCGTCGGCGACGTTGCGGTCGAGCCAGGCATAGCCGTACGTCGTGGCGATCCGCTCGGCCTTGCGCCACGCGAGCAGCGCGGCCACCGCGGGTGAGCTGGCGGCGTGCGGCTCGAGCCGCCAGGACCGCGTGTCGGGCACGTCGAGCCCGATCCGGAGCAGCATCTCGCGGACCAGCAACGGGTTGCGCAGGTCGACCCGCTCGCCAGGGAAGAGGCGGAGCACCTCGTCGTCGCGCGCGGCCCGCAGCGCCAGCTCATGGGCAGGATGCGTAGGCCGCTCGCCCACGACCGCGCCCAGCATCGCGTCGAGGACGTCTCGGTCCAGGGGCAGCCCGTCCTGCTCGAGCTCGACGGCGAGCAGCGCCGCGGCCGACTCGGCGAGCGCCGTAAGGACCGCGAGGCGCGGCTGGCGTGGCACTGATCGCGGGTCCGGCAGCGCGTCGAGCGCGTCCGCCTGACGGGACTGGAGGTCGAGCATCAGCCCCGCCCACACCTGCGCTGAGACGAGGTCGTCGGACCAGCGCCCGCCCAACCACTCCCGGCTCAGCTGGCCGTCGGTGCGCAACGGACCGCCGTCCTCGCCGGCGAGGTCGAGCAGGTCGAGCCCGCCCCGGGTCTGCGCCGGCTCCGGCAGCCCGTGGCCGGCCGCCCAGACCGCGGCGGCGTCGTCGCGCCGGAGACCGTGCAGCAGCCGGCCGACCGCTCCGAGGTCCCAGCACGCGCGCAGCCGAAGCCCCGCGGCAACCAGCGGCCGCGCGTCGGTGCCGGCTGCCCACCAGGTCCAGCGCGGTTCGAGGTCGCTGAGCGCGCGCACCACCTCGACCGGATCAGCGGCCTCGACCTGACGTACGCCCCCGGCCCAGGCCAGGGCCAGCCCCCGCCGAGGGACCAGCGCCAGTGCGAGCGGCGTACCGCGCTGGACGCCCTGCGCCGCGAGCTCGTCAGCCAGTCCACGGGTCACGCCCCCACTCTTCCCCTGTCGATCTTGAGAGATCACTGGGCGACACGCCGGACGGGCCAGTGATGTATCAAGATCGACGGGG
>JANMWN010000369.1:0-10496 GCA_031394045.1 Sporichthyaceae bacterium
ACCCGGACAGGTCAGGCTCGACCTCGACCTTGTCCTCTGCCCCGGGTGCCGACCGCGCGAGCGAGTACCGCCGCGCGTAGATGCTCAGGAGCAGAGCGAAGCCGCCGAGGGCCACCGCGTCCAGCCACGCGGACCCAGCCAGCTCCAGGTGGAGTGGCAGGTCACCGGACAGCTCACGGATGCCGATGACCAAGGTCAGGAGGCAGGTGGACCAGGCGACGAAGATCAGGAACCAGATCTGCAGCGGGACGCCGGCAATAGTTCGGCCCGTCGAGCTGAGCACGTACACGACGGGCACCAGCGCATACACAACGCCGGTCGCCCAGTGGCCGTGGGCCGCCAGCGTCACGAAGATCGCGAGGGAAGCCAGCGCCACGGCGGCTCGCCACGCCTGACGCTTCACCCTCCCCGATTCGACGCCGCAGCCACGCGCCTTGAGCCACTCGTCTCGGGTCCGGGTCTGCGTGCGCCCTGACGCTCCCTCACCCGGACACGACGGCGAGCGGGGTGCGAGGGGCGCTACGGTCGTGCCCGTGCCTCCTGACCTCGTGCCTCCCGACCCCGGCAACCGGTTGCTGCTGCTGGACTCCGCCTCGATGTACTTCCGCGCCTTCTACGGGGTGCCGGACTCGGTGCAGGCGCCGGACGGTACGCCGGTGAACGCGGTCCGCGGCTTCCTCGACATGATCGCCCGCCTGGTTGCCAGCCAGCGCCCGGCGCGCCTCGTGGCCTGCTGGGACGACGACTGGCGGCCCGCCTTCCGGGTCGCGCTGCTGCCGACGTACAAGGCGCACCGGCTGGCCCCGCAGACCAACCCCGCAGCCAACATCGAGGAGACGCCGGACCTGCTCGCGCCTCAGGTACCGATGATCGTCGAGCTGCTGGCCGCGCTCGGCGTGGCCCGCGTCGGCTGCCCCGGGTTCGAGGCCGACGACGTCATCGGCACCCTGGCTGCACGCGACCACGGCCCGGTCGACGTGGTCAGCGGCGACCGTGACCTGATCCAGGTGGTGGACGACAGCCGGGGCGTACGCGTGCTGTACATCGGCCGCGGCCTGGCCAAGATGGAGACGCTCGACGAGCCGGCGGTCGAGGCGAAGTACGGCATTCCCGGCCACGCGTACGCGGACTTCGCGGCCCTGCGCGGCGACCCCTCCGACGGGCTGCCCGGCGTACCCGGCGTGGGCGAGAAGACTGCCGCCGGGCTGATGCAGCGCTGGGGCTCGATGGAGGCGCTGCTCGTGGCGCTCGACTCAGGCGACCCGGCCGTCACCCAGCGACCGAAGCTGGAGGCGGCGCGGGACTACCTCGCGGTCGCCTCCGACGTCACCCGGGTACGCACGGACTGCCCGCTGCCGACCGCCGACGACCGGCTGCCCACCGAGGCGGAAGACCCCGAGCGGCTGGTCGAGCTGGTCGACCGCTGGGGCGTCGAGTCCAGCGTCAACCGCCTGCTCACCGCCATCCGCGGCGTACAGGCCGGCAGCTAGACGCGGGCAGCAACCCGGGCGGCGCGCTCGTCCCGGCGCTGCTCGAAGCGGCTGGCCGCCTGCTCGAGGCCTTCGAGGAACAGGTCGAGCTCCAGCCGGGCCTTCTCGCCCTCGGCGTCGAGCCCCTGGATGTCCCAGACCTTCCACATCCGCAGCACGGGGACGAGCACCTGGTCCTTGTGCTGGCGCAGGTCGTAGATGCCGGCGTTGGCGATCTGCACGGACTTGCGGGTGAAGCCCTCGATCGAGTGGCCGGGCATCTGGAAGTTCTGCACGATGTCGGCCACGGCCCGCATCGTCATGCTCGGCTCGCGCTCGAACGCGGCGGCCAGCAGGTTGCGGTAGAAGATCATGTGCAGGTTCTCGTCGGTGGCGATCCGGGCCAGCAGCTGCTCGCAGATCGGCTCCTGCGAGGCGACGCCGGTGTTGCGGTGCGAGATCCGGGTGGCCAGCTCCTGGAACGAGACGTACGCCAGGGTGTGCAGCATGTCGTCGTAGGCGGCCTCGTAGCCGGTGCCCATGTGCACCATGCGGGCGCGCTCGAGGGCGATCGGGTCGACGGCACGGGTGACCGTCAGGTAGTCGCGGATCGCGACGCCGTGCCGCCCCTCTTCGGCGGTCCAGCGGTGCACCCAGGTGCCCCACGCGCCGTCGCGGCCGAAGAACTTGGCGATCTCGAAGTGGTAGCTGGGCAGGTTGTCCTCGGTAAGCAGGTTGACGAACAGCGCGGTACGGGCGACGTCCGGGATCTTGGACTGCTCCACCGACCACGCCTGCCCGCCCAGGATGCCGTCGTACGTCGTGCCGTCGCTCCACGGGACGTACTCGTGGGGGAACCACTCCTTGGCCACGGACAGGTGCCGGTTGAGGTTCTCCTCGGCAACCGGCTCGAGGTCGCGGAGCAGGCGGACGGTCTGTTCCTGGGTCAGGAGGTTGGTCACGGCTGCTCCTTGGCGGCTCGGCTTCGAGGGGCTTGCGAGGGGCTTGCGACGGCGTCGGTCAGCGTACCTACGGGAGCGTAACCTACGGAACCGTAATGTGTCGCAATCTCCGGCGTGGCGCGTCAGCCGACGGATGAGTACGCCACCACGCCGTGCCGCAGCGCGTCCACCGCCGCGTCGGCGGCCTTGCGCAGCTCGGGGTCGCGCTCCCCCGCCGCCTGCCCCACCTGCCCAAGCAGGTCCATCAGCTGCTTGGTGGAGCGCACGAAGTCCCCGGCGGTGAGGTCGGCCTCGCGCAGCACGAGGTCGAGCGAGGCACCGGACGCCCAGCGGTACGCGGTCCACGCGAAGCCGACGTCCGGCTCGCGCAGGAACGCCAGCCCGTGGTCCTTCTCGACGCGGTCCAGCCGGCCCCACGTCCGTACGGTCTCGGCCAGCACGTCCCGCACCTTGCCATTGGGCAGCCGCGGGGAGGCGTCGTCGTCGGACGAGCGGGACTCGAAGGACAGCGCCGACACGCAGGCGGCCAGCTCGGGTGGGGTCAGCCCCGACCAGAGCCCGTCGCGTACGCACTCAGCAGCGAGCAGGTCGAGCTCGGTGTAGAGCCGGCCGAGCCGCTCGCCGTCGGGGGTGACGGAGTCGCCGTCGAGGTACCCGAGCGACTCGAGCAGCCCGCAGACCCGATCGAAGGTGCGCGCGATGGTGTTCGTCCGTGCCTCGACCCGCTCCTCGAGCTGCCGGGTCTCGCGCAGCAGCCGGTGGTAGCGCTCGGCCCAGCGCGCATGGTCCTCGCGCTCGGCGCAGCCGTGACAGGGGTGCTGCCGGATCGCCAGCCGCAGCCGGGCGATCTCGGCGTCGTCGGCAGCCTCGGCCCTGGCCTTCGAGCGCCGCGGTTTCCCGCCCTCGTCGGGCACCCTCGAACGCAACGTCGCTGCGAGGTCGCGGCGCATCTGCGGCGAGCGCGGGTTGAACGCCTTGGGCACCCGCAGCCGGTCGATCGGCTCGACCGGCGACGGGAAGTCGACCATCGACAGCCGGGCGACCTGCCGCTCGCTGGTGAGCACGACCGGGCGTGGCCCCTCGTTGCCGCCGACGCCGGGGTCCAGCACGATCGCGAGCCCGCTGCGCCGCCCGGACGGGACCCGGATCACGTCGCCGACCTGCAACGACTCCAGCGACGCCGCGGCCGCCGCCTTGCGCTGGGTCGCGCCCTGCCGCGAGAGGTCGGCCTCGCGGTCCTTGAGCGCCCGGCGCAGGTCCGCGTACCCCTCGAAGTCGCCGAGGTGGCAGACCATTGCCTCGCGGTAGCCCTTGAGCGCCTCCTCGCCCTTGCGCACCTGGCGGGACAGCCCGACGACCGCGCGGTCGGCCTGGAACTGGGCGAACGACGACTCCAGGATCTCGCGAGCGGTGTGCCGCCCGACCCCGCCGACCAGGTTGACCGCCATGTTGTACGACGGCCGGAACGAGGAGCGCAGCGGGTAGGTACGCGTCGAGGCGAGGCCGGCGACAGCACCCGGGTCGAGGCTGTGCTGCCACAGCACGACGGCGTGCCCCTCGACGTCGATGCCGCGCCGCCCGGCCCGGCCGGTGAGCTGGGTGTATTCCCCCGGCGTCACGTCGGCGTGCGTCTCGCCGTTCCACTTCACCAGCTTCTCGAGCACGACCGAGCGGGCTGGCATGTTGATGCCGAGCGCGAGCGTCTCGGTCGCGAAGACCATCTTGACCAGGCCGCGCTGGAACAGCTCCTCGACCACCTCCTTGAAGGTGGGCAGCATCCCGGCGTGGTGGGCGGCGATGCCGCGGGTGAGGCCGTCCAGCCACTCGTGGTACCCGAGCACACCGAGGTCCTCGTCGGGCAGGTCGGCGCAACGGTCCTCGACGAACGTACGGACCTCGAGCCGCTCGGCCGGGGTGTTGAGCCGCAGCCCGAACCGCAGGCACTGGGCCACCGCGGCGTCGCAGCCGACCCGGCTGAAGATGAACATGATCGAGGGCAGCAGCGCCTCTCGCTCCAGTCGCTCGACCACGTCGGTCCGCGAGGGCGTGGACTGGCTGCGCGGCCGCTTGCCGCCCCGGCCGGGCCGCCGGTCCCCCACCCGGGTGAACCGCTCCTCGTCCCTCGCGATGCGTACCAGCTCGGGGTTCACCGACTTCTGCTCGTCGTCGACGCTCTGCCCATTTTCGTGTGCCACGAACAGATCAAACAGACGCGTCCCCACCATGACGTGCTGCCACAGCGGGACCGGACGGTGCTCCTCGACCACGATCGCGGTGTCGCCGCGCACGGTCACCAGCCACTCGCCGAACTCCTCGGCGTTGCTCACGGTGGCCGACAGCGAGACCAGCCGTACCGACTCGGGCAGGTGGATGATCACCTCTTCCCAGACGGCGCCGCGGAAGCGGTCAGAGAGGTAGTGCACCTCGTCCATGACGACGTAACCCAGCCCGCCGAGCGTGTGCGAGCCCGCGTACAGCATGTTGCGCAGGACCTCGGTCGTCATCACGACGACGTCGGCCTCGCCGTTGATCGTGTTGTCGCCGGTCAGCAGGCCGACGCGGTCGGACCCGTACCTGGCGACGAGGTCGGCGTACTTCTGGTTGGACAGCGCCTTGATCGGCGTCGTGTAGAAGCACTTGCGGCCCTCGGCCAGCGCCAGGTGGACGGCGAACTCACCCACGACCGTCTTGCCCGACCCGGTGGGAGCGGCGACCAGGACGCCTTGGCCCTCCTCAAGCGCCTGGCAGGCGCGCACCTGGAAGTCGTCGAGGGGGAAGTCGTACCCGTCGCGGAACGCGGCCAGGTGCGAGCTCGCGTCCGCCTGCCGCGCGCGGGCGGCGGAGAACCGCTCGGCTGGAGAGGGCACCGGCCCAGACTAGTCAGGGGGTAAGGACCTGGAGAGCACTGGCGACGCAGGCGACGGTGCAGGGCAGCGGCGTGACGTACTCCCCGTCCGCGTACGCCTCCACGCCGGGCGCCTCGAGCTCGACGGTTCGGGCTGTGTGCACCGAGACCGCCGGGTGGTTGACGTGGGTGCCCTTGTAGACCGTCGGGAAGACCCGCAGGAACTCGACCTTGCCGAGCTTGCCGAGCACCGTGACCGACAGCAGCCCGTCGTCGACGAGCGCGCCGGGCGTGACCTGCATGCCACCGCCGTATGACGTCCCGTTGCCCACCGCGACCAGCATCGCCTCGCGCTCGAGCAGCTCGCCGTCGAGCCGGATCCGGAAGGGTACGGCGTGGAAGACCCGCAGCTCGGCCACGATCGCGACGTTGTAGCGCATCGCACCGCGCGGCCAGCGCATCCGGTTGGCCCGGTCGTTGACGTTCGAGTCGAAGCCGCTGGAGAGCACCCCGGCGAACCACCGGTCGCCGACCTGCCCGGCGTCGACGGTACGGACCTGGCCGGCCGCGACGACGTCAGCCGCAGCCTCGTACGCGTGCGCCTCGAGCCCGAGCAGCCGGGCGAAGTCGTTGCCGCTTCCGGCCGGGACGATGCCCAGCGGCGTACCCGTGCCGGCCACCGCCTGGAGCACCAGGTGCACCATGCCGTCGCCACCGACCGCCACGACCGCGTCGTAGCCGCGGGCCACCGCGCGAGCGGCCAGCTCGGCGGCGTCGGCTCCGGTCTCGCCGACGATCACGTCGACCTGGGCGCCGTGCTCGCGCAGCCGGGCCGCAGCCTGGGTCCCCGCCCGCGCACCTCGCCCCTTGCCGGAGGTGGGGTTCACCAGGAGCGCGACGCGTTTCACCTGCCGGACGCTAGCGTCCTATGGCCGGCTCAGTCGTCTTTCGAGGCAATGTCGCTCGGCAGGTCGTCGCCGGCGTCACGGGTGAACGTCAGCGGCGAGGTCTCGTCGTCGTCGAGGTCGGCTAGCCCGGCGGCCTTGTCGCGTTTGGCCCGGCGGCGGTCGGTGTTCCAGCAGATGCCGAACGCGATGACCATCAGGACCAGCAGCGGGGCGGCGAACAGGGCCATGTTGACTGGGTCGCCGGTCGGGGTCGCGAAGGCGGCGAAGACCAGGGTCAGGAAAATCGTCCAGCGCCACCAGGACGCGAAACGGCGGGCCGAGAGGATGCCGATCCCGTTGAGCACCACGATGACGACGGGGGCGATGCAGCCCAGTCCGAACACCACCATGATCTGGATCAGGAAGCTCATGTACTTGTCGACGCTGATGATGTTGACCACGTCCTCAGGGGTGAACCCGAGGAACGCCGAGAGCACGTGCGGCAGCACGAAGTACGCGGCTGCGACCCCGCCGAGGAACAGCGGCAGCGCGGCGAGCACGAACAGGCCGGCGTACTTGCGCTCGTTCTTGTGCATGCCCGGGGTGATGAACCGGAAGAGCTGGTACATCCACAGCGGTGACGAGAGCACGACGCCGGCCGCGAACGAGACCTGGAGCTGCAGGTTGAACGCGTCTGAGACACCGGTCAGGGTCAGCAGCGGCGCCTGGTGCTCGGGGCCGAGAGCAGCGGTGGCCTTGCGGAACGGCTCCTGCAGGATGTTGAAGATGTGCGGGTAGAACGCCCACGCCACCACCATTCCGACCGCAATGCCGAGAAAGGCCCAGCTGAGCCGGTTGCGAAGCTCGCGCAGGTGCTCGACCAGGGTCATCCGGCCCTCGGGGGCCTCTGGCGTGCGCCGTCGGGACAGCCGCCGACGACGACTGACTTCCTCGCTCACGGGCTGGTGGGGGTGCCGACGCTCAGTTCTCGGTCTTCTCGGGCTCGGGTACGGCCGGCGGCGTCATGGCAGCGGGGGGCGGGGTCACGGCGACCGGCGGGGCGTCTACCGGAACGACCGGAACGGCCTGAGCGGGCACTCCGGGCGCAGCGGTCGCGGCGGGCGGGGTCGCGGCGGGCGGCGCAACGATCTGCGCCGGCGTGGCGGGGGGCGCGGACTGGCCTTCCTCGTCGGTCATCAGGCCCTTGGTCTCGGCCTTGAAGATCCGCAGCGAGCGGCCCACGCCGCGGGCGACGTCGGGCAGCTTCTTGGACCCGAACAGCAGGATGACGACGAGAATCAGCAGGAGCGCTGCGGGACTGTCGAAAAGCTTGCCCATCGGTGGACCCCTTCCTGGGACGTCCCCCGATGCTACCTGGCTAGGAGCGGCCGACCGGCTGAACGTTGGCAGCGAGCGCGTCGTTGCCGTCGAGCCAGAGGGCGAAGTCCAGGAGGTCGTCGTACGTCAGGCGCGGGCCGCCCTTGGCCTCGAGCGCCTCGGACGGGATGTGCCACGGCTTGGCCACCACGCCACCGGAGATCAGCAGCGCCACGACCTCTTCGTCGGCCGGCTTCTTGACCTCGTCGGTGCACGTGGGGCAGTCGAAGGCGTAGGTGGACCACTCGGCGCGGCTGCATACCAGCAGGCGCAGCGCGCCCGGCTTGAGCTCGACATCCCCGCAGGTGGGGCACGTCGCACGGATCGTGGTCATTGCCTTGGTCCTTCCCGCCCTACCCGGCCTTACCCGGGCTGTACAAGAAGGAGTTCGGCAAACGCGAGGCCGACCTTGAACGGCTACTCGGCGTACAGGTCGAGGGCGTCCCTGGCGGCAGCAGCCACCTCGACCGCGAGCTCGACCGGTTCGACCACGACAGCGGCGCCGCCGAGGCGCAGGGCCAGCCGCAGGACGAGCCGGGGGTCAGCGATCCGCATCGTCACCCGGAGACCGCCGTCGGGCAGGTCCAGCACGGACTCGCAGGCGTAGTAGTCGGGGATCCAGCGCCCCCGCCCGTCGAGGTCGAGTACCACCACGGTGTCCTCGGGCGAGGGGTGGAACACGCTCGGCTCGTCACCCCGGGAGGCCTCGGGCGAGTCGGCGGCCGCGTCGAGCACAGCCACCTCCACGACCCGGTCGAACCGGAACGTACGTACGGCCTCCGAGGCGTAGCAGTACCCCTCGAGGTAGGCGACGTCGTCGACCGTGACCACCCGGATCGGGTCGACGTCGCGCTCCCCCACCTCGTCCCGGCTCGGCACCCAGTACTTGAGCCGGACCCGGCGGTGCCGGCTCAGCGCGTCGCGCAGCGCAGCGCCAGGACCTTCGCCGCCGCGGGCGGGGGCCTCGTCGCGACCGGCCGCCGGTCCGCTGGGGTCGACCGCGAGCCCGGCGGCGTCCTCGAGCTTGGCCAGGGCACTGTCGAGGGCCGCACGGTCCTGCAGGCCGGGGACGGCGGCCAGCGCCCGCAGTCCGACCAGGAGCGCGACCGCCTCGTCCGGCCGCAGCCGGAGCGGGCGGTCGATGCTGCCGGCGTCGATCACCGAGATGCGGTCGGAGTCGAGGTAATCGATGTCGATGAAGACGTCCGGCTGACCTGGCAGCTCGCAGGTGAACGCCAGCCTCAGGTCCTTCTCGAGCTGGTCGGTCGTGATACCGAACGCGGCGGCGGCCTCGGTCTTGCTGATGCCAGGGTGCGCCTGCAGCCACGGGATCAGGCTGAGCAGCCGGGCCAGCTGGGCGCTGGCGCTGGTGCTCATCCGCCCTCGCCCTCGTCGGCGGTCGACGCGTGGGACTTGGCCACGGCGGTCAACCGCTCGATCACGGCCGCACGCAGCTCGGCTGGGCCCTCGACGAGCACGGCGGCGCCGTACGAGGTGATCTCCTCGGCCAGCGCCCGGAAGTCGCGGTAGGTCACCGTGAGCAGGTCGGTGTTGTCGTCCCGACGCTCGATCGTGTCGGCTCTGCGGCGCAGGCCGTGCCCGGCGTTCGTACGTACGCTCAGCCGGGCCGTGGCCGTGGGGCCGGAGACGGCGAAGGTGCTGACCCGGCTGCGCAGGTCGGAGTCCGGCGGCACGTCGTAGCCCCCGGCGGCTCCGTCCGGCTGGACGGCGCCCTCGATCCGAGAGAGCCGGAACACGCGTACGGCGTCGCGATCGAGGTCGTGCCCCACGACGTACCAGCGGCCACGCTGCGAGACCACCCCCCAGGGCTGGAGGTGGCGGGCCATCGGCTCGGTGTCGCGGCTGGTGCGGTAGCCGAAGGTGACCGGCTGCCGGTGGGTGACCGCCGAGGTCAGCGGCTCGAACGCCGCCTCGCCGCCCGAGAGCCGCGGCTCGATCGCCGGCAGCTCGGCGGCGTCGACGTCGATGCCGTCGGCGCCGACCTTGAGCAGCGCCCTTGCCGCAGCCGACGCCGGCCCCTGCTCGCGCCAGACGCGGGCCGCCAGCGCGACGGCCGTCATCTCCTCGCGAGTCAGCCGCAGCGGCGGCAGGCCGTACGTGTCGCGGTCGATGCGGTAGCCGGGGTCGTCCTCGGGGCCGCCGACAGCGCTGGTCTCGAGCGGGATGCCGAGCTCGCGCAGCTCGTTCTTGTCACGCTCGAACATCCGCTCGAACGCGTCGACCGTCGGGCAGCCGAGGTAGTCGGGGATCGCCTGCCGGAGCTGGTCCTTGGTGACGTACCGGCGGCTCTGGGTCAGGCACAGGACCACCTGGAGCAGCCGCTCGGTCTTGGACTCAGCCATGGACCTTGGGGGCGATCAGCGGACGTCGAGCAGGTCGATGACGAACACCAGGGTGCGACCGGAGAGCCGGTGCCCGCCCCCTGTGGCGCCGTAGGCCAGGTGCGGCGGGCAGACCAGCTGACGCCGGCCGCCGACCTTCATCCCCGGGATGCCGTCCTGCCAGGCCTGGATCAGGCCCTTGAGCGGGAAGCGGATCGGCTCGCCGCGTCCCCACGAGGAGTCGAACTCGTCGCCGGACTCGAAGTCGACGCCGACGTAGTGCACGAGCACCTCGGCACCGGGGATCGCCTCCGCTCCGTCGCCGACCGTGACGTCCTTGATCTCGAGGTCGACGGGCGGCTCGCCACCCGGGAAGTCGATCTCAGGCTTCTCGCTCACAACGCTCTCCTCGCTCACCTGTTGGCTCTCTGGCTCTGCCGACGCTGCCGACGCTGCCGACGCTGCCGACGCTGCCGGCTCAGCCGATGCGAACCCTGCTGCCGCGCAACGCTACCGGCTCCCCCGTCGATTGTTTTTGATAGCAAGGGGCCAAAACCCCGGGGGCCGAGGTATAACAAAAAACCACCGGGGCGGGGGGGGCGATACACCCGGGG
>JANMWN010000337.1:0-8615 GCA_031394045.1 Sporichthyaceae bacterium
CCGGTACGGTCGAGCGACGGCGTGATGCCACCGTTCCAGAACGCCCAGCCGCCGCCGAGCAGCACGCACAGGTCGATGTCCTCCGGGGCAGCGACCACACCCTCGTCGAGCATCAGCCGGACCTCCTGCGCGAGCGCGCAGCGGGCCCGGTCGAGCACCTGCTCGGCGGTCTGCGGCTGGTCGCCCTGCGGCCAGAGGGCGGCCACCTCGGGGTCGACCGACGGCTTGCCGTCCGACCAGGTGTAGACGCCGCTCTTGCCGGCCGCGACCATCGCCGAGAACCCCGCCGAGACGCGGAACCGGTCGGGGAACGCCTCGTGCAGCGACTCGGACGTGTGCAGCGCCACCGCCGGGCCCACGAGGGCGACCAGGATCATCGGCGACATCGGCATGCCGAGCCCGTCGACGGCCGCGTCCGCGACCTCGAAGGGCGTGCCCTCGTCGACCGAGGCGATGACCTCGCCGAGCGCGCGGGAGACCAGGCGGTTGAACACGAAGGCCGGAGCATCCTTGACCAGCACGCAGGACTTCTTGAGCTGCCTGCCGACGGCGAACGCGGTGGCGAGGGTCACGTCGTCGGTGCTCTCGCCGCGGACCACCTCGACCAGCGGCAGCACCGCGACCGGGTTGAAGAAGTGGAAGCCCACGACCCGCTCCGGGTGCTCGAGGTGGGCGGCCATGGCCGACACCGAGAGCGAGGAGGTGTTGGTCGCGATGATGCAGGTGGGGGACACCACGGCCTCGACCTCGGTGAGGACCTGCTGCTTGACCTTCAGCTCCTCGAAGACCGCCTCGATCACCCAGTCGGCGTCGGCGAAGCCGGCCTTGCTCGTCGAGCCCGTGACCAGCGCCCTGAGCCGGTTGGCCCGGTCGGGGCTGACCCGCCGCTTGGTGAGCAGGGCGTCGATCTCGCCGTGGACGTACGCGACCCCGCGCTCGACCCGCGCCTCGTCGAGATCGGTCATCACGACGGGTACCTCGAGCCGCTGCGCGAACAGCAGCGCCAGCTGACCGGCCATCAGGCCGGCGCCGACCACGCCGACCTTGGTGATCGGGCGGGCAAGGGACTTGTCGGGGGCACCGGCCGGCCGCTTGGCCCGCTTCTGCACCAGGTCGAACGCGTACAGCCCGGCCCGAAGCTCGTCGCCCATCACCAGGTCGGCGAGCGCCTCGTCCTCGGCGGCGAAGCCCTCGTCGCGAGAGGCGGTCCGGGCCAGTGCGATCAGGTCCAGCGCGCGGTACGGAGCCGGCGCGAGCCCGTGGCTGCGGGCGTCCGCGATCGCGCGCCCCCTCGCCACCGCAGTGGCCCACGCCTCCTCCGACCGGTCGACCTCGGCGCGCACGACCGGCTCGGCGCCGGTGAGCACCCGGGTCGCCCATGCGATCGACTCCTCGACGAAGTCGGCGGGGTCGTACATCGCGTCGGCGATCCCGAGCTCAAGCACCTGCTTGGGCTTGAGCTGCCGGTTCTGGCTCAGCGGATTGTCGATGATGACCGTCACGGCGCGGTCGGCGCCGATCAGGCCGGGGAGCAGCTGGGTGCCCCCCCAGCCCGGGACCAGCCCGAGGAAGCACTCGGGCAGGCTGACCGCGGCGGCACCGGAGGAGATCGTGCGGTACGTGCAGTGCAGGGCGATCTCCAGGCCACCACCCATCGCGGCGCCGTTGACGAAGGCGAAGGACGGTACCGAAAGCTCGCCGAGGCGGCGGAACACCCGGTGGCCCTGGGCGCCGATGTCCAGCGCCTGCTGGCGGCCGGCGACGTGCGCGATGCCGGACAGGTCGGCGCCGACGGCGAAGATGAACGGCTTGCCGGTCAGCAGCACCGCAGCCAGGTCCGTACGCGCCGAGATCTCGCCGAGCGCCGCGTCCAGGCTGCCCAGCCCACCGGGGCCGAACGTGTTGGGCCTGGTGTGGTCATGCCCGTTGTCCAGGGTGATCAGTGCGGCCTTGCCGGCGCCGAGGGGGAGGTCGACGTACTGGACCAGGGCGCGGGTCACGACCTCGTCGGGCAGCTGCGGACCGGTCTGCGTGCTCATGCTGCGCCCTCCGACTGCGTCCTCGACGGTGCCTCTGCAGCCGCGGCCGTGTGTGCTCTGCTTGCGGTGTTCTCCCAGATGACGGTCCCGCCCATGCCGAGGCCGATGCACATGGTGGTCAGGCCGTACCGCACCTCGGGGTGCTCGGCCATCTCGCGGCCCAGGTTGGTCATCAGGCGTACGCCCGAGGATGCGAGCGGGTGACCGACCGCGATCGCGCCGCCGCGCGGGTTGACCCTGGGGTCGTCGTCGGCGATGCCGAAATGATCGAGGAACGCGAGCACCTGCACCGCGAACGCCTCGTTGACCTCGAAGCGCCCGATGTCGCCGATCTCCAGGCCGGCCTTGGCCAGGGCCTTGATCGTCGCGGGTACGGGGCCCACGCCCATGACCGCGGGCTCGACGCCGGCGAAGGCGAATGACACCATCCGCATCGCCTTGGGCAGATCCAGCTCGTCGGCGACGTCCTCGGCCGCGAGCAGGCACGCGGTGGCGCCGTCGTTGAGGCCAGCGGCGTTGCCGGCGGTGACCCGACCGTGCGGTCGGAACGGCGTCTTGAGCCCGGCCAGGCCCTCCAGCGTGGTCCCCGGGCGGGGTGGCTCGTCGACCGTCGCGTACCCCCAGGCGCCCTCGGGCGAGCGGGTCGCCATCGGGACCAGGTCGGGCTGGATCAGCCCGTCCGCGTAGGCCTTGGCGGTGCGCTCCTGGCTCAGCAGCGCGAAGGCGTCGGCGCGCTCCCTGGTCAGGTGCGGGAATCGGTCGTGCAGGTTCTCGGCGGTGTTGCCCATCGACAGGGCGCTCGGGTCGACCAGTCGCTCGGACAGGAAGCGCGGGTTGGGGTCGACCCCGCTGCCCATCGGGTGGTGGCCCATGTGCTCGACGCCGCCGGCGATGACCACGTCGTAGGCCCCGAACGCGATGCCGCCCGCCGTCGTCGTCACCGCGGTCATCGCGCCGGCGCACATCCGGTCGATGGCGTACCCGGGGACGGACTTGGGGAGGCCGGCCAGGATCGCCGCGCTGCGGCCGATGGTCAGGCCCTGGTCGCCGGTCTGGGTGGTGGCTGCCACCGCCACCTCGTCGACGCGCTCGGGTGGCAGTCCCGGGTTTCGGCGCATCAGCTCACGGATGCACCGGACCACGAGGTCGTCGGCGCGGGTCTGCGCGTAGATGCCCTTGGCACCGGCCTTGCCGAACGGGGTACGGACGCCGTCGACGAACACGACGTCCCTGGCGGTACGAGCCACAGCTGCT
Organism: Sporichthyaceae bacterium; assembly: GCA_031394045.1. GTDB lineage: Bacteria > Actinomycetota > Actinomycetes > Prado026 > Prado026 > JANYIP01. The sequence continues at coordinate 3,294 of JANMWN010000337.1, forward strand.
CCTTCGGCCACCGGCAAAGGGCCGCTCCAGCAGCCCACCTGGGACCTATGCTACTCGCCAGTAACCTACCCGGGTCCACAGTTCTTCAGCGCCTCGCGAGCCGACAGCCCGGACAGCTCGGCGGCGTGCTCTCGTACGTACTTCTGGACCCATCGCGGGTCGTGCCAGGCGAGGTCGCGCAGGCCCCAGCCGATGGCCTTGCGGAGGAAGAACTCCCTGCTGGGCAGGCTCGGTGCGATGCAGGTGGCCAGCAGGTCTCGGTCGGTCGTCGTTGGTCGACCACGTGAGCATCAGCGGGACCAGCTCGGCGGGGTGCGCGCGTACGAGCGGGCCGACCACCCGGATCGCCCGGATCGCCAGGACGTCGACGTAGTCCCACCAGGCGCCCGTCACGACCAGGTGGTCGACCAGTGGCATCGCTCGCGGGTCGAGGTAGGCGGCGTACCCGCGATGGTTGAGCAGTGCGATGGCCGCGTATCGCTCCTCGCGGAAGCCGGCGTCGTCCCACAGCTCGAGCACCCTGTCGTGCCAGGCCGCCTGGTCAGGCAGCAAGTGCTCGGACAGGAGCGCGGCGAAGATCGCCTTCTGCCCAGGTCTCGGGACCCCTCGGAAGGGCAGCGCAGACTTCATGTACGCCTGCATCGCCGTCGTCCTTGCTGGGTCAGCTTCCTCGGCGAGAGCCGCTCGTACCGCGGCCACGAGCGCCGATCGGCTCACAACGACGACGGTTGTGGGCAGTAGATCAAACGAACTGTCGTCGTTGTCCCTCTCGGCATTGGGGTAAACCCGTTGCCCTCGAGGGCGCGCAGGCTGGGGAGGTTGCCGGGCAGCACCTCGGCGACCACCTGCGTGACGCCCGGCTGGGCGTGGACCCACGCGGTGAGCAGGCCGACCAGCTCGGTGCCGAGGCCCTGCCCCCGCGAGGGCGCTGCGATCCCGTACCCGATCTCGGCGACGCCGTCCGGGTCCGGACCGCCCTTCCACCCGGCGTCGCCGACCACCTGCCCGGTCTCGACGAGGACGGCCAGGAACCCGGTCTGCTCGTCGGTCTCGGCGTGGGCGGCGTCCATGCGCATGCCGTCCATGGTGTCGTCGTGCGGCCAGCCAGGTGCGGGGTCGATCCCGGAGTAGTCGCCGGCGACCAGGGCCCTGGCGCGTTCGAGGCCGACCCGCTCCAGTCGCAACCGCGGGCCGTCAGGGGCCGGCCTGGTCACTCTGTGGTCACTGCGCGGTCAGATGCGGAGCACTCTTGTCCTCGGCGCGCATCCGCAGCCGGGTCAGCGCGCCGGACAGCGCTCCCGTGGTGAGCTCGACCTGCCAGCTCCTGGCGCCGTGACCGCGCAGCACCTCGGCGACGCCGTCGACCGAGATGTCCTCGGGTGGTTCCCAGCACAGCCTGCGGACGGCATCGGGGGCCAGCAGGTTCTCGACCGGCAGGCGGTGCTCGTCGGCGATCGCTGCGGCCGCGGTGCGACAGGCGGCCAGGCGGGCGGCGGCGGCGGGGTCGCGGTCGGCCCAGGCCCGCGCGGGCGGAGGGGCGTCGCTGTGCACGCTCGTCGGCGGCAGCTCGTCAGCCGGCAGCGCGTACGCCGCTTCGACGGCGGCCCACCAGTACGGCAGGTGCCGGCGGGTGCGCTGGCCGTTGAACGGGGGGACCCCAGCGAGCTGGGCCGGGACCTTCGGGTCGGCCAGCGCCGCCTCGACGAGCGCGGTGTCCGGCAGCACCCGGCCGGGTGCGACGTCCCGCCGGCGGGCGTAGTCGTCGCGGGCCTCCCAGAGCGACCGGACCACGGCGAGCTGGCGACGGCTGCGTACGCGGTGCAGCCCGGAGGTACGACGCCACGGGTCGACCCTCGGCTCTGGCGGAGGGGCCGCGGCGATGGCGGCGAACTCCTCCTTGGCCCAGGCGAGCTTGCCCTGGCTGTCGAGCACGTCGGCGATCGCGTCGCGCAGCTCGATCAGGACCTCGACGTCGAGCGCGGCGTACCGCAACCAGGGCTCCGGCAGGGGCCGGGTCGACCAGTCCGCCGCCGCGTGACCCTTCTCCAGCGCGAAGCCGAGCACCTCCTCGACGAGCGGGCCGAGCCCGACGCGGGGGTAGCCGGCCAGCCGACCGGCTAGCTCGGTGTCGAAGATCAGTGTCGGGCGCATCCCGATCTCGGCCAGGCAGGGCAGGTCCTGGTTGGCTGCGTGCAGCACCCACTCGGCGTCGGCGATCGCATCGCCGAGCGTGGACAGTTCCGGGCAGCCGACGGGGTCGATCAGTGCGCTGCCCGAGCCTTCACGGCGGAGCTGGACGAGGTAGGCACGCTGGCCGTACCGGTAGCCGGAGGCGCGCTCGGCATCGACCGCGATCGGCCCGTGGCCGGCCCTGAAGGCGGCGACCGCGGCGGCCAGTGCGGTGGCACCGGCCACGACGGGGGGTACGCCGTCACGCGGCTCGATCAGCGGGATGGCGGTGGACTCGGGGGGTGCGTCGTCGGGAGGGTCAACAGCCGGGTTCCCTGGGATGCCCACGCTAGGGCCGGGAACGACGTCGGTCACCGGGTCACCGTACGCCGACGAGGCGCCGGATCGGCGCAGGAAAGCCGGAGCGAGCTACTTGATGACACCGGCGCGCAGCGCCACGGCCACCATCTCGGCGCGGTCTCCGGTGCCCATCTTGCGGGCGATGCGGGCCAGGTGGCTCTTGACCGTCAGCGCCGACAGGTGCAGCTCAGTGCCGATGTCGCGGTTCGAGCGGCCCGACGCGACCAGCGCCAGGACCTCGATCTCGCGACCGGACAGGCCGTCGACCCCTGCGGTTTGGCTGCCCCTGATCGGTCCACGTGCGGCTCCGGTCGCCCCCGTGGCGCGACCGGGACCGGCACTGCTGACGACGAACGCGCGTACGCCGGCGGCCAGCGCGGCGCGTACCGAGAACGGGTCGCCGTCCGCAGCGAGGACGATGCCCCGCTGCCAGCCCAGCGCCCGGAGCTCGCCGAGGAGCGCGACGCCGGATCCGTCCGGCAGGCCGATCTCGACGATGAGCAGGTCACGGACGGGACCGTTGCGGGTCCGTGCACGGGCTTCAGCGATGCTCGCGGCCTCGAGGACGTCAGACGCACCCAGGGCAGCGAGCCCACGGACGACGTCCTGCCTCAGCGCGGCATCGTTCACCGCGACGAGAGCCGAGAAACGCGGGGACCGCACGCCCATGGGCACGCCCCGCTGCTCGACGAGTGCGCTCACCCATCCTCCAGCTCAGCCTTGTCCGTCCTTGACACCGAAGTCATCGGCGCAAGCAGGGACCTCCTGTAGCCAGGGGTTCAGCGGGTCCTTCGCGCCATCGAGCCGGCCGGGCGGGCCATCGACACCACTCCGGTGACGACAGGGGGCAGGCCGGCCACCGAGCAGAGCACCTCGGACCAGGCTTCGAGGTGCGGGCCGAGGCGCGAGTCGACGGCGGTCCACGAAGCGCGGATCTCGATCTCCGCGGTCGCCGCACGGTCCGCCATCGTGCCGAACGGCTCCGAGACGACCCGGGTGACGGTGCCGCTGGCGGCCAGGTACGGCACGGCGCGCGCCTCGAGCGCCTCGACCAGCCAGGACCAGCCGACTGAGGGCAGCATCGGGTCGCTGGCCACCTCGGCCTCGAGCGGGGCGCGTACGAAGGTGACGACGCGGAACGAGCCCTGCCAGGTCTCGTGCCCGGCCGGGTCGTACAGCACGACGAACCGTCCCGTGGCGAGCTCGTCCGCCTCGTCGCCACCGTCGGCCGCCAGCGCCGCGGGGCTGGGTACAGCGGCGACGTCCGCAGTCATCGCGACGGCGAAGGGGGCCAGCCGCTGCGGCGCTGCGGTGTCCTCGAGGGTGACCTCGGGGCGCAGCTGGACGGAGTGCAGGGCCTCGACGGCGCGGCGGAAGGGCTCCGGTGTCAGCCCGTGGTCTAGCCCGCTGCTCATGTCGTGAGGGTACGGGCGCGGGGGGCCCGAGAACGGGACCGAGGGCGGCGTCCGGCGTGTCCGCGGCGCGAGGTCACGGCTATTCTGCGGACGCCATGACCTTCTTCCTCGCCCTGCTGTCCAGCGCGCTCTGGGGCGGTGCCGACTTCGTCGGCGGCACGATGTCGAGGCGGATCAAGTCGCTCGCAGTGGTCGGTGGCTCGCAGGCGCTGGCCCTGCTGCTCGTCATCCCGGTGGTGCTGCTGGTCCACGCGACGCACGACCCCACCGGGTACCTGCCGTGGGGCATCGCGGCCGGGCTGATCGGGATGGTCTCGCTGGTGGCCTTCTACGCCGCGCTCGCGATCGGCACGATGGGCGTGGTCGCTCCGATCGCCGCGACCGGCGTCATCGTGCCGGTGGCCATCGGCCTAGGTGGCGGTGAGCGACCGTCGCCGCTCCAGCTCGTGGGCGTCCTGCTGGCCATCGCGGGCGTCGTGCTGGCCAGCGGTCCGGAGGTGCGCGGGGCTCGCGAAGGCGCCGGGGGAGCGCGAGGTGCGGCAGCCCGGTCGCTGATCCTCGCCCTCGCCTCAGCCGTTGGCTTCGGCACGGTGCTGTGGATGCTCACCCGCGGGGCCAGGTACAGCGTCGCCATGACCCTGCTCACCCAGCGCTGCGCTAGCGTCACGGCGGTGCTGGTCGTGCTCCTCTTCGTACGCAGCATGGGCGGGCTGACCGTCCGGGACGTGCCACAGCTGGCGGTGGTGGGGGCCGGGGACGCCGTGGCGAACGGCTTGTTCTCGGTCGCCAGCCGGGGTGGGCTGGTCAGCCTGGTGGCGGTGCTGGGCTCGCTCTACCCCGTGGGCACCGTGCTGCTGGCCAGGGTGGTGCACGGCGAGCGGATGAGCCGGGTGCAGAACGTCGGGGTCGTGACTGCGCTGAGCGGCGTCGTGCTGATTGCCGCCGGCGGCTGAGCGAGGGCTGGTCGTGCATGGGACTATCGGGCCGTGACTTCCGCCGCAGCGACCGAGCTCGCTGACTCGGCCTTCCTGCTGGCCTGCCGGCGCCGGCCGGTGCCGCATACACCGGTCTGGTTCATGCGGCAGGCCGGCCGGTCCCTGCCCGAGTACCGCCGCATCCGCGAGGGCGTCGGGATGCTCGAGTCCTGCTTCCGGCCCGACCTGGTCACGGAGATCACCCTGCAGCCGGTCCGCCGGTACGGTGTCGACGCGGCGATCCTGTACAGCGACATCGTCGTACCGCTCAAGGCCGTCGGCGTCGACCTGGACATCAAGCCCGGCGTCGGGCCCGTCATCGCGCAGCCGGTACGCAGCCGGGAGGGGCTGGCCGCGCTCCGTCCGCTCGAGCCGGGCGACGTCGACGCGGTGGCCGAGGCCGT
>JANMWN010000007.1:0-1937 GCA_031394045.1 Sporichthyaceae bacterium
GGGAACAGCTCGCGGGCCAGCAGCGCGTGCGCCAGCTCGAGCCGGAACGAGTCGGGGACGGTCGGGTTGATCTCGAACGCGTGCCCGAGCCCGAGCTGCCAGTCCTCGAGCCCGGCCTCCTTGGCGAAGTACTCGTTGAGCAACTGGCTCACGGTGACGGTGTGCGCGGCCTCGACGGCGTCCGCGGTCGTGAGGTAGTTGTCCTCGCCGGTGTTGATGATGATCCCGGCCCTGGCGTGCACCTGGCGTGAGAAGCGCTGGTCGACGAACGTACGGATCGGGTTGATGTCGCGGAAGAGGATTCCGTACATCGAGTCGTTGAGCATCATGTCGAGCCGTTCGAGGCCGGCCAGGGACGCGATCTCGGGCATGCAGAGCCCGGACGCGTAGTTGGTCAGTCGGACGTAACGGCCGAGCTCCTTGGAGACGTCGTCCAGGGCCGCCCGCATCAGCCGGAAGTTCTCCTGGGTGGCGTACGTACCGGCGTACCCCTCACGGGTGGCGCCCTCGGGCACGTAGTCGAGCAGCGACTGGCCGGTGGAGCGGATCACCGCGATCACGTCGGCGCCCTCGCGGGCCGCGGCCTGCGCCTGCGGGATGTCCTCGTAGATGTCGCCGGTCGCGACGATCAGGTAGATCCACGGCTTCGGCGGCTCGGCCAGCCGGTTGGCCATCCGGTCGCGCTCGCGCCGGTTGCGGTCGATGCGGGCGATCCCCTTGCCGACTGCGGTGGTGGCGGCCTTGCGGGCCCGCTCGGCGTCCTTGCCGTGCGGTACGCGGAAGGTGACCGAGCCGGCCGCCGCCTTCTGGGCCAGCACCGCGAGGTCTCCCCCGCCCTCGCGCAAGAGCGCGTCCCAGACCGGCAGCGCGACCCCGTGCTCGAGCCCGCACTCGGCCCGGACGGCGTCCACGGTGCGGTTGACCCACGGGATGCCCTCGACGTCGGCGCCGGACAGGCCCGCCAGCCGCAGCACGGCGCGCTCGACCGAGACGGTGGTGTGCGTCTTGGCGATCTTGACCACGGGAGCGCCGGCCCTGCGGGCCAGCGAGCGGGCCCGGCGGATGGTGGCCGCGTCGAGCTTGAGCTTGGAACGGTGCCTCGTGCTCATGCGCTCTCCCTTGCGAGGCGGTCCTCGAACAGGCTGCGTACGCCGGGCTCGGTACGTAGCAGGTCGAGGGCGAGCTGGGCGTGGCCGGGGGTGTAGCCGTTGCCGACCAGCATGGTGACGTCCGCGGCCAGGCCCTCGGCCCCGAGCGCCGCCGCCGAGAACGACGTGGCCATCGAGAAGAAGATCACCGTGCCGCCCTCGGCCGTGGACAGGATCGCGCCGTGCTCGCAGCCGGGTACGTCCACGCAGACGACCGTGACGTCGGCAGTGGAACCGAGGGCACCCTCGATGGCCGCGGACAGCGCGACCGGGTCCCTGGCGTCGGCGCGGGTCACCACGTCGGCGATGCCGCTGGCCTCGAGCGCGACCTGCTCGTGCTCGACCGGGACGACACCGACGGTGCGCTGCGCGCCCGCGCGCCTGGCCGCCGCCAGCGAGAGGGAGCCGGACTTGCCCGCTCCCCCGATCACCGCGACGGTCGGCGGGCTGCCGGCGTCGACGTACCTGGCGACGACCCGCTCGGTCAGCGCCGGGGCGCCGCAGACGTCCATGACCATCATCGCGAGCGGCGCGGGCAGGTCGTCCGGCAGGACGGCGGCGATCGAGCGGCCGAACAGGATCGCGGTCCCCTGTGCCGGGACCTGCTCGGAGCGGCCGTCCCAGCCGGCCAGGCCGTCCTCGATCCGCAGCGGCGTGAGCGACAGGGAGACCAGGGTGGCGACTCGGTCTCCCGTACGCAGCCCGAGGGTGGAGTCGGGGCCGACCTCGTCGACGGTGCCGATCAGCATCCCGCCCGAGCCGGTCACCGGGTTCTGCATCTTGCCGCGG
>JANMWN010000012.1:0-31107 GCA_031394045.1 Sporichthyaceae bacterium
CGAGACCCTCGCCCGGGTGGCTGCCGCTCGCGCGCAGTCCGGCGACGCCGTCACCGTACTGACCAGCCGGCCCGCCCAGCCCGGAGCGTACGGCCGCATCGTCCGCGACGGCACGGGCGCGGTGATCTCCATCGTCGAGCGGCGCGACGCGACCGACGAGCAGGCGGCGATCGGCGAGATCAACACCGGGATCTACGCCTTCGAGGCCGAGTTCCTGACCAAGGCGCTCGAGCGGATCGGCACCGGCAACGCCCAGGGCGAGGCCTACCTCACCGACGCTGTGGCGCTGGCCAGGGCCGAGGGTCTGGGCGTGGGTGCGGTCCTGCTCGACGACCCCGACGAGGGCGAGGGGGTCAACGACCGCGTCCAGCTGGCCGCTCTCGGGCGGGCCCTGCGCGACCGCGTGGTGGAGCGGTGGATGCGGGCCGGCGTCACCGTGATCGACCCCGAGACGACCTGGATCGACGTCGACGTCGAGCTGGACGCCGACGTCACCCTCCTGCCGGGCAGCCAGCTGCTCGGCCGCACCACGGTCGCGACCGGCGCCACCGTCGGCCCCGACACCACGCTCGACGGCTGCGTGGTCGGAGCCGGTGCGTGCGTCGTACGCAGCCAGGCCACCGGCGCGGTCATCGGGGCGTCGGCGGTGGTGGGCCCGTTCGCCTACCTCCGGCCCGGGACCAGGCTCGGGGACGGGGGCAAGATCGGCGCCTACGTCGAGACCAAGAACGCCGTGATCGGCGCCGGCTCCAAGGTGCCGCACCTGTCGTACGTCGGCGACGCGGAGATCGGGGTGGGCACCAACATCGGCGCGGCGACGATCTTCGCCAACTACGACGGCGTGGCCAAGAACCGCACGGTCGTGGGCGACCACGTACGCGTCGGCTCGGACACGATGCTGGTCGCGCCGGTGCGGATCGGCGACGGCGCGTACACCGCGGCCGGCTCGGTGGTCACCGACGACGTGCCGCCGGGGGCGATGGCGGTGGGGCGGGCCAGGCAGCGCAACATCGTCGGCTGGGTGGCGCGCAAGCGGCCAGGTACGGCGGCGGCGGCGGCGGCAGCAGCGGCGGTAGCGGCCGAGGCGGCGCGGGCTGAGCAGGAGCAGGCAGGGACGGCAGCCGGCTCGGCGGCCGAAGCGACGAAGGGGCAGGGTCAGTGAGCTCGATCAAGATCAGCAGCGAGAAGAAGCTCATGCTGTTCTCGGGACGTGCCTATCCGGAGCTGGCCGACGAGGTGGCCGACTACCTCGACGTCGACGTGACCCCCACGTCGGCCTACGACTTCGCCAACGGCGAGATCTTCGTCCGGTTCGAGGAGTCCGTACGCGGCAGCGACGCGTTCGTGCTGCAGAGCCACGCCAACGACATCAACAAGTGGGTGATGGAGCAGCTGATCATGGTCGACGCGCTGAAGCGGGCCTCGGCCAAGCGCATCACCGTCGTCATGCCGTTCTACCCGTACGCCCGGCAGGACAAGAAGCACCGCGGCCGCGAGCCGATCTCGGCCCGGCTGATCGCCGACCTGCTCAAGACCGCCGGGGCGCACCGGCTGATGGCCGTCGACCTGCACACCTCGCAGATCCAAGGGTTCTTCGACGGGCCGGTCGACCACTTGTTCGCGCTCCCGCTGCTGGCCCAGTACGTCCGCGGCCGGGTCGATGTCTCCCGGCTCACCGTGGTCTCTCCGGACGCCGGTCGCGTACGCGTCGCCGAGCGCTGGACCAACGTGCTCGGCGGTACCCCGCTGGCGTTCATCCACAAGACCCGCGACCCGCTGGTGCCCAACGAGGCCCTGGTCAACAAGGTCGTGGGTGAGGTCCAGGGCCGCATCTGCGTCCTGATCGACGACATGATCGACACCGCGGGCACCATCGTGAAGGCCGCCGAGGCGCTGTTCGACAACGGGGCCGCCGACGTGATCGTGGCCTCGACGCACGCGGTCTTCTCCGGCCCGGCGGTCGACCGGCTCAAGAACAGCCGCATCTCCGAGGTCGTGGTCACGAACACGCTGCCGCTCTCGGAGGAGAAGCGCTTCGACAAGCTCACCGAGCTGTCCATCGCGCCGCTGATCGCCCGCGCGATCCGCGAGGTCTTCGACGACGGGTCGGTCACCAGCCTGTTCGACGGCAACGCCTGAGCGCCTCGGGACGGTACGACGGTGGGGCCGGTTGGGGCTGGTTGGGGGCATGCCGCGGGGTGGCTTAGACTTCACTGGTTGCCCCGGCGAGGGACGCCTGACGGCCTGCCCGAAGGTCTCCGTGATCGACGCGGTTGGGTCGTCCTGCGCCCCCCGAGGCTGCGCCTGCGAGACGTCACCGACCGTTGCCCCACCAGGCAGCCCAGATCAGGAGAGCCCCCCGTGTCCGAGGTCCGAATCAAGGCCGAGCCCCGCACCGAGTTCGGCAAGGGCGCAGCGCGTCGGGTCCGCCGAGCCGGTCAGGTGCCCGGTGTCATCTACGGGCACGGCGCCGAGCCGACCCACGTCGCACTCCCCGGCCACGAGCTGATGCTCGCGCTCAAGACGGCCAACGTCCTGCTCTCGGTGACGCTGGACGACACCAAGTTCCTCACCCTCCCCAAGTCCGTCCAGCGCGACCCCGTCAAGCAGGTCCTCGAGCACATCGACCTGGTCATCGTCCGCTCCGGCGAGAAGGTCACCGTCGACGTCCCGATCACCCTGACCGGTCGCGTGGCCGGCGCCGTGGTCGAGCTCAACATCGCCGCCGTCACGGTTGAGGCCGAGGCCACTCACATCCCGACCGAGATCGTCGTCGACATCGACGGCCACGAGGTCGGCTCCGTCATCCGCGCGCACGACCTGGTCCTGCCGCAGGGCACCACGTTGATCGCCGACCCCGAGCAGATCGTCGTCACCCTCGCCGCACCGACCGAGGAGGAGGAGCCCGAGGTGGTTCCCGCCGAGGTCGGCGAGGCCGAGGCCCCGGACGAGGCCTGACCCAGTCCTGATGTCCACGGGTCCGGGCGCTGCGAACGACCAGCGCTGGTTGGTCGTCGGCCTCGGCAACCCGGGGCCGAGCTATGCGAGCACCCGGCACAACGCCGGCTTCATGGTGGTCGACCTCCTGGCCGGCCGGATGGGTGCACGCTTCAAGGCGCACCGTGGCCGCGCGGACGTGGTCGAGGGCTCCTTCGGCGCGGCAGGTGCTGGTCCTTCAGGCCGGCCCAGCCGGAGCAGAGTCGCCCTGGTCAAGCCCAAGTCGTACATGAACGAGTCCGGTGGGCCGGTGGCCTCACTTCGCGACTTCTTCAAGGTGCCGGTCGACCGCATCGTGGTCGTGCACGACGAGCTCGACCTGCCGTACGGCTCGCTGCGGCTCAAGCGCGGAGGTGGGGACAACGGGCACAACGGGCTGCGCTCGGTCACCAAGTCGCTCGGCAGCCCCGACTACCTACGGGTACGCCTCGGGGTGGGCCGGCCGCCCGGCCAGCTGGATCCGGCGGCGTACGTGCTGAAGTCGTTCTCCTCGACCGAGCAGCGCGACCTGCCCTTCCACGTCGACCGGGCCGCCGACGCGGTCGAGGCCGTGGTGACGCTCGGTCTGGAGCTGGCGCAGAACACGTACAACGCCGATCCGGCCTGATCCCGGGTGAAGAAGAGGTCGATCGGGTCACCAGACATGCGGATTCCGCACGACCGACCACTCTGCGTAGCCATTGGTGGCCCGCGAGTGAGCCAAACGGTCGAGCCTGTCCTACGTTCGGACGATTCCTTGTCCCGGCCCTGGTTGCGCCCCCTGGGCCTCCCTAGACTCTCGACAGTCGCCTGGCCGGGGACTCGGTATCGAACCTCGGTACCGAACGGACCGGACGACCAAATTGGGGCGGGAGTGGGGGCTATGGCGGTTCTGGATCACCGTGAGGGCGTCAGCCCTGCGGTCAGCGCGACGAAGGCGCACACGCGCACGTCGAGCACCCGCAACCACGAGCTCACCGTCGAGCGCCCCGAGTCGCGTTGGCAGCGTCGCTACGTCGCTCGCTGCATGTCCGCGGACTCCGCCGTCGCCCTGCTCTCCGGGGCCCTCGCGTACCTGATCCACTTCGGCTGGACGCTCGCCTGGCCCGGCTACCTGGTCACCACGGCGCTGCTGCCCCTCGTCTGGGTCCTGGCCGTCTCGCTCAACCGGGCCTATGAGCCGCGCTTCCTCGGCGTGGGTTCGGAGGAGTTCCGTCGCGTCGCCCGAGCGGGCATCTCGCTCGTGGCGATCGTGTCGTTCACGGCGTACGCGACCCAGATCGAGGTCGCCCGCCACTACGTGCTCATCAGCCTTCCGCTCCTCACCGTCTTCACGGTCGTCGAGCGCTACGCCCTTCGTCGCTGGCTGCACCGTCGCCGCGCCCAGGGCGAGTACCTGCACCGGGTCGTCGTCGTCGGGCACGAGCTGCCGGTCCTGGAGATGCTTCGCCGCCTCGGCGACGAGCGCTACCACGGGCTGCAGGTGGTCGCAGCCTGCCTGCCGTTACCCGGCCAGCGTCCCTCGCTCATGGAGCGTGGCGTCCCGGTCGTCGGCGGCTTCGGCTCGGTGGCTCAGGCGGTTCGCCTCACCGACGCCGACACGGTCGCCGTCCTGGCCAGCCCGGACCTCGGCCCTGAGCAGCTGCGCCGCCTGGCGTGGGAGCTCGAGCCGACCGGCGCCGACCTGATGGTGGCCCCCTCGCTGGTCGAGGTCGCCGGTCCGCGGTTGTCCATCCGCCCCGTCTCCGGCCTGCCCCTGCTGCAGGTCGAGCAGCCACGGTTCGACGGCGGCCGCCGCATCGTCAAGTCCACCTTCGACCGCACGCTCGCGGTCTGCGCGCTGATCGTGGCCTCGCCGATCCTGCTCGGCCTGGCCCTTGCGGTACGGCTGACGAGCAAGGGGCCGGCCTTCTTCACCCAGCAGCGGATCGGCAAGGACGGCGTACCGTTCACGATGGTCAAGTTCCGCTCGATGGTCGTCGACGCCGAGCAGCGCCGCGAGGAGCTGATCGAGCAGTCCGACCGCGACGGCCTGATGTTCAAGATGCACGCCGACCCTCGCATCACCAAGGTCGGTGCCATGCTGCGCCGGTACTCCCTGGACGAGCTGCCGCAGCTGTTCAACGTGGTCGGCGGCTCCATGTCGCTCGTCGGCCCACGCCCGCCGCTGCCCGAAGAGGTCGAGCAGTACGGCGACGACGTCCGCCGCCGCCTGCTCGTCAAGCCCGGGGTCACCGGTCTGTGGCAGGTCAGCGGTCGCGCCGACCTGTCGTGGGAAGAGTCGGTCCGACTCGACCTGCGCTACGTCGACAACTGGTCGCTCGCGGCCGACCTCCTCATCCTGTGGAAGACCGCCCGTGCCGTCGTGCGCGGCAGCGGCGCGTACTGAGGACCCCGGAACTGATGTCCATCACACCCTTGCGGGTACCTGCCGCCCGTGCATGGTCACGCAGCGTCACCACCGTTCGTACGATTGCTATTGACCGTTCGTCCCACTCGACCCCGCAGCACGGAGGAGCACCTGTGAGCCTGTCCGACGCGGCCCTCGCGGCCGAGCTGGCCGTGGCCGCGGGGCAGGAGCTGCTCGCCGTCCGGGCCGCCCACCCCGGGATCGAGGGCAGCGAGCTCAAGGACCTCGGCGACCGCAGCGCCCAGGCGTTGCTGGCCGAGCGCCTCGCGCAGGCTCGCCCCGACGACTGTGTCCTGTCCGAGGAGGCCGCTGACGACCTGCGCCGCCTGCAGGCCGACCGGGTCTGGATCATCGACCCGCTGGACGGCACCCGCGAGTACTCCGAGGGTCGCGACGACTGGGCCGTGCATGTAGCACTGTGGCAGCGCGCAGCGCGGCCAGAAAGAGGCGACTTGTGGCAGGGCGGCACCCTGGTCGCCGGCGCCGTGGCGCTCCCGGGCTTGGACACCGTGCTCAGCACCGACCCGGCCTGCGTCGTCCCAGCCGCTGTCGCGGGGGCCGCCCTGAGGATGGCCGTCAGCCGCAGCCGCCCGCCGGCGCTGGCCCAGGCGCTGACCGAACGCCTCGGCCTGGTGCCCGTACCCATGGGATCGGCCGGCTACAAGGTGGCCGCCGTCGTGCGTGGCGAGGTCGACCTCTACGTCCACGCGGGTGGACAGTACGAGTGGGACTCCGCGGCTCCCGTCGCGGTAGCCCTGGCGGCCGGGCTGCACGCCTCTCGCATCGACGGCTCGCCGCTGGTCTACAACCAGGAGAACGTCCTGCTGCCCGACCTGGTCGTCTGCCGTCCCGAGCTCGCGGCCGGCGTGCTTGCAGAGATCGCCAACATCATGGAGGTATCGGCGTGACGCCGGCAGAATTCAACGCAGGTACCGGCGGTACCGGTGCCGACTACACGCTGTCCCAGCTCAAGACGCTGGAGGCGGAGTCGATCCACATCATCCGTGAGGTCGTCGCCGAGATGGAGCGCCCCGCGCTCATGTTCTCCGGCGGCAAGGACTCGATCGTGATGCTGCGGCTGGCCGAGAAGGCGTTCGCCCCCGCCGCGATCCCGTTCCCCGTGCTGCACGTCGACACCGGCCACAACTTCCCCGAGGTGCTCGCCTTCCGTGACCACCGCGCGGACCAGCTGGGGCTCCAGCTCATCGTCGCGTCGGTGCAGGACGCGATCGACCGCGGCACCGTACGCGAGGAGCCCAACGGCTCGCGCAACCGGATCCAGACCCCGGTCCTGCTCGAGGCGGCCGAGAAGTACCGCTTCGACGCGCTCTTCGGAGGTGCCCGCCGGGACGAGGAGAAGGCCCGCGCGAAGGAGCGGGTGTTCTCCTTCCGGGACGAGTTCGGCCAGTGGGACCCCAAGAACCAGCGCCCCGAGCTGTGGGGCCTCTACAACGGCCGCGTCCACAAGGGCGAGAGCATCCGGATCTTCCCGCTGTCGAACTGGACCGAGCTCGACATCTGGCACTACGTGGGCCACGAGAACCTCGAGCTGCCCTCCATCTACTTCGCGCACCATCGTGAGGTGTTCGTCCGCGAGGGGATGCTGATGGCCGTAACGGAGCACTCGCAGCCTGGTGACGGTGACGAGGTCTTCGTCGAGCAGGTGCGGTACCGCACCGTCGGGGACGCGACCCTCACCGCAGCCGTCCGGTCCGACGCCGACACGGTCGACAAGATCATCGAAGATGTCGCATCGACCCGGATCACCGAGCGCGGTGCCACCCGGGGCGACGACAAGGTCAGCGAGGCCGCGATGGAAGACCGCAAGAAGGAAGGCTACTTCTGATGGACCTGCTCCGATTTGCCACAGCCGGCTCGGTCGACGACGGCAAGAGCACCCTCATCGGTCGCCTGCTCTACGACAGCAAGGCTATCTTCGAGGACCAGCTCGAGTCGGTCGAGCGCACCAGCCGTGAGCGCGGTGACGAGTACACCAACCTCGCGCTGCTCACCGACGGCCTGCGCGCCGAGCGCGAGCAGGGCATCACCATCGACGTGGCCTACCGCTACTTCGCGACGCCCAAGCGCAAGTTCATCATCGCGGACACCCCTGGGCACATCCAGTACACCCGCAACATGGTCACGGGGGCCTCGACCGCCGACCTCGCGATCATCCTGGTCGATGCTCGCAACGGGCTCGTCGAGCAGAGCCGACGGCACACGTTCCTCACCACGCTCCTGCGGGTGCCGCACCTCGTGCTCTGCGTCAACAAGATGGACCTGGTCGACTTCGACGAGCAGGTCTTCGAGGACATCCGGGCCGAGTTCACCGCGTTCGCGACCAAGCTGAACATCCCGGACCTGACCTTCATCCCGGTCTCGGCGCTGGCCGGCGACAACGTCGTCACCCGCAGCGAGAACATGGCGTGGTACGACGGCCCGTCGCTGCTGCACCACCTCGAGAACGTGCACGTCGCGTCCGACCGCAACCTGGTCGATGTGCGCTTTCCCGTCCAGTACGTCGTGCGGCCGATGTCGTCGTCCCACCACGACTACCGCGGCTACGCGGGCCAGGTCGCCGGCGGCGTGCTCAAGCCTGGTGACGAGATCGTCGTCCTGCCGTCTGGGTTCACCTCGCGGATCGCCTCGATCGACACCGCCGACGGCCCCGTCGACGAGGCGTACCCGCCCATGTCGGTGACGGTCCGGCTCGAGGACAACCTCGACGTCTCCCGCGGCGACATGATCTGCCGTCCGCACAACCAGCCCCTGGTCACCCAGGACGTCGACGCGATGGTCTGCTGGATGGACTCCGCCGGTCCGCTCCGGGCCGGCCAGAAGCTGGCGGTCAAGCACACGACCCGCAACGCCAGGGCCCTGGTCAAGGACCTGCAGTACCGGCTCGACGTCAACACCCTGCACCGCGACGACCAGGCAGCCGAGCTCAACCTCAACGAGATCGGCCGGGTACGGCTGCGTACGACCCAGCCGCTGCTCTGTGACCCGTACTCGCGCAACCGCACGACCGGGGGGTTCATCCTCATCGACGAGGCGACCAACCGGACCGTCGGTGCCGGCATGATCACCTCCGGCGACTGATCGGCGATGTCTGTCACGGCCGAGCTCGAGGGGGTGCCCTCGATCCTGGTCGAGGGCGCTGCTCTCGACCTGGTCGAGCTTGCCCTGTGCGCTGTCCTGCCCATCGACGGGTTCTCCGGGCCCGACGAGGGGTCCGGCTTGCTGCCGATCGCGCTCCCGATCCCTGGGGCCTGCGCCGATGCGGTGCGCGCGGCGATGCGCGTGGTCCTCGAGGACGCCGAGGGCGTCCCTGTCGCGGTCGTCGCGGTCACGCAGACCTGGGCTAACCCCTCGGACGCGGATGCCGGCCGGCTGCTCGCCGCCGGTGCGATCTCTCCGCTGCAGCCTCTGACTCACGGGGCCTTTCGCCGACTCCGACTCTCTCCCGACGAGGTGTGCTCGGCCGCCGGGAGCGTACCGGCCGTGGTGCTCGCTGTCTCCGACCCGCTCACCGCTGCGGCTGTCTCAGGTGCGGTCGCGCTGGCCGACGGGGCTCCCGTCCTCGTGCTGGCGCTGGTCGGCTCCGGGCGGCGGCCGTACCCCGACGAGGTCGGGCTGGTCCAGGCGCTGCGCGCCAGCGTCGCCGACCTCCCCAAAGGCTCGCTGGTCGTGCCGGTACCCCTGCCTCGGCTGGCCGATGCCACGGCCGACGCGGCACTGGTGGACGCTCTGGTCGTCGCATACGGCGGCACCGCGCAGACCATCGGCACCGACCGGCGGCCCGAGGCTCCTGCCACGCTGGACGCGCTGGTCACCTCCGGCGACGCGTTCGCGGCGCCGGTGCTCGAGATCCTGCGCGCGCTCCGTCCCCCGCCGGACCGCCGTGGGCTGGTGCTGCTGTTCTCCGGGCTGTCCGGCTCCGGCAAGTCGACCGTCGCCAAGGGGGTGGAGGAGGCGTTGCTCGAGTCGAGCGGGCGCACCCTGACCTTCCTCGACGGCGACGTCGTCCGCCGGAACCTGAGCAGGGGCCTCGGGTTCTCGCGGGCCGACCGTGACGCCAACGTCCGTCGGATCGGCTTCGTCGGCGCCGAGGTGGCGCGTCACGGGGGCATCGCGATCTGTGCGCCGATCGCTCCGTACGCCTCGACCAGGGCCGCCGTGCGCGCGATGGTCGAGGGCGCCGGGGGAGCCTTCGTCCTCATCCACGTCGCAACGCCGCTCGAGGTCTGCGAGGCCCGGGACCGCAAGGGGCTCTACGCTCTGGCCAGGGCGGGCAAGATCCCTGAGTTCACCGGGATCAGCGACCCGTACGAGGTGCCGCAGGACGCGGACATCCGCATCGACACGTCGGTCCAGGACGTCGGCTCAGCCGTCGATGTCGTCCTGGACGAGCTCAGGACCAAGGGGTACGTACCCACCGCAAGGCGAGAGGGCAGCTGATGGACTGGGGACTGGCACTAGCAGGGTTGATCGTCGGCGTCGTCGTCGGCCTGACGGGCATGGGCGGGGGTGCGTTGATGACCCCGATCCTGGTCCTGGTGTTCAAGATCGAGCCGCTGGCGGCTGTGTCGAGCGACCTTGTGGCCTCGTTCTTCATGAAGCCGGTCGGCGCGCTGGTCCACCTGCGGCGCGGCACCGTCAACATGACCCTGGTCAAGTGGCTGTGCATCGGGTCGGTGCCGTCTGCCTTCGCCGGCGTCTTCGTCCTCAAGGCGCTCGGCGGCGCCGAGCTGCAGAGCCGGGTCAAGCTGGCCCTCGGCTACGCGCTGCTCATCGCGGCGCTCGGCCTCATCCTCAAGACGTACATGTCCCTGCGCGACCGGGTCCGCCGCCGTGCGAACGGCCTCTCCGTCCCGACAGGTGGGGTGCCGCCGGCGATCGTCGTCCGGCCGATCCCCACCGTGCTCATCGGTGCAGTCGGCGGGCTGGTCGTGGGCATGACGAGCGTCGGCTCCGGTTCGCTGATCATCATCGCGCTGATCGCCCTCTACCCGGCCCTGCAGGCGTCGAACCTCGTCGGCACCGACCTGGTGCAGGCCGTCCCGCTCGTCGGGGCCGCTGCTGCCGGCCACCTGCTGTACGGCGACTTCAAGCTCGGCATCACCGCTTCGCTGCTCGTCGGCTGCATGCCAGGGGTCTACCTCGGCGCGCGGATGTCCGCCGGCGCTCCCGGCGGCCTGGTGCGGCGGGCCCTCGCGTTCGTCCTCCTGGCCTCGGCGCTGAAGCTGATCGGCGTCTCCACGTTGCTCACCGGCTGGATCCTGCTCTCGGTGGCCGTCCTGGGCTCGCTGGTCTGGATGCGGGTACGCGCGACGCACGGCCTGCCCGCACTGGCCCGCCGCGAGGCGAGGCTGCGCGAGGCAGAGGCTGCCGCTGCGCCCAAGGAGTCGGCCGAGCTCGAAGGCTGACCGATTTGGTTCGGCCGATCGGGTGATCGTGGATCTGTTCTGCGGTCGTGACTGCTTCGTCCCCAGATCGCCGGACCGTGGAAGTTATCCACAGGTGCGCTGCTGACGGTTGCCGCCGACCTGGTGGCGTTCGATGATCTTCCCCTGACACCGGAAGCTCCGGTCGGGTGTCAGGGGCGATCCCAACGGGTGGCGGCGCCGTTCGGTCGCCTCCCGCGGCCTCGCCGTCACCGGTCGATCGAGCACTCCTGGGCAGCACGTACCCGACTGCGCCGATGGCGCGATGACAGCCGCCGAAGGCCCCCGTGGCCCATTCCGGCAGACCCCCTTCTCGGCGGTCCCCGAGCGTCCGTACGCCATTCCCCGGTTCAAGACGGGTTTTTTCACTGCCGATCCTCCATGGCAGAAGCGCTATCAGTCCGGCCCCCCTCGCCGGCGCGCAGACACCCCTCGGGAGCAGAACAATGCGTCATCGCGCATCAAGGCTGACCCGTCAGCCCCACACCCACGGACGCCGGCTCACCGGCGTCACCGCTGTTCTATCCCTCATCGCCGCGTCCGGAGTCGCCGTTGTCATCGGCACCTCGTTCGCGAGCAGCCCGAAGAATCTGATCAGCAACTCAGGGTTCGAGTCGGACCTGTCCGGCTGGACCAAGCTCAACAGTCCGGTCCACCTCGACCGGAGCGACGACGCCCACGACGGGTCGCACGCGGCCCAGCTGTCCGCGGACTCGGTGAACACGGTCGTCCTGAAGGACCAGCCCAACACGGTCACCGACACGACCTCGGGCTCGGTCTACAACGTGTCCGTCTGGGTCAAGGCACCGACGCCCTTCGTCGACGCCGTCCTGCGGCTGCGCGAGACCAAGAGCGGCCGCCTGGTCGGTCAGCACAGCGAGCAGCTTCGGCTCACGGACAACGCGTGGCACCAGATCCAGTTCGACTACACCACCAAGGGAGCTGGCGACGCGCTGGACTACAACGTGATGGCCCGCAACCTGGCGGTCGGTCGTGTGCTCCTGATCGACGACACCTGGTTGTCGACTCCAGACTCGACTCCAGACTCGACGCCAACCGTGCCGCCGTCGCCGTCGCCGTCGCCGCCGACGCCCCCGGTGACCCCACCGCCGCCCCCGCCGGTGACCCCCCCGCCGCCCCCGCCGGTGACGCCGCCCGTCGCCGGCGCCACGCTGTACGGCACGAGCGTCTACCAGGAGCCAGGCGAGACCTTCGCGCAGGCCTACCAGCGTCGCGTGGCGACGTATGGCCAGATGGCGATCGACCGGGTCTTCTACCCCGGCCTCCCCGCCGCCTGGCCGGGCAACGCCGGCTACTCAGGTGGGCCGGTGGTGGTGTCCTTCAAGGCATCGCCGCAGACCGTGCTCACTGGAGCGTACGACGCCTCGCTGAAGAACTGGTTCGCCACGGCCCCCCGTGGTCGGCAGATCTGGTGGACGTACTTCCACGAGCCCGAGGACAACATCGAGGCAGGCGAGTTCACCGCGGCGCAGTACCGCGCGGCGTGGCAGCGCATCGCCGGCCTGGCCGACACGGCGTCGAACTCGGACCTGCACGCGACGCTGATCCTGATGTGCTTCACGCTCGAGAAGTCGTCCGGTCGCAGCTTCGCGGACTACTACCCGGGTGCGGCGTACATCGACACCCTCGGGTTCGACTGCTACAACCGGCTAGCCGGCAAGGGTGGCTACATCGACCCGGCCAAGCAGTTCGCCAGCGTCCTGTCCGTGGCTGCGGCCGAGGGCAAGCCGTGGGGCCTGGCCGAGTTCGGCAGCCAGCTGGTCGCGGGGGACAGCGGTGCCGGTCGAGCGGCCTGGTTGCTTGCCTCGGCGGCGTGGCTGTCGGCGAACCAGGCGAGCTGGGTGACGTACTTCGACTCGCCGGTCTCCAATGAGTACCGCCTGATGGACTCCGCGTCCAAGGCAGCCTGGCGCACGGTCGTCACCTCGATGTGACGGCTGGTCGACAGCTCACCGCAAGGTAGGTCGAGTGAAGGCGAGGGCCGGTCCGCAGCTGCGGACCGGCCCTCGCTGCTGAAGTCGCCGGGTCGGGCTCCAGACGACGTCTGGTTTGATCTATGCCCTACAACCGTCGTCGCTGTCGGCGCTGTCGTCGCTGTCGGCGAGTCAGATGCCCCGACCACGAGCGTGCAGCTGGCGGACGATGGCGTCCGGCTTGACCGCGCCCGAGGCGACCGCGAGAGCGAGGTAGGCCCTCGGCTCGAGCGGGTTGCGGCGTACGGTCCGCCCGGCCCAGCGAACCGCCTGGCGACGGTCCCCGCCAGCGGCGGTCGCGAAGGCCACCTGACCGGAGATGCGAGCCTTGCCGGCGGGCACGGTCGCGAATTCCGGGTAGCTCTCGAGCAGCCAGGTCAGGCCCTGCGCCATTGTCTCCCAGCGACTGGTGAAGTACGACTTCTTGTGCCAGCGGATGATCACGCCGACCATCGGAACGGTACGAACCGGCCCGGTCCGCGCCGCACGCAGCAGGAACTCGTAGTCCTCGCCGAACGAGCCGGGGATCTCCTCGGAGACCAGGCCGTAGCCGTCGACCACGGCAGCCCGGCGCATCAGGAACGACGACGGGTGCAGCTCGGTCAGCCGGTCGCGCAGGAGGTCCCGCAGCTCGATCTTGGTCTTGTCGAGCACCCGGTCGACGTCCGTGCCGTCGTACGCGATCCGGATCCCGCAGCTGACGAGCGAGGCGCTGGGGTCGCTGATGAGCATGTCGACCTGCGCGCTCAGCTTGCCCGGCAGCCACACGTCGTCGTCGTCGCAGAAGGCGACCAGCTCGGCGTCCGACGCGAGCAGGCCGCTGTTGCGGCCGCCGGCCAGGCCGGGCTTGCGGTCGTTGCTGATGACCAGGACCGGCCGGTGCTCGTCGTTGACGGCCAGCGAGAGGTCCGGCTCGGACTGGTCGAAGACGACGATGACGCGTACCCGCGCCGGGTAGTCCTGGACCAGGATCGCCTCGATCGTCTCGCGCAGCAGGTCCGGCCGGTCCCGGGTGGGAACGATGACGTCGACGTCGGGCAGCTCGTTGGTTGGGATGCTCATGTTCCACTTCGCTTGGGATAGCCGTATCGGCGCCGCAGAGGCATGGTCAGGCCGGACACGAGCCGTTGGCTGGACTGCGGGAACGCCGCCTGCCAGGCCTGGTCGGGGACGACATCGATGGGGCCGCTGGAGAACCGCATGGGGTTGCCCGCGACCGTGTGCGACGGGTCGAGGTGGAGCGAGCTGCCATCGACGAACGAGAGCGCGGTCTCGATGTCGTCCCGACCGAGGAAGGACAGCAGCCGGCTGAGCGAGCCGTGCGGGTCCGCGGTGAAGTCCTCGTACCGGATCAGCTGGGTCGCCGTCCCGCGCCGGGCCAGCCGGTCGAGGAGCGCGTTCTCGGCGTTCCAGTGCAGCGCGGTCTGCGCCGGCGACCAGGTCGCCATGTACTCGCCGGGTCCGGCCTCGGGTCGCGGGATCTGCTTGGTCCACGAGTACGCCACGGCGGGGCTGTCGCGTACGACGTGCAGCACCTTGAGGTCGATCCCCGGGGTGGCCGCCAGCACCAGTGCGGTGGACGCGTGCTTGCTGGCGTCGACGACGACCTGGGCGCCAGAGACCTCGAGCACCGCGGCATAGAGCCGGCTGAGCAGGTCCCCGTAGCGACGGAGCCGGCGGCCGAACTCGCCGTGCCCTGGCTCGTCGATGTGCGCGGCCGCGCGCAGCAGCCGAGGTGCGTGGCGCTTGCGGTCGACGGAGTGCTTCAGGGCCAGGACCTCGTCGACATCGACCCGGTCCCACCCGCCGAACGCGCTCTTGCCCACGCGCTGCCAGAACGTGCACAGGCTGAAAGACTCCCCGCAGCCGCACAGCTCGTCGTCGCGCAGACCGCGTTCCCACAGGTGGACGACCTCGCCGACGCAGGCGACACCATCGACCTGAGAGATGGAGCGTTCGAGCAGGGTGGACCCGCTGCGCCCCAGGCCGCCGAGGTAGAGCACCGGCACGTGCTGCTCGCGGGCCGGCGAAGGGACCAGCTCGCCCACGAGGTCGGCGAACCGGTTCAGGCTCGTCGCCAGCGCCCCGGCCTCGGGGCCCGACCCGCCGCTGCCGAGCAGGAAGTGCTCGGGCTCCGCGACGGCTTCGTCGAGCGCGGCCCGCAGGTCCGCCTCGGTCTCGGTGAGGCGGACCACGCCGCCTGCACCCATCCGGCGGGCGAAGAGCTGCTGGTGGTTGTCGACGTGCTCGCCGCGCCCGGGGTCGCGGGGAAGGCAGATGGGCAGCTTTCCGTGCCGCCGGGCCTCGGTGATGGTGGCCGGACCGCCGTGGCAGACGACGACGGCGGCGCGCTCCATGGCGTCCTGCAGGTCGGCGTGGTCGAGCAGGGAGCTGCCCCGAGCGAGCGTGGGCGGGTGCGAGTGGCCGTACTGCACAAGGACGTCGAGGTCGTCGTGACCGGCCGCACGGGCATCGCGCAGCCACCCGTCGATCCAGTCGACCGCCCGGTCGAAGGGGTGGTGGTCGGTGCCGACGGCGACGAGTACCAGCCGAGCGCCGGGGGTACCCGCGAACGAGCTCACATCAGGCTCCCGACGAGCTCGGAGCCGCGGTAGAACTCGAGCTGCTCGGGCCACTGGACGCAGAACAGCGTCGACAGCGGACGGCACAGGCGACCGGTGAGGGTGGGGCTGTCGACGCGGTCGTAGACCTCGAGGTAGACCGTGGGGATGCCGCGCAGCCGGGCCGCGATGAAGAACGGGAACGCGACCGCCGCGCCGGTGGAGACGACGACGTCGGGCCGGCGCCGGCGGACCTCGCGGAACGCCAGCACGCTGTTGCGGACCAGGTTGCGCAGGTTGCGCGTGGTGGGGTGGTGCGCCCAGGTGACCTGCTCTTCGGCGAGCAGGGAGACGGCGTCGACCGTGTCGAACGTGACGTACGAGCGCTGGTCCTTGGCCCACAACGGGGCGATCGCCAGCAGCTGGGCCAGGTGGCCGCCGCTCGAGCCGACCAGGATCGCTGACCCGGTCAGCAGCCGCGGCTCGACGGTCGGTACGTCGTGGCGCCGGTCCCGCCCGTCCCGCAGGTCGATGACATCGGGGGCACCCGCGGCAGTCTCGACAGTCTCGGCAGTCTCGGCAGTCTCGGCAGTCTCGGCAGTCTCGACGATGTCGAGCTCCGGGAGGACGTCGAGCCGATCGACATGGATGGCGCGGCGGGCGTCCAGCCCGACCAGACCGTTACCGTCCTTGGCCACTTCTCTCCCGCCCCTTGGTGGTTCTGTGCTGCCCGACTGGTGTGTGACGCTACGCGGAGTGACGGGACGGGGGAACGGCCCGCCCGGCTTTCTCGCCGTTCCGCGACCCTTTCAGTCCATCTGGACCTGAGCGCCTGACCGAACGGGTGAGAGGCCGTGTCCGTCTGGGTGACGCCACCGTCCGTGTTCACTACGTACCCTTCAGCGACGGAATAATGTGTCGTGTGGGCCGGGGGCGGGTCTACGCGCGGTAGTCAATCGGTGCGAGACCCTTCGAGACAATCTGTGAGGCATACCCGAATGGACGCTTTGGCCAGAGACATCGGTGGGGTCGAGACCACCCGTTCCATCGGTCGGATCCGCCGCTACTGGTGGCTGGCGCTCCTGGGCGCCGTCCTGGGCGCTGGCGCGGGGGTGCTCTACACCTCCGCGATCGACAAGCAGTACACCGCGACGACCACGCTCGTCGTCTACCCGCCGCCGCAGCAGACGCAGGTCACCGGCGCTCGCGTCAACAGCAGCGTGAACATGGACAACGAGCTCCAGTTCGTCCAGAGCATCGCGACCGCCGAGGCCGCCGCCAGGCTGCTCAAGATCAATATTGACCTCGGCATCCTCGAGAGCCAGGTGACGGCCACCGTCCCGCCGAATACCTCGGTCATCGACATCACGTTCGTCGCCGGTACGCCCGAGAAGGCCGTCGCGGGCTCGCACGCCTTCGCCGTCGCCTACCTCCAGGTACGCACCGACGACGCGGCCTCCGCCGTGGCCATCCAGGTCGAGGGCCTCAACAAGCAGATCGCCGACCAGCAGAAGGCGCTGGCCCACTACACGGCTCAGATCGCCAGCCTGCCCTCGACGAACACGGCCTACCAGTTCGCCGCGTCGCAGAGCAAGATCATCGAGAACAACATCGGTTCGCTGCAGTCGCGCCTGTCGCCGCTGACCACCACCGACACGACGGCCGGCGTCATCGTCAACGACGCGCAGCTGCCGACCACGCCGAGCAAGCCGATCCCGCCGCTGTACCTCGGTGCCGGTCTGTTCGCCGGCCTGGTGTTCGGGCTCGGACTGGCCGTGCTTGCCGCGATGGCCGACCGCAGGGTCCGGCACTTCGAGGACATCGAGAACCGCGTCGGCCGTCCGGTCCTGGCGGAGATCACCAAGCCGAAGCGCGGCAAGCCGATCACGGGCATCCTGTCCTCCGCCCAGGGCGGCGGCGAGTTCGACCGGCTCCGGCTCCGGCTGGCCTCGGCGACGCTCGACCGGGTGGACTCCGTACTGGTCTGCGCCGCAGACCCGGGTAACGCTGCCTCGTTCGTGGCGGGCAACCTGGCCGCGTCGCAGGCCCGTTCTGGCCTGGACGTCGTCCTGATCTGCGCAGACCCCGACTCCCCGGCAGCCGCGATGTTCGGGCTCAGCGCCGGCCCCGGGCTCAGCACCGCCCTGCGCGAGGAGGGCCCGATCGACGGTGTCGCCCAGACGATCCCGAGCCGACCGCGGTTGCGTGTCATCGTCCCGGGTCGCGACCTGGCCGACGTGCTCGAGCAGGTCCCGGTCGCCCGGATCTCGGCGCTGGTCGACGCGCTCGTCAAGAGCGGTCACTCGGTCGTCGTCGAGGCGCCGCCGGTCTCGCGGGGCGTCGAGGCGCAGGAGCTGGCTCAGCGCACGGGAGCGGCGATCGTCGTCGCCGAGCTGGGGGTCAGCAAGGTCGGTGGCCTGACCGAGGCCTTCGACGAGCTCGAGCTGATGGGTGCGATCGTCCCAGGGGCAGTCGTGGTTCCCGCCCTGCCCGGGATCTCGCGAGGAGCGGCGGCACGGACCGGCGCCGAGAACGTCAGCCCGGAGCCCGTCTCCCAGTCACGGCCCTGAGGTAGTCGGGTGAATCACACCGACACGCGCTCAGCGAAGGGGAGCAGGGCGGTGGCTGCGGCAGCAGTCGCGACCGTGGCGCTCCTGCTCGCGGCCTGCGGGGGAGGGAGCTCGGCGGTGACGCCGAGCTCCACCCCGACCGGCTCCTCCTCCCCGACACCGACCGCGTCCATCACGCCGACATCCACGGCACCGTCGGTGGCCGGGCACGGCACGCTCACCGGGCTGCCGATGGCCAGCACTGCTGCCATCGACCGGCCGATTGTCGTGGTCGATGTCGGCTTCCCGGCTGGGCGCGCGGCGCCGTCGGGCCTGGGCCAGGCGGACGTCGTCTACCAGGAGTTCGACCGACCCGGGCGCAGCCGCCTGGTCGTGGTGTTCCAGTCACAGGACGCGGGGACGGTCGGGCCCGTCGTCGACACCTCGCCCATCGACTGGCGGGTGACGTCGGTGATGGCGCTGCCCGTGCTCGCCTTCGCCAGCGGATCCACCGGGTTCGTCAAGCAGGTGGGACGGACCGTGGTCACCCCGCGCTCGTACGACACGTACCCGTCGCTGTTTCGGCACAGCGGTGGCGGGCTCTACACCTCGACTGCGGCACTGCGGGGCAGCGCCCCGGCAGCCGCGGCCGCACCCAAGGGCCTGATCGGCTTCGGGGGGTCGGCCGCCGAGTCCAAGGCCGCGCGCAAGGTCACGCACCTGACCGTGGCGGTGCCGGGTCAGCCCACGCAGAGCTGGACCTTCAACGGGAAGCTCTGGGTCGGTCCCGGTGGCGTCACGGCGACCAACGTCGTCGTCCAGAACGTGCCGTACAAGACGCTTACCCCGAACCACGCGCCTCCGGTCGGCACCGCGCTGATCATCGGCTCCGGCTCCGGGACGGTGGTGGCCGGTGGCGTGTCCGTCGCCGTCAGCTGGTTCCGTCTGCAGCTCACGTCGATCACCAACTACGTCGACATCCATGCCTTCCCGGTGAGCCTGCTCCCCGGTCGTAGCTGGGTCATCTTCGCTCCCCCTGGGTCCAAGGCGGTCACCTCATGAGCCACGCAGCCACCGCCGAACGCTCCGGGCTCGCCGGGCTGCACCGGCCGAAGATCCTCAGCGGGCCGCGGCTGTTCAAGCTGCCCTTGGCCTGGCCACTGGCGACCCTGCTCCTCGGCTACCCCGTGTGGTGGATCCTCGGGCTCGCTCCGCTGGCCTGGACCTTCCTCGCGATCCCGATGGTGTGGCAGCTGCGCCGGCGTCGGCCGATCAAGCTGCCGCCGATGTTCTGGGTGTGGGGCCTGTTCCTCGTGCTGGTCCTGATCAGCGGGCTGATGTCCGACGTCAACGCGCCAGGGACGGTGCCGGTCACCGGCGGCCTCGGCCACTACATCGCCTATCTCATCCGGCTGGTCAGCTATCTGTCCGTCACGATCGTCATGATCTACGTGGGCAACCTGACCGAGACCGAGCTGCCGCGGCTGCGGCTGATCCGCTGGCTGAGCAGCTTCTTCATCATCACGGTGGTCGGCGGCCTGGCCGGGACGTTCTTCCCGCACTTCACGATCTCCTCGCCGATCCAGCAGCTGCTTCCCGGCTCGATCGCGGCCAACAGCCTGGTGCAGACGTACACCCAGGTATCGACCGCCCAGAACCAGGCCGTCCTCGGTTACCCGCGACCGAGCGCCCCGTTCGAGTACACCAACGCCTGGGGCAACAACTACTCGATGCTGCTGGTCTGGTTCGTCATCGGCGGTCTGCTCTTCGCCTCGACCCAGCGGCGGATGGTGTCGGTCGCGGTGATCCTGGTGTCAGCGATCCCGGTGGCGTACTCGCAGAACCGGGGCATGTGGCTCGGGCTGGTGATGGGCCTGGCCTACCTCGGGCTGCGGCTGGCCCTGGTCAAGCGCTTCGCCGTCCTGATGGCGCTCGCTGGGGGCACGGTCCTGGTCTCCGTCGTCGTGCTGGTCTCGCCCTTGCAGCAGGTCATCACTGCGCGACTCGCAACCCCGCACAGCAACGACATCCGGGGCTCGCTCTCGCAGGAGTCGATCCGCCTCGCGGCGCAGTCACCGATCATCGGCTACGGCAGCACCAGGTCGACTATCGGCAGCAACAAGTCGGCCACCATCGGCCAGAGCCCGGCTTGCCCGCGATGCGGCAACCGGGTGATCGGCAGCACCGGCCAGCTGTGGCTGATCCTGGTGGCCGAGGGCTTCGTGGGTGCCTTCCTGTACCTCTTCTTCCTCGCCCAGGGCGTGGTCCGGTACTGGCGAGATCAGTCGGCTGTGGGGATGGGCGGAACCTTCGTCCTCATCCTGGCGATCTTCTTCTCGCTGTTCTACACCGCAGTCGTCTCACCGCTGGCGATCACCTTCTTGTCCATGGCCCTGCTCTGGCGGAACGCGCAGGCTCGAGAAGCCCCGCGGGTCGCCCCGCGGTACGTGCGGCGACCCGAGCCGCTGGCCGACGGCTGGGGAGTGTGAGCGCGGACGCGGTGCTTGACGCCGCTCGCCTGATCTGGCCGGCACCGGCCACCGTCACGATCGGTCGCCCCGACGGACCGGCACCGGCAGGGCGACGCGAGTTCGTCCTGGTCCCGTCGGCGGCCGACCCGCGGCTGGTCGTCCCCCTGCGCCCGCGCGCCGCCGCCGCTGCGGTCGCGCGCAGCCACACGGCACCGGGCTCTGCCAAGGCCGCAGCACGTACCGCCGTGCTGAGCCTGGTGTTCGCCAGCGGCGGCGGCGGGGTGCTGCTGCGTGACCGGCTCGTGGTCGATGTCCCGGGCGGTGCGCCTGCGCTCGACGACCACCTCTCGGTGCTGCTGGGCCGTCCGGTCGTGATCGGGCTCCGGGTGGGCCCGCCCCGGGCCAACCGCAAGCCGGTGCTCCAGGTGGTCACATCGGCCGGCGAGCTCGTCGCGTACGCCAAGCTCGGGGTCAACGCGCTGACCGACGAGCTCGTAGCCAACGAGGCGTCCGCGCTGACCCGCCTCGGCTCGGCCATCCTCGGCCAGGTCCGTGTCCCCGAGGTGCTGCACAGCGGCACCTGGCAGGGACACCAGCTGCTGGTCCAGGCGGCGCTGCCGGTACGCCGGTCGAACCTGTCGGACGCCGGAGCCCGTACCACCGCCGCGATGGTGTCGGTCGCCAGGGCAGACCGGTCCCCGGCCATGGCGGTGCGTGACCTGCCGTGGTGGGAGCGGACGCAGCACGTGGTAGGTGACCTGCCGCCAGGCGACAACGCAGCAGCCCTGGCTGCGGTGGGGGACTCGCTCGCGGCACGGGCCGATCAGGTGGTCCCGAGCGGCGGCTGGCACGGTGACTGGAACCCGGGCAACTGCGCTGTGCGGCCCGACGCCGTGCTCGTCTGGGACTGGGAGCGCTACGAGACCGGGGTGCCTGCCGGCTTCGACGCGCTGCACCTGAGCCTCCAGGGCGCGATCGGCTCCGGCGTCGACCCGCGCGCCGCGGCCGGCCGGCTGATCTCGGAGGCCCCACTGCTGCTCGCTCCGTTCGGGGTCGACACAGCCGACGGAGCAGCCGCTGCCGAGCTCGTGGCGATGCTCTACCTGTGGGGGCTCGGTGCGCGCTACGCCAAGGACGACCAGGCAGCGGCAGGGGCAGCGGTCGGCCGGCTGGAGACGTGGCTGCTCCCTGTCCTTGCGCAGGCCCTGGTCCGGGTTGCCCAGACCGTCGAGAAGGAGAGCTGACCCCGTGTCCGCCGTACGCAAGAAGATGCTCAGGGGTGCCCGGGTCGGGGCCAGGGCCGCCGGTCGTGCCACCCAGTCGGCACGGATGCAGCCGTCGTTCCTGATCGTGGGCGCGCAGCGCTGCGGCACGACCTCGATGTTCAAGACGCTCCGGCAGCACCCGGCGGTGCTCGCGCCGCCGCTGCAGAAGGGCATCCACTACTTCGACAAGAACTACACCGAGGGGGCCGGCTGGTACCGCAGCCACTTCCCGCTGCGCGCGTCCGCATCGCTGCAGGCACGCCGGGGCGCTGGCACGCCGATCACGGGTGAGTCCAGCCCCTACTACATGTTCCACCCGCTGGCCGCCGACCGGATCGCTCGAGACCTGCCCGGCGTACGCCTGATCGTGCTGCTCCGAGACCCGGTCGAGCGGGCGATCTCCGCATACACG
Source organism: Sporichthyaceae bacterium (assembly GCA_031394045.1). GTDB lineage: Bacteria > Actinomycetota > Actinomycetes > Prado026 > Prado026 > JANYIP01. Next base: position 22,083 of record JANMWN010000012.1, read on the forward strand.
CACGAGAAGGCGCGCGGCTTCGAGACCGAGACCTTCGAGCGGGCCCTGGAGCTGGAGCCGGAGCGCATCGCGGGCGAGTGCGACAAGATGCTCGCCGACGAGGGATACGACAGCTTCCACCTGCAGCACAACGCGTACCTCACCCGCGGCCAGTACATCGAGCAGCTCGAGCGCCTCGAGGGCATCGTGGGCCGCGATCGGATCCACGTCGTCGACAGCCATGACTTCTTCGAGCGGCCGGCGCCTGCCTACGCAGAGGTCCTCGACTTCCTCGGGCTGCCTGCGTTCGAGGGGGCGGTCTTCGACCAGCACAACGCCCGTCCCCGCTCCCCGATGCCGGGCGAGCTGGCGGCGCGTCTCGACGAGCACTTCCGGCCCTACGACGAGCGCCTGACCGCCTGGCTCGGGCGGACGCCCGGGTGGCGCAGGTGACCGAACCCGACCAGCCACTGGGGGCGGTGCGCACGGAGGGTGACCGACAGGGTCAGGCGGGACCGGCCGGCCAGGGCAGCCAGGCTGCCTCGGAGGCCGTCGGAATGACCGGCATCGACCGGCTCGCCCGCAACGGGCTGATGGGCCTGCTGGGCGCCGCCGTGTCGGCCGTGGTCAACCTCGCGCTCGTCCTCCTGGTCGTGCACGCGGCCGGGAAGACCACCGCTGGTGTCGTCTTCGCCGTGACGTCGCTGTTCCTGATCGCGGTCACGGTTTCCAGGCTCGGCTCACCGACGGGGCTCGTCTACTTCCTGGTACGCGCCCGCAGCCAGGGCTCGGTGGGCAGCATGCGCCGGATCCTGCGTACCGGCATGGTGCCGGTCATCTGCGCGGCCCTGCTGCTCTCGGCGGTGCTGCTCGTGACCGCGCCCGGGCTGGCCAGCTGGATCGCCCCCGCGAAGGCGAACCAGGCGGTCGGGCCGATCCGGATCCTGGCCCTGATCGTGCCGCTCGCTGCGATCTCGGACACGTTGCTGCAGGCCAGCCGCGGCTTCAACACGATGCGCCCCCTCGTGTTCGTCGAGCGGATCGGCCGCCCCATCGGCCAGGTCGCCCTGACCGTGATCGCGATCGCCGTCGGCAGCCGGGCCGCGAGCGCATTCACCGCCGCCTGGGCGCTGCCCTACGTCGTCACCGCGGGTGTCGCGGTCTGGTGGACGCGACGGCTGCTGCGTGGTGCCGAGCAGGTCCGCGCCGGCTCAAGCCCGAAGGAGTCGGTCGCGGCGACCACCGCCGCCACCACAACAAGGCGTGAGTACTGGACCTTCACCGCGCCTCGGGGCCTGCAGAGCGTCGTGCAGATCGCCCTGCAGCGCCTCGACGTCGTACTCGTGTCGGCGATCCTGGGTCCGCGGGAGGCTGCCGTCTACGCCGCGGTGACCCGATTCCTGGTGTTCGGTCAGCTGGGCGCGCAGGCGATCACCTCGGCCGTGCAGCCGCAGCTCGGCAGCCTGCTGTTCGCGGGGGACCGTAAGGGCGCGGGGCACGTCTACCAGGTGTCCACGTGCTGGCTGGTGCTGCTGACCTGGCCGGTCTACCTCAGCCTCGGCGTCTTCTCCAAGCAGATCCCGTCGTTCTTCGGCAAGGGCTACGACGCGGGTACGGCTGTCCTGCTCGTCCTGGCCGGCGCGATGCTGGTCGCCACCGGCGCCGGTCTGGTCGACGTCGCCCTGGCCATGGCCGGTCGCACGACCTGGACCCTGGCCAACTCCACCCTCGCGCTGGTCGTGGACGTCAGCCTCAACCTGATCCTGCTCCCTCGCATCGGCATCTTGGGTGCGGCTATCGCGTGGGCGGCTGCGATCGTCTGCAACAACGTGCTCCCGCTGACCCAGCTCGCGGTCTCGATGCACCTGCACCCGTTCGGTCGCGGCACCTTGCTCGCGATGGCCAGCGCGCTGGCCTGGCTCGGCGCCCTGCCAGCCCTTGCGGGCCTCGCACTGTCGTACACCGCCCCGGTGCTCGTCGCGGCGATGGCGGTCGGCGCGGTGGGGTACGTCGGCACGGCGTGGCGGATGCGCGAGGTGTTCGACCTCGACGCGCTGCTCCGGGCCGGGCGACGGGGACGTGGCCGACGCGCTGAAGCGGCCCATGAAACGATGGCTGAGGGCCGCATGCAACCGGGGGAGAGCGAATCATGGACCTGAGCCGTCGCGGCGGCCCGGTGGCCGCCGTCGCTGCGCTGGTCGTCATGCTCGGCGCTGGGGTCCTCCTGCTCATCGGACCAGGCGGCGTCGGCGGCACGGACGCGAGTGCGCCGAACCCCTCGCTGACTCGCGTCCCGACCACGCCGCCGGACCTCGCTGCCCCGGCCCGAGGACCGGCGCCTCCCTCGAGCGGCGCCTGGGTCGGCGCATGGGTCAAGCCGGACGTCCCGACGCAGGCCGGCCGGGTCGCCGCCGTCGCCCGGTTCGAGCGGGAGATCGGTCGTCCCCTCGACATCGTGCAGACCTACCACTCGACCGAGGACTTCCCTGCCGACGCCGACCTCGACTTCGTACAGCAGGGCAAGACGCTGATGATCTCCTGGTCCGGCGACGACACCCGGGTGATCGCCTCGGGTCGCGACGATGCGCTGATCCGGGCCAGGGCCCAGGGCATCAAGGCCATGCGTGTCCCCGTCATGCTTCGCTGGCGGTTCGAGATGAACCGCCCCAACCTGCAGGCCAGCGTGTGGTCGCCGAGCGACTTCGTCGCCGCATGGAAGCACGTACGCGCGATCTTCACCGCGGTGGGAGCCACGAACGCCGCCTTCGTCTGGTGCCCGCTGGCCACCGACTTCGACGCCACGCAGGGCCCTGCCTACTACCCGGGCGACGACCAGGTCGAGTGGATCTGCACCGACGTCTACCCCGGTCCCGACTACAGCAGCTTCGCCGACGTCGCCGCCCCGTTCATGATGTGGGCCTCGACCCACGCGAAGCCGGTCATCATCGGCGAGTACGGCGCCGAGGACAAGGACGGCGGCAACCAGGCGCAGTGGATTGCCGACGCCGGCACCTACGCCAAGGCCCACCCGCAGATCAAGGCGATGGTCTACTTCGAGGCCGAGAGCGCCAACAACGGCAAGAGCCGCAACTACACGATCTCCGGTACGGGCGCGCCGCTCCAGGCGTTCCGCTCGATGGCGCTGCAGCCCTACTTCTACAAGCGGGGGGGCGGCTGATGGAGCACAAGCTCGTCTTCGTCGGTGGGCTGCACCGCAGTGGCACCACCCCTCTGGCGCGGGTCCTGGCCGAGCATCCGCAGGTCAGCGGTTTCGGCGTCACCCGCGCCACCGGTGCCACCGAGGACGAGGGCCTGCACCTCCAGGACGTCTACCCCGCGGCGCGTGCCTATGGCGGAGCCGGCCGGTTCGCGCTGCGTCCGGAGGCGCATCTCACCGAGACCTCGCCGCTTGCCACGGCGGCGAACGCGGAGCGGCTGCTCGGTCAGTGGAAGCCGTACTGGGACCTGTCCCGCGAGGTGCTCCTCGAGAAGTCCCCGCCGAACCTGGTGATGACCCGGTTCCTCCAGGCGCTCTACCCCGAGGCGTACTTCGTGATCATCGTCAGGCACCCGGTCGTCGTGGCGCTGTCGACCGAGAAGTGGTTGCACGCCAAGACGTTGCGTACGCCGATGGCCAACTGGTTCGCGGCGCACGACGCCTTCGCGGGCGACGCCGGTCAGCTGCGGCGGGTGCACGTCGTCATGTACGAGTCGCTCGTCCGCGAGCCGGCGGCGGAGCTGGCCGGGATCGGGACCTTCCTGGGGCTGGACGGCACCGTCCCCCCCGACTCGTGGCAGGCGGGTCGTAGCGACGCGTACACCAACGCCTGGCGGGCGCTCGCCCACGACCGCAAGCCGTGGAAGCGGTGGATGCGGTCGTCCCTGGTGCGGCAGTACGCCGATCGGGCGTCGGCGTTCGGCTACGACCTCGAGGACCTCGACGTCGCCCGTCCGTGGCAACCGACCGGCATCGCGTAAGCATTCGTCACGCACAGTCACGACCCGGGTCGGACGTTCGGACGAGCCAGGCCACCGTACGGGCCGAATGGGGTCGGAGTTCTTGTCGCGCCCGCTCACGCACGGTGAAGTAGACGAAAGGAACTGTGGCGCTGGCCTTCGGCCGCGCCATCTTTGGTCGGGGAGGCCTTTCGTGCGGATTCGTCGTATCACCGCGGTCGCTGCTGTCTTCGCGACCCTGGCGGCCATGGCCGTGGGCATCACCGGGACGGCCCAGGCGGTCCAGACGGCTCAGGCCAGCCTCGTGACCGCCGACCCGGCGAACTTCACCCCGAACGTCCTGGACGGCAAGGTCGAGTCCTTGGTCCAGATCGGGTCGAAGATCTACGCATCCGGCCTGTTCAGCCAGGTGCAGCTGCCCGGTAGCAACAAGCCGATCCTGACGCGCAACAACATCTTCGCCTTCGACGCGGCGACCGGTGTGATCGACACGACCTTCCTCCCCCAGGTCGACGGCGAGGTCACCACGCTCATCGCCGCCCCCGACGGCCAGTCGCTCTACATCGGCGGCTACTTCACCAACGTCAACGGTCAGCTCTCTCGCAAGCTGGCCCGCGTGAACGCCAGTGACGGCAGCACGACGGCCGGCTTCACGGTGCCGATCATCAACGACAACGTGCAGGACATGCGGGTCGTCCACGGCCAGCTGATCGTCGCCGGCCTGTTCACGACGATCAACGGCATCAACCGCGGCCAGATCGCCTCCCTCAACGCGGCCACCGGCGCCCTCACGAACTTCGTCATCCACACCTTCGCGGGCCCGCACAACGGCGGCCTCCTCGCGGTCAACAAGATCGACGCGACCCCGGACGGCAACAAGATCCTGGCGCTCGGAAACTGGACGACCGTCGACGGCCTTGACCGCGACCTGCTCGTGCTGCTCGACACCTCGGGTGCCCAGTCGGTCGTCTCGACCTGGCAGACCTCGTTCTTCGTGCCGGGCTGCTCGCGTTCCTTCGACACGTACATGCGCGACCTCGACATCTCGCCGGACGGTACCTGGGCGGTCGTCACGACGACCGGTGCGTACGGCGGCGTCACCAGCCCGTGCGACACGCAGACCCGCTGGGACCTCACGACGACGGCGTCGAACCTCAAGCCGGTCTGGACCAACGTCACCGGTGGTGACACGACCTACGCGGTCGCCATCTCCGGCCCAGTCGTCTACGTCGGTGGCCACTTCCGCTGGGCCAACAACCCGTACGCGGCTGACGCCGCCGGACCCGGCGCCGTGCCACGCGAGGGTATCGCTGCACTCGACGCGAACACCGGCCTGCCGCTGTCCTGGAACCCGGGCCGCGACCGTGGCGTCGGCGTCTTCGACCTGCTCGCGACCTCGACCGGCCTGTGGGTCGGCGACGACACCACCCAGATCGGTGGCGAGACCCGCAAGCGGCTGGCCTATTTCCCGCTCGCCGGCGGCGCGGCCATCCCGTCGAACACCGTGGGAACGGTGCCCAACGACATCTTCACCCTGGGCAACCCGAACATTCCCAACGACCCGAGCGTGCTCTACCGAGTCAACGCCGCGGGCCCGACGGTCGCCACAGTCGACGACGGACCCAGCTGGGCGGCCGACCAGACCGACCCGAGCCCCTACCGCAACAGCGGCAACAACATGGCCACCTACACCGGCACCGTGTCCTTCGACAGCACGGTTCCCAACACCGCGCTGGACCGTGCCCCGGCCTCGCTCTACAACTCCGAGCGCTGGGACGGCGGCAGTGCGAACGACGGCCAGGAGATGCAGTGGCACTTCCCGGTCCAGCCCGGCACCCACGTGGCGGTCCGCCTGTACATGGCCAACCGCTGCAGCTGCACCCAGTTCCCGGGCCAGCGCAGGTTCGGGGTCTCCATCGACGGCGGCACGGTCGCCAGCAACATCGACCTGTCGGCGAGCCCCGGCCCCAACGTCGGCACGATGAAGTCCTACAACATCACCAGCGACGGGTCGGTCGACATCAGCTTCCTGCACCAGGTCGAGAACCCGCTGATCAACGGCATCGAGATCATCAACCTGGACGCCTCGTCCGGTTCCGGTGGGCTGGGTGCCGCGGACGCGGTGCACCGTCAGTTCTTCGACGGTACGTCCGCGACGCCGACCAACGTGGTGTCCCCCACGCCGACCGAGGCCTGGAGCTCGGCCCGCGGCGCGTTCCTGGTGGACGGCACCGTGTACGCCGGCCAGGCCAACAGCACCTTCACGGCGCGGTCGTTCGACGGCACGAACTTCGGCACCCCGACGACCATCCCGTTGTACAACAGCACGTTCGGGTCCGACCTCCCCAACATCACCGGCCTGGCGTACGCCAAGAACCAGATCTACTACACCCTCGCCGGTGACTCGAACCTCTACACCCGGTTGTTCTCGACGCAGAGCCAGGTCGTGGGTTCGGTCCGCAACACGGTGCCCGGCGGCAACCTGCTGACACCGTCGCGGGTCCAGGGGATGTTCATCTCCGGCAGCACGCTGTACTTCGCCGACCGGACCGACGCCCACCTGTACTCCATCGCCCTCACCGGCAACGGCGTCGGCGTGCCGGGCACCATCACGGGAACGCCGACGCTCGTCAACTCGGGCATCGACTGGCGGGCCCGCGGCGACCTGGTCTGGAACGGCACACCGGCCCTCACGCCCAACCAGCTCCCGACGGCCGTGGCCAACAGCTCCTGCGCCGTCAACGTCTGTACCTTCGACGGTTCGGCCTCGATCGACCCCGACGGCAGCATCGCCACGTACGCCTGGAACTTCGGCGACGGAACGACAGGCACCGGGGTGGCCCCGACCCACGCGTACACCACGGCCGGCAACTACGTGGTGACCCTCACGGTCACCGACAACCATGGCGGCACGGCGGCCACGGCGGTACCGGTGACTTCGGGCACACCTCCGAACTCGCCGCCGGTCGCGTCCTTCACGTTCACGTGCACGTTCCTCGACTGCAGCTTCGACGGCTCGGGCTCGTCCGACTCCGACGGCACGATCTCGTCGTACGCCTGGGACTTCAGCGACACCGGCACCGGTGCGGGATCGAGCACGACGCACGCATTCCCGGGCACCGGCACGTACAACGTGTCGCTGACGGTGACGGACAACAACGGTTCACCGACGACACTGGTCAAGCCGGTCTCGGTCGTTGCGGTCCCGCCGTCGAACATCGCGTTCCGCGGGTCCGCCTCTAGCTCGGCCAACGTCACGGTGGCCAAGGTGACGGTGCCCGCGTCGGTCCAGGCGGGTGACGAGATGCTCCTGTTCGCCACGACGAACACCAACACGAACGTCACGACCGGCCCGGTCGGCTGGACGTTCGTGAGCGAGCAGATCTCCGGTACCGACACCCGTACCCGGCTGTACTCGTAGGTGGCCGGCGGCGCGGACGCGGGCACCCAGGTGGCGCTGACGTACGCCAGCGCCACCAAGGTGGACCTGTCGCTGTCCGCGTACTCCGGCGTCGACCAGACCACCCCGATCTCGGCCTCCGCCTCGGCGGGGGAGACGGTCTCGCGCACCACGCACACCGCGCCCGCGGTGACGGTGGCGGCGGGCGGCTCCTGGGTCGTGTCGTACTGGGCCGACAAGAGCTCGGCCACGACCGGCTGGACCGCCCCCGCCGGGATGACCGCGCGGGTGCAGTCGATCGGCACCTCCGGCGGGCGGATCACCTCGCTCGAGGCCGACTCCGGCGGGCCGGTGCTCGCCGGCACCCGGACGGCCCAGACAGCGACGGCCAGTGCCGCCTCGGCCAAGGCCACCCTGTGGTCGGTCGTCCTCAACCCGGACATCCCGAACGTGGCGCCTACCGCTTCGGCAACTGGTGGCTGTGCCAACAACGTCTGCAGCTTCGACGCCTCCGCCTCGGTCGACCCGGACGGCACGATCGCCTCGTACGCCTGGCAGTTCGGCGACAGCTCGACCGGCAACGGCGTCAACCCGAACCACCCGTACTCGGCGCCCGGCCCGTACACCGCCACCCTGACGGTCACGGACAACCGTGGCGGCACAGCAACCACCACGGTCCCGGTCGTCGCGGGCTCGGCGCCCAACATGCTCCCGGTCGCGTCGTACACGACGACCTGCTCGTTCCTGGCCTGCACGTTCGACGCCACGTTGTCGAACGACCCCGACGGCTCGATCGTGTCGTATGCCTGGGACTTCGGTGACGGCAACAGCGCCACCGGGGTGACGGCGACCAACACCTTCGGGCTGGGTGGCACGTACCCGGTCGTGCTGACGGTCACGGACGACAGCACCGGGGTCACGGTCCTGAGCAAGCAGATCGCCGTGTCGGCCATCCCGGCCTCGCACATCGCCTTCCGGGCGGCCGCGACCGCCTCGCTGAACAGCGCGACCGGCAGGGTCACCATCCCGGCCGGCGTGCAGGCAGGGGATGCCCTGCTGCTCTTCGCCACGACCAACACCAACACGAACGTCACGACCGGCCCGGCCGGCTGGACCTTCGTGGGCGAGCAGATCTCGGGCGCCGACCTGCGGACCCGGCTCTACTCCAAGGTGGCGGGTCTGGGCGAGGGCAACACCCAGGTCTCGCTGACGTACGCGGGCTCGACCAAGATTGACCTGTCCCTCTCGGCCTACTCGGGCACCGACACGACCACCCCGGTGGCCGGGTTCGCCTTGGCCGGCGAGACGGTGGCACGGACCACGCACACCACGCCGTCGTTCAACGTGACCAACGGCGGCGGCTGGGTCGTCTCGTACTGGGCCGACAAGAGCTCGGCCACGACGGCATGGACGGTTCCGGCCGGCCAGGTCCAGCGGACCCAGTCGATCGGGGCCGGCAGCGGGCGGGTGACCGCACTTTCCGCCGACTCGGGTGCGGCCGTCCTGCCGGGTACGTGGACCGGCCTGGCGGCCACCTCGGACGGCTCGACCGCCAAGGCCACCATGTGGACCGTCGTCCTCAACACCAACTAGCCGGGCTGGCTCGACCCTAATACCCAGTCGATGTTGTTAGATTTTCGCGCGCCCCCCCCAGGCCCACCCGACAACGCGGAAGAACGACAGCTGTGG
>JANMWN010000019.1:0-4801 GCA_031394045.1 Sporichthyaceae bacterium
CCCCCCCCCCCCCCCCCCCCCCCCCCCCCCCCCCCCCCCCACGCTTTCCCTCCCACTTACCACCTCACGCTCCCCCCCGCCCCCTGCCGCCCATTCAAACCCCCCCCAACGACTCGGGGTGGTGGAGGGTGGCGGGGAGCGGTCGGCGGGGGCGGATAGATTGCCGTCCATGACTTCGCGCCCCGGCTTCTTCATCGCCTTCGAGGGCGGCGAGGGCGCCGGAAAGTCCACCCAGGTGACCGCCCTGGCGGAGTACCTGACGGTGGCCGGGCGTGACGTCGTGGTGACCCGAGAGCCCGGAGGTACCCGGATCGGCGCCGCGATCCGCAGCCTCCTGCTCGACCCCGCCAACCGCGATCTGTCCGCGCGGGCCGAAGCGCTGCTGTACGCCGCCGACCGCGCCCAGCACGTGGCCACCGTGATCGAGCCCGCGATCCGCCGCGGTGCAGTGGTAATCAGCGACCGGTACGTCGACTCGTCGCTCGCCTACCAGGGCGCGGCTCGTCCCCTCGACCCCGACGAGGTCGAGGCCGTCAACGCCTTCGCGACCGACGACCGCATGCCCGACATCACCCTGCTGCTCGACATCGATCCCGCTGTCGGGCTCCTTCGCTCGGGCCAGACCGACCGCCTCGAGGCCGAGCCGCTGGCCTTCCACCAGGCCGTACGCGCCGGGTTCCTCGAGCTCGCCGAGGACGACCCAGGCCGGTACGCGGTGATCGCCGCCGACCAGGACCCGCAGGTGGTCCAGGAGCTGGTGCTCACGGCGGTGACGGCGTCGATGGAGGCCTGGGAGGCCATGGTGGCGACCATGATGGCGAAGTTCCGCCGGTGAGCGTCTGGGACGACCTCGTCGGTCAGGAGCGGGTGGTCGACCAGCTCCGGGCCTCGGCCGCCGCCGCCCGCGAGGTGGTCTCGGGTACGGGGCCCGGCCTCGGCATGACGCACGCATGGGTGTTCACCGGCCCGCCCGGCTCCGGGCGCAGCACCGCCGCCCGTGCCTTCGCCGCCGCCCTCCAGTGCACCGACGAGACCGTCGCGGCCGGCTGCGGCGAGTGCCACGCCTGCCTGACGTCGCTCGGCGGGACCAACCCCGACGTCGAGCTGGTACGCCCGCCCGGCCTGCACCACCTGACCGACGACATCCGGCACCTGGTCCGCCGGGCCGCGCTGTCGCCGTCCGGTGCGCGCTGGCAGGTCGTGATCATCGAGGACGCCGACCGGCTCGAGGGCCCAGACCTGGCCTGGCGCCCGGCCAACTCCCTCCTCAAGGCGATCGAGGAACCCTCGCCCCGTACCGTCTGGATCCTCTGCGCTCCCTCGCTCGAGGACGTGCTGCCCACCATCCGCTCCCGGTGCCGGCCGATCGTCCTGCGTACGCCTCCACCAGAAGAGGTGGCCGAGGTCCTCGTTCGCCGCGACGGGGTGGACCGGGCGATGGCGTCCTTCGCCGCGAGGGCAGCTCAGTCGCACGTCGGGCGGGCCCGGCGGCTAGCGACCGACGAGGCGAGCCGGCTGCGCCGGGCCGAGATCCTGAAGATCCCGAACCAGATCGTCAACGTGGGCGCCTGCCTGACGGCGGCGGCCAACCTCGTCGACGCCGCCGAGGAGGAATCGGGTGCGGCCACCTCGGCGCGCGACTCAGCCGAGCACGACCAGCTGTCGGTGGCCCTCGGCCAGGGGTCGAGCAAGGGCCTCGACGCGGGCAGCCGGGCCCAGCTCAAGGACCTGGAGAAGCAGCAGAAGCGGCGGGCTACGCGCACCCAGCGCGACATCCTCGACCTGGCTCTGCTCGAGCTCGTCGCCTACTACCGCGACGTCCTGGTCATCCAGCTCGAGTCGCGGGTGCCGCTGGCCAACGTCGACGTCGAGAGCGCGCTGCTCGCCACCGCTCGGGGCAGCCACGCCGACCGTACGCTCGAGCGGATCGAGGCGATCCTGGCGTGCCGGGAGGCGCTGGCCAGCAACGTAGCGCCCCTGCTCGCCGCCGAGGCCATGACCCTCGCCCTCCGCTGACCCTGGGGGTCCCGCTCGGTTGGCTGAAACCGGGCCAGCTTGGCTCGCCTCCGAGCCAACCCGCGGCGGTCTCGGCCACGCGACCAGGCCGCGCGGAGGCGGTCGCCCGACGACGGGGTTAGCCTGCCCGGTGTGGGCATGGTGATGGCGGTCTCGTTCGAACGGTACGGCCGCCTGTACTACCTCGACCCTGCGGGCCACGAGCCCCGCGTCGGCGACCTCGTGCTGTTCCCCACCTCCCGCGGCGCCGAGGTCGCGGAGTGCGTGTGGGCGCCGTCGTACGTGGCCGAGGACATCGGCGGCCTGCCCGAGTGTGCCGGCCTCGCCACTCCCGAGCACGTCACCCGGAACCAGCACAATCGCAAGCACCGCGCGCGGATCCTGATGGCGGCCCGGCGGCTGACCAGGATCAACGAGCTGCCGCTCAAGATCGGTGCCGTCGACTGGGACGACCAGGACGAGGTCGCCACCATCTACTTCACCGCCCCGGCGCGGGTCGACTTCCGCCGGCTCGTACGCGACCTCGCCCGTACCCTCGGCTGCCGCATCGAGCTCCGCCAGCTGAGCGCGCGCGACGAGGCCAGGGTCCTCGGAGGCATCGGGTCGTGCGGTCGTGACACGTGCTGCTCGACCTTCCTGAAGGACTTCGAGCCGGTGAGCATCCGGATGGCCAAGGACCAGGAGCTGCCGGCCAACCCGCTGCGCATCTCGGGCGCGTGCGGCCGGTTGATGTGCTGCCTGAAGTACGAGCACCCGCTGTACCAGGACTTCAAGGCGAGCACGCCCGAGGTCGGCGAGTTCGTCGACACCGACGAAGGCCCGGCCAGGGTCGTCGGCCACAACGTGCCTGGCGACCAGGTCTACGTACGCGGTGCCGACGGCCGGCGCAAGGTGTGCGCCAAGGCCAGCGTGTGCGGGTCCCGGCAGGCGTACGAGTCGTCGCGTGAGAACCTGGGAGCGACCGAACCGACCGACTGACGACGCTGAGGACCTGCGTGCGCTTCCCCCGACGATCAGGTGTCGCAGCCACCGCTCTCGCCGCGACGCTGGCCCTTCTGCTGGCCGCGTGCACCGGCGGGAGCGCTCCGGTCGACGTACCCGCACCCACGCCGAAGCCGGGTTCGACCGTCGCACCGACGCCCGACCTGGGCCGCTTCTACGCCCAGCGGCCGGCATGGCCGGACTGCAAGCAGGGCTTCCAGTGCGCGACCATCTCAGTGCCGCTCGACTACGCGCACCCCGATGCCGCCACGATCTCGCTCAGCCTGATCCGGCTGCCGGCCCGCGACCAGGCGCACCGGATCGGCGCCCTCCTGATCAACCCCGGTGGCCCAGGTGGCTCCGGCGTCCAGTTCGCGCGTGGGGCGGCCAACACCTTCGGCCGGGCGGTCCGCGACGCGTACGACATCGTCGGCTTCGACCCCCGCGGGGTCGGCTCCAGCACACCGGTACGCTGCATCGACGACAAGCAGCTGGACGCGCTCATCGGGTACGACGGCTCGCCGGACAGCCCCGCCGAGGAGCAAGGTCTGCTGGCCATCAGCAAGGCGTTCGCCGATGGCTGCCAGGCGCGGTCGGCGGCGCTGCTGCCGCACATCGGCACCGTGGACGCGGCCCGCGACATGGACGTCATCCGGGCCGTCATGGGGGATCCGAAGCTCACCTACTACGGCGCGTCGTACGGCACCTTCCTCGGTGCGACGTACGCGGACGAATTCCCCGACAAGGTTGGCCGGTTCGTGCTCGACGGTGCGCTCGACCCTTCGCTCAGCGCCGCCGGCCTGGCGCGCGGCCAGCTCAGCGGCTTCGACACCGCGTTGCAGGCGTTCCTCGCCGACTGCGTGCAGCGGCCCAGCTGCCCGGTGGGCTCGACAGTGGCGCAGGGGCGCCAGGCCGTCGACGCACTGATCACCAAGGCCGACTCCGACCCGATGCGCAGCAGCACCGGGCGGCTGGTCACGCAGTCGCTTGTCGTGCTGGGTGTCCTGTACCCGTTGTACGACCGGCAGAACGGCTGGTCCGTGCTGCGGACCGCGCTGTCCGAGGCGAACAAGGGCAACCCCGACATCCTGCTCGCGATCGCCGACCAGTACAGCAACCGGGGCGCCAACGGCCACTACAGCTCGAACGAGACCGAGGCCAACTACGCCGTCAACTGCCTGGACCGGCCGGACCATTCGACCCTCGCCGACTTCAGCACGCTGGGCACCGAGTTCGACGCGGTGTCGCCGGTGCTGGGGGCGTACTTCGCGTGGGGAGACGTACCGTGCACCGTCTGGCCGGTGCACTCCGGCATCGTGCCGCACGCGTTGCACGCCGTGGGGGCCGCGCCGATCCTGGTCGTGGGTACGACGCGTGACCCGGCGACGCCGTATCAGTGGGCGGTCAACCTGGCCGAGCAGCTCTCGTCCGGCCGGCTGCTGACCCGCGTGGGCGACGGGCACACTGCCTACTCGCGCGGGTCCGGCTGCATCGACAAGGCCGTCGATGCGTACCTGGTGTCGGGTACGTTGCCCGCCGACGGCACCGTCTGCCGCTGAGCCGGCCGCAGCCAGCACCGTCCGCTGCGCATGTAGACTCTGCGCTCGTGTCCCGGGGCGTTTCGGGGCAAGCCGCCGCCTTAGCTCAGTCGGCAGAGCGACGCACTCGTAATGCGTAGGTCCAGGGTTCGACTCCCTGAGGCGGCTCCACGTCTTACCAGGGCAAACACTGGAAACGGCGTCCCTCGAAGCGATCGTGGAAGGGCTCATGCCCTCCGTATGCCCTCCAACAGCTGCAGCCGCCC
>JANMWN010000058.1:0-6969 GCA_031394045.1 Sporichthyaceae bacterium
GGAGGCGCGGGCGAGCTGGCGGTGGGACTTCGGCGACGGGACCAGCGGGGTGTTCACGGTGCCGGGCGGGGGCTGGCCGGACACCAGCGTCGCGCACACGTACCTGGCGCAGGCGGACTGTCAGGTACGGGTAACAGCGACGTGGGTGGGTCAGTTCTGGGTCGATGGTGCGGGCCCGTTCGAGGTGACCGGGCCGGACATCACCCAGACCGCGCCGCTGATCGTCCCGGTCAAGGAGGCCCGCGCCGTCCTGGTCGGCTGAGGTCGTGTCGATCGTTGCTGCCGGAGCAACAAGAATCGACACGTACTGGTCCAGCCAGATCTCAGAGCGCGCCCTTCTTCTGCAGGTACGTCAGCGACAGCCAGCCGATCGGGATCGGGATCCAGAACGTCGCGATCCGGTAGATGAGCACCGCTGAGACCGCGATCGACCCGGGCAGCCCAGCCGCGGTGAGCCCGGCCGCCATGGCCGCCTCGATCGCGCCGATGCCACCGGGGGTGGGTACGGCCGCGCCCACCACCGAGCCGGCCAGGTAGACGACAGCCACCGCGGGGATCGTCAGCGCACCACCGAACGCCCGCACCGAGGCGTACAGCGCACCGATGTACGCCAGGTTGAGCAGCAGCGCACCGCCGACACCCATGGCCAGCTTCGACGGCACCTGGAAGACGGCGACCAGGCGGGGGATCACCCGGCTGAGCAGCGGCCGTACCCGGGCCTGCAGGAGCCGGCGTCCCGGCGGCAGCGAGATCCCGATCATGGCCAGGATCACCACGACGAGGACGGCGATCACGGCGCCCACCGGCGGGGCGAACGAGCTCTCCGCGCCTGTCCCCGCGAGCACACCGAAGAGCACGATCAGCACGATGTGCCCGACGAACATGATGAGCTGCACCAGGCCCACGCTGCTGACCGCGACGGCCGGGTCTACGCCGGAACGTTCGAGGAAGCGGACGTTGATCGCCACCGTCCCGACCGCGGTCGGAGCCAGCAGACCGGCGAAACCGACGGCGTACTGCGTCAAGGTGGCCCGGAACAGGCTGATCTTGGCGATCACGAAGCCCGCGCAGGTCATGCCCGCGCCGAGGTACGTGAGGAACGCGAAGGCCAGCGCGAGCGTCGCCCAGAACCAGTCGACGCTGCGGAACTTGGAGAAGTCGACCTGGGTGAACTGGGTGGCGATGAAGTAGACGGCGACGGCGCCACCGAGCACCGCGATGACGCCGCGGGCCGACAGCCGCTCGAGCTTGATCTCCTCGACCTCGGGGTCGGCCGGCGTCACGTCGATGATCTGGGTACGCAGGTCGTGCAGCAGTCCCTTGTGCGCCTTGAGCAACGACCGGGTCGACCTCGACAGCGCGATCTTCTGCAGCAGCGGCAGCGCGTCGATGACCGGGTTGGGGCCGAGGACGTCCACGGCCGACCGCACCGCGCGCTCGGGCCCGACGATCAGCCCGACCGTGGTGAGCAGCTGCACGGTGTCCAGCCGGAGCGCGAGGTCCGAGGCGGCGATCTCACCGGAGTTCACCTCGAGCAGCGCGACGCCCCCGCCCTCGGTGAGCAGGATGTTGTCGGCAGTGAGCCCGCGGTGCACGATCTTGCGTTCCTGCAACAGCTTCAGCGACTGCCAGATCTGCCCGAGCAGCTCGTCCTCCAGCGGTTCGGGGTCCGGCTGGGTCTCGTCCCGCAACGTCTCCTCGTATGACGCGAGGCTCTTGCCCTCGAGGTTGCGGAACGCCACGAAAGCCGCGAAGGGTCCGACCTCGGAGACGGCGATCAGGTCCGGAGTGCATACGCCTGCCTTGCGTACGTACAACGACATCAGGGCCACGTGGTCGATCGCGCTACGGACGGTCAGGAAGGACCGCCGCGTGGCCGGCCCGCGCAGGCGTACCCGGCGCCAGAAGCGGTAGGCCAGCGCGGACCCGTACGTGTCGCGGTCGAGGACGGCTACCCGGATCACCCGGCCGTCCGGCTGCTTGCCGAGGTAGCGCCGCGGCTCGTCCGTGTCCTCGTAGATCCGCTCGAGCCGGACGACCGGGGTACCGGCCGCCTGGAGAGCGTCAGCGACCTCGATGCCCTGGGGGCGGGTGCTGGCAGCGCCGATCGCGTACCGCACCGCGAGCCCGACGGTCCAGCCCAGGAGCAACGACACCACCTGCGAGAGCGCCGTCACCCGCCCGGACAGCACGCCGAACACCGATACCGAGCCGAGCGAGACGAAGGCCATGAGCTGCCAGAGCCGGCGACCGCTGATCTGCGCGAGGCAGAGGAAGGCAACGATGCCGGCCAGCAGCCCCTGCACCGGGCTGGACCGGAAGCCGGAGTCGAGCTCCTTGGTCAGCGCCTCGAGCAGCCGCCCGGGGTTCTGGTGCTCGATCCAGTACCGGAACCCGTACGCCGCCGTGGCTGCCACGGTCGCCGCCACCAGGGCGTCGAGCAGCTGCCAGGGCCGCCGGCGTACGAGCAGGTCCAGGGCCAGGCCCACGGGCAGCGCGAGGACGCCGATGCTGGCGGCGTACGTGACGATGAACAGCGCGACCTTGGGCAGGCCGCTGGTCGACCGGAAGATGTCCTGCTCGAGCCCGGTCGAGGTCCCGGCGGCCACGTTGCCGAGCACGAGGGGCAGCGCGAGCACCACGATGCTGACCATCAGACGGGCCAGGTCCGCGGGTCGTCTGGCCCTTCTGGCGAGCGGCGGCTCCACGACGACGACGCCGCGCGCGTTGGTCGTCTCCTCCGCCTCGTGACTCACGTTGGCGAGTCTCCCATCCCCGGGGTCCAGTGCTGGGATGATCCGCCCGTGGAAGCCCGGTTCCCGCCTCCGTTCGCCGAGCGGGTCCTCGACGTCGTAGAGCGGATCCCGGCTGGGAGCGTGCTCGCCTATGGCGACATCGCCGAGCTTCTGGGCGAGGGTGGGCCCCGCCAGGTCGGCCGGGTGATGGCGCTCTGGGGCAGCCCGGTGCCGTGGTGGCGGGTGGTACGGGCCAGCGGCCACCCCGCCGAGGGGCTGGAGCGCGAGGCCCTCGAGCACCTCCGCGCCGAGGGGGCGCCGTTGTCCGGCGGAGGCTCGCGGGTGGACATGGCGCGAGGGCGCTGGGACGGGGGTGCCGACCTGTCTGCCCCGTCTGGTGGGATGACCGGATGACCAGGACCACGGGGGATCGGCCGGCGTACCGGCTGGTCCGACCGCCGCAGCGCGTCGATGCGCCGCCGGTCCTGGACGCCTCGCAGCAGGCGGTCGTCGACCTGGTCGTACGCGCCGGTCACGGCCCGCTGCTGGTGCTCGCGGGTCCGGGGACGGGCAAGACCACGACGCTGGTCGAGGCGGTGGCGGCCCGGGTCGCGGCTGGCACGGACCCCGACCGCATCCTGACGCTGACCTTCGGCCGCAAGGCTGCCGGCGAGCTGCGCGACCGGATCTCGGCACGCCTGGGTCAGACGGTGATGGCGCAGAGTGCGTGGACCTTCCACGCGTTCGCGTACGCGCTGGCCGGCGAGACCCGGTCGCCCGAGGACGTCGGGCGCCCGCTGCGGCTGCTCTCCGGCCCCGAGCAGGACGTCGTCGTCCGCGACCTGCTCGCCGGGGACCTCGCCGAGGGCAGCGTCGACTGGCCGCACGAGCTCGCGGTCGCGCTCCGCACCCGTGGCTTCGCCGACGAGGTCCGCGCCCTGCTGTCGCGGGCCCGCGGTCTGGGCATGGAGCCCGAGGGTCTGCGCAGGCTGGCCGGCCCGGTACGAGGCGACTGGGTGGCGGCCGCCGACTTCCTGGCCGAGTACCTCGACGTGCTCGATGCCCAGGGCCTGCTCGACTACGGCGAGCTGATCCACCGGGCGGTGGCGTACGCCGAGACGCTCGACGGGCAGGCGCACCTGCGCGGGCGCTACGACCTGGTCGTCGTGGACGAGTACCAGGACACCGACACGGCCCAGGAGCGGCTGCTGCGCGCGGTGGCGGGGGACGGCCGCGACCTCGTCGTTGTCGGCGACCCCGACCAGTCGATCTATGCCTTCCGCGGCGCGGAGGTACGTGGGCTGCTCGAGTTCCGCGACCGGTTCCGGCAGGCCCACGGCTCTGCCGCCGAGGTACGCACGCTCCGGGTCTCCCGTCGGGCCGGCGCGACATTGCTGGCCGCCTCGCGAGAGGTGGCGCGCCGGATGCCGCTGGCGGGGGCCGGGCTCTCGGCCCACCTGCGCGAGCACCGGGCGCTGTCCGTGGTCGAGGGCCGCGACGCCGGGCTGGTCGAGGTGCTCACCTTCCCGTCGCTGGGCGGTCAGCTCGAGGCCGTGGCCGACCTGCTCCGGCGCGAGCACCTGGACGACGGGACCCCCTGGTCGTCGATGGCGGTTCTCGTGCGTTCGGGGGCCCGTTCGGTGCCGTCCGTCCGTCGGGTGCTCGGCGCGGCCGGAGTTCCCCTCGAGGTGGCCGGTGACGAGCTGCCACTCTCGCGCGAGGCCGCCGCAGCCCCCTTGCTGCTGGCGCTGCGGGCGGTCGCCGACCCCGAGACGCTGACCGCCGACGTCGCTCGCACGCTGCTGGTCTCCCCGCTCGGCGGCGCGGACGTGAGCCGGTTGCGCCGGCTGGGGCGGCTGCTGCGCGAGGAGGAGCGTGCCGCGTCGGTCACCGAGGAGACCCCGCTAGGTCGGCTGCCGCGGCCGAGCGAGGAGCTGGTGCGCGAGGCGGTCGCGGAGCCCGAGCGGCTGGTGTCGTTCGGCGGCCCCGACGACCCGGTCGTCGGTTCGGCCGTACGGCTGGGGCGGATGCTTGCCAGAGCCCGCGCGCTGGCGACCTCCGGTGCCAGTGCCTATGACGTGCTGTGGTCCCTCTGGGACGCCACCCCGTGGCCCCGGCACCTGGAGCGGCTGTCGATGGCCGGCGGTCCGGCCGGGAGGTCCGCTGACCGCGACCTCGACGTGGTCGTCGCGCTGTTCGACGTCGCTGCCAGGGACGCCGAGCGGGCCGAGCGTCGGGGCATCGGGGTCTTCCTCGACGAGCTCGAGGCCCAGCAGATCCCGGCCGACACCCTTGCTGAACAAGGGCTTCGGGGCGAGGGCGTACGCGTGCTGACCGCCCACCGAAGCAAGGGGCTGGAGTGGGCGGTGGTCGTCGTGGTCGACGTGCAGGAGGACGTCTGGCCGGACCTGCGGCACCGCGGCTCGCTGCTGCAGGCCGACCGGCTCGGCGCCGACGGGCTGACCGAGCCGCTGCCCCTCTCGGCCCGGCTGGCCGAGGAGCGGCGCCTGTTCTACGTCGCGGTGACCCGGGCCAGCCGCCGGCTGGTGTTGACGGCGGTGGACTCGCCCGAGGACGACGGCGTACGACCGTCGCGGTTCGTGGCCGAGCTGGGCGTGGCGCCCGTGGTGGTCGGTGATCGGCCGAGGCGCGCGATGACGTTGCCCGCCCTGGTCTCCGAGCTGCGGGCGATCGCGTCCGACGGGACCCGCACCGAGGCGTTGCGCCGCTCGGCGGCCGAGCGGCTGGCGACCCTGGCCGCCGGGCGCGAGGGTACGGTCAGCCTCGTACCCGCCGCTGACCCGGACCGTTGGTGGGGGGTCGCCGAGGTCACCGATCCCGACGTCCCGCTCTACCCGGAGGAGCGGCCGATCGCGCTCTCCGGCTCGTCCTTGGCCGGGCTTGACGACTGCCCGCTGCGCTGGTTCCTCGGCCACGAGGTGCACGCCGACAGCGCGCGGTCGACCGCCCTCGGGTTCGGCTCGATCGTGCACGCACTGGCCCACGAGGTCGCCCGGTCCGCGGACCCGCCGGGGCTGGAGCAGCTCGACGACCTGGTCGACTCGGTCTGGAACCAGCTCGCGTTCGAGGCGCCCTGGCGGTCCACCCAGGAGAAGGCGCACGCGCACGCCGCGTTGGCGCGCTTCATCCGGTGGCACACCGCGGACCGCGGCCGCACCTTGCTCGGGACCGAGCACGACTTCCGCGTCGAGATCACCGTCGGGTCCCGGCTGGTGGCGCTGCGCGGGATGATGGACCGCGTCGAGATCGACGTCGACGGCTTCGTCCACGTGGTCGACCTCAAGACGTCCAAGACCCCACCGGCCACGGGCAAGGTGGTCGAGCACGTCCAGCTCGGGGTCTACCAGATCGCCGTCCTCGAGGGCGCGGTCGACGGGCACACGGGCAGCGGCGGGGCCGAGCTGGTCCAGCTGCGCAACGACGCAAAGGGTGCCCCGGGTACGCCGCTGGTCCAGTCGCAGCCGGCGCTCGGCCCGGACGCCGAGGACGACCCGGAACGTACCTGGATGAGCAAGGTGCTCGACTCCGCGGTGCGCAAGCTGGTGGCCGAGGACTTCTCGCCGCGGCCTAACGAGTGGTGCCGCTTCTGCGACTTCCACTCGGTCTGCCCGACCCGCGACGAGGGACGGCAGGTCGTGCCGTGACGCCGACGCAGCCCTCGACCCCTGACCCGGCCGACGCCGTGGATCCGGTGGCACTCGACCCGACGATGCTGCGCGACCTGCTCGGCGTGCCCTTTACCGACGAGCAGCTCGCGGCGGCGACCGCACCGCTCGAACCTGCTGTCGTCATCGCCGGCGCGGGCTCGGGCAAGACGACCGTGATGGCCGCGCGGGTGGTCTGGCTGGTCGTGTCCGGCCAGGTCGTGCCCGAGCAGATCCTGGGGCTCACCTTCACCAACAAGGCGGCCGCCGAGCTGGCCGCACGGATCCGGGACGCACTGCGCAAGGCCGGGGGTCCGCTCGCGGTCGCCGACGTCGACCTGGAGCCGACGGTCGCGACCTACCACGCGTACGCCGGGCGACTGCTGCGCGAGCACGGGCTGTGGATCGGGGTCGAGCCGTCCGCCCGGCTGCTGGCCGACGCGACCCGGTTCCAGCTGGCCGAGCGTGCGCTCCGTCGGGCCCGCGGCCCGTTCCCCGAGCTCGACAAGACCGTGGCCAACCTGGTCGGCGACGTCGTCCAGCTCGACGGCGAGCTGAACGAGCACCTC
>JANMWN010000069.1:0-2162 GCA_031394045.1 Sporichthyaceae bacterium
AGGACCGTGCGTCAAACGGGCTTGCACTTGAGCGGGGTGGCTTGAGCGGTTGAGGCTCGTGGCCTCGACCTGCTGGTGGTTCTGACCCGACTCGAG
Source organism: Sporichthyaceae bacterium (assembly GCA_031394045.1). Lineage (GTDB taxonomy): Bacteria > Actinomycetota > Actinomycetes > Prado026 > Prado026 > JANYIP01. The sequence goes on from JANMWN010000069.1 coordinate 97, forward strand.
GTTGTCCCGGTCTTCGTGGAATTTGAGGTGGCGGTCCCCCGCCTGATGCCTGCCTCGCGGTAGGTGTTGGGCGACCGCCAAGTCGACCCGACCAGATCAAGGGGACCGCTGTGAAGACCGTACCGAGGAACGTTCAGCTCGTGACGCAGGACCAGGCCGTGGACGTGGGTGGCCTGCCGGAGGAGGTCAGTCTCGCGCTGGCTGACATCGCTGGGGTGGCCCGGGAGGGTCTGCTCGCGATGAGTGTGGCCGCGGGGATGGCCGTGATGGCGGCGATGTTCGAGGCCGAGATCACTGTTGCGACAGGGCCGAAGGGCCGCCACGACCCGCAGCGGGAGGCGGTGCGCCACGGCACCGGGAAGGGCTCGTTGACTTTGGGCGGTCGACGGGTGGCGGTGAGCCGGCCGCAGGCTCGCACTCTCGACGGGCATGAGGTGCCGCTGGACACCTACACCGCGTTCACCGCCGACGACCTGCTCGGCCAGGTCGTGCTCGAGCGGATGCTCGCCGGGGTCGCGACCCGTCGCCACACCCGGATCGGCGAGCCGGTGGGCAAGGACGTCTTGGCAGGCGCGTCCTCGACGGGCCGGTCGGCGGTCTCGCGCCGGTTCATCAAGGAGACCGAGACCGCGCTGGCCGAGCTGCTGGCCCGGGACCTGTCCGAGCTGAGCATCAAGGTGCTGATGCTCGACGGGGAGCACATGGCCGGGCGGTGCGTGATCGTGGCCCTGGGCATCACCGCGGACGGAGGCAAGGTCCCGGTCGGGTTGTGGGACGGCGCGACCGAGAACAAGACCGTGGTCCGCTCGATGCTCGCTGACCTGCTCTCTCGTGGCCGCTGCATCAGCGGCGCAACGTCGCCGATCACCTGCCGGACGAGGAGAAGGCGCTGTTGGACTTCAGAACGCCAAGCACCTCGCTGGGCTGCTCGAGAACACCTACCCCGTTCGGCGAACTCGCTGCGCGAGGGACTTGAGGAGATGTTCACCGTCGCCCGCCTGGGCATCGACGGGCGCCTGGCCAAGACCCTGGTGACCTCGAACCCGGTCGAGTCGATGATCTCGATCGCCCGCACCACGAACCGGAACGTGACCCGCTGGCGTGACGGGCACATGGTGCTGCGCTGGACCGCCGCTGGGATGCTCAACGCCGAACGATCCTTCCGCCGGATCAAGGGCTGCAAGCAGATGCCCCAACTCGTCGCGGCGCTCCACCGGCACGCTCACCCCGTGACAGCTGCGCCCACCGACACTGTCGGAGCCGCTGCGTAGTGTTCACCCCGGATCGCCACCGAAGTTCCTTGAGACTCGGGACATCCTCGCGCCGCCAGCTCTACACCCTCAACTGCGAAGAGCCAGCAAAGCGTTCGACACTATTCGACACAATCATCGGGTGCCCGGCCACCGGCAGCACGCAGGCAGGATGATCGCGGACTTGCCTGCCCTTGCCGGCGTGTGGATCACGAGCTCCGCGCCGACGACGGGCTCGAGGCGCGCTACCAGAGCAGGAGGTACGGGATCCCGGACGCAGCCATCATCGAGCCAATGCGGCTGGCCCGACATCATCGCACAGTGCCTCACGGCTGGCTCCTTGCGCGGAGTTGAGAACTGACGCCATCCTGCGGCAGTATCGCCCGGCGCCCTCGTCGAGCCGGTCCGGTGGGATCAGGTGTCGGGCCGTACCGGCGGCTTGTACTCGATGATCCCGCCCACCGACGGTCCACCGGCAGCCCGCGGGTCGAGATAGTTCGGCTGCGTCAACCCCAGTTTGTTCATGGCAATGCCGGTCAGTGCCTCCATCACGGCCCGGTGCGCCAGGATGCAGGTGATGTTGTTGCCGGAGTCGTACGGCGGGCTGACCTCGACGATGTCCATGCCCACGATGCCGACCTCGGCGGCGATCCGCCTGACCGAGCGCAGCAGCTCACGACTCGTCAGGCCGCCCGGTTCCGGCGATCCCGTACCAGGCGCGGCAGACGGGTCCACGACGTCAATGTCGATCGACAGGAACAGGTGCTCGGCACCGTCCAGGGCCTCCGCGATGGCGTCGTCGAGGACTGCGTCGAA
>JANMWN010000078.1:0-5390 GCA_031394045.1 Sporichthyaceae bacterium
GCGAGGGGTACCGCCGACGGCGCGGAAGGCGCGCACCGGCGAGTTGACCCCGCCCGGCGTCACCTCGAGGGCGCGGCCGAACAGCGACTCGGAGGCCGGGGCGTCGAACGGGAAGGTCACGCCTGCCATCCTCTCAGCCCCGGCTGAACATCTCAGCACGGAGGTCGCGCGCAGTGCGCGTATCAGGCGGGTCCCCCGCGACTCAGGGGGACATGGAGCTGGACGAGACGGTCCATGGGGTCACCGAGCTACGCGTGCACGGGGTCTCCGGGACACCGCCAGAGCAGATGCTCGACCAGCCCGCCGACCTGATCAAGCGTGTCGGTGGTGCCGTCAAAGCCGGGTTCTGGCGGCGCTGGTACCCGGGCGGCAGCACGCGCGACGAGCCCGACCAGCGACACCTTGAGGCGTACGCCTGGGGGCAGCTCACATCGGGGCCGGCCACCCGTGCGTTGTGGTTGCTGCTGCTGCCCTTCACGCTCGTCAACGTCGCTCACTGGATGCTGCCGCCGTACCGCCGGCACGAGCGGATCGGCGCGGTCTCCGTCGCGCTGCTGCGGCTGCTCGGCCTCACGCTGACGATGATGATGCTCGCCGCGACGGCTACGGTGACGATGGACCTGGCGGCCTGGCAGTGCGCCCCGGTGCCGCGCTGCGCCCGCAGACTCGGGCCGGCCGGCCTCATCGCCGACTGGACCCCTGGCCAACGGCTCGCGCTCGCTGCCGCACTCCCCGGCCTGCTCGTCCTCCTGCTGTGGTGGCTGGGCCACGTCCGCCGGCACGCCGTCGCCCCTGCGCTGCCCGAGCCCGCCGTACGCGAGGGCGACTGCCCGCTTGCCGACGATCACTTCTGGTCAGGCGACAGCTCGACCGGCCGGCTGCGCTCGGCCCACATCACCGCCTGGTGCGCGGGGCTCGGCGCGCTCACCGTCGGCCCGGTCGTCCGCTTCGGCGAGCGGAGCCCTGGGCGCAGCGCAGCCGTAGTGCTCCTCGCGCTCGAGGCACTCGCAGTCGGCGTGGCCGTCGTCGCCACCTCCTCCAACGCCACCACCAGCCGGGGCGGCCGCAGCGCGGAGCGGTACACCTGGCCATTGGCAACACTTCGGAAGGTCGCCGTGGCGCTGCTCGTTGCGAGCATCGCCGTGGTCCTTTGGTCGCCGGCCAACTACCCCTCCGGGCCCGGCTACCTGCCGGACCTCCGCATCGCCATCAACACGATGCTCGTCGTCCAGGGCGCGCTCCTGTCCACCCTGGCCTTGTGCGTGGCCACGGTTCGTCCTTGGCGGCTCGGTCGTACGCCTGACGGCTACCGCGTGGCGCTGCTGGGGTTCGCCGCGCCAGTGATGGCCCTGCTCGCCTGGCTCGTCGCCGGGGCGCTGAGCGTGGGCATCGACGTCTGGGTGTCGCGCTACCTCGGCTCGACGGCGACCTCGCGGCTGGCCGCCATCGCAGCGCTGAAGCAGCGCAGTGATCAGCTGGCCGACCCCGGTGTGCCGTTGCAGACCAAGGTCGCCCTGCTCGACGAGCGGCTGCCGCTGATCGTGCCGCCGCCGTTCTTCTGGGCAGGGGCAGCGGCCGTCATCGTCCTCGGGGTCACCCTGCTCGTGGCCGCACTCGCCGTGCTGAGCGCTCGCATGCGTACCCGTGCCCTCGTCACGCAGGTCGAGCAGCAGCATCCCGGTGGCGGCCACGACGATCCGGCGGTGCGACGCGTCGCCGGCACCTGGGCGTGGGCCTCCGTCACCGATCGGGCCGGTGTCGTGCTCGGGGCCACGGCCACAGCCGCGACCGCGACCATGGTGTGGGGCCTGGCGACCTACCTCCGGTCCGACCTCAGCCTCGACTACCGCTTCGGCCTGGTGTGGCTGACGGCGCCCGGTGTCACGCTCATCGCCGCCACCGCCGCGGGAGTCGTGTCACTGGGGTTCCTCGCGTTCCGCAACCCGAAGGTGCGCCGGACCGTCGGCATCCTGTGGGACGTCGCGACGTTCTGGCCGCGCGCCAATCACCCGCTCACGCCTCCCTGCTACGGCGAGCAGGCCGTCCCAGCCCTGGCCGAGCGCGTCGGTCAGCTGACCACGCGCGAAGGTGACCGGGTGATCCTCTCCGGCCACAGCCAGGGCAGCATCCTGGTCGTCGCCGCTGTCCTTCAGCTGGCAAAGGCCGAGACATCCCAGACAGCCCTGCTCACGTACGGCGCGCCGCTGCGCCGCCTCTACGCCCGGTTCTTCCCGGCGTACTTCAACGACGAAGCCTTCACCCTCGCGCTTTCGTCGGTCGACGGGCGCTGGGTGAACCTGTGGGCCGAGAGCGACCCGATCGGGTCCTGGGTCGCCTCCGGCATGGCCGGCGGCATCGACCGCGAGCTCACTGACCCGCTGTCGCTGGCGCGCGGGGCTGACGGCTCGTACGCCAAGGTCTGTGGCCACTCGGGGTTCCTCGGCCGACCCGAGTTCCCGCTCGCCGTCGACGAGCTGGCCGCTCGCCCCTCGGTCAGACCCGGATAGCGAGTGCGGTTGGTGGTGCTAGATCAAACGAGACGTCCGCGCTATCGGAGGGAGCGGGCGACCTCGGTGGCCCAGTACGTCAGCACGATGTCGGCGCCGGCCCTGCGGATCGAGGTCAGCGTCTCGAGGATCGCCCGGTCGCGCTCCAGCCAGCCGTTGGCGGCCGCGGCCTCGAGCATCGCCATCTCGCCCGAGACCTGATACGCCGCAACGGGTACGTCGACGGCATCGCGTACCCGCCGGACGACGTCGAGGTACGGCAGGGCGGGCTTGACCATGACCATGTCCGCGCCCTCGGCGAGGTCGAGCCGCACCTCGCGGATGACCTCGTCGGGCCCGCCCGGGTCCATCTGGTAGCTGCGCCGGTCGCCGAACGACGGCGCCGACTCGGCGGCCTCGCGAAAGGGACCGTAGAAGGCCGAGGCGTACTTGACGGCATAGGCCAGGATCGCGGTCGCGTCGTAGCCCGCCGCGTCCAGCGCCCGGCGGATCGCCCCGACCTGCCCGTCCTGCATCCCCGACGGCGCGATCACGTGGGCGCCGGCCGCGGCCTGGGCGAGCGCCAGCGACGCGTACCGCAGCAGGGTCGCGTCGTTGTCGACCTCGCCGTCGGTGGTCAGCGGCCCGCAGTGCCCGTGGTCGGTGTACTCGCACAGGCAGAGGTCGGCCATGAGTACGGTCGAGTCGCCGAGGTCGGACGCGAGGTCGCGCAGCGCCACCTGGACGATGCCGTCGTCGGCGTCCGCCTGCGAGCCGGTCGCGTCCTTGACCTCGGGGATCCCGAACAGGATCAGCCCACCGACACCGGCCTCGACCGCCTCGGCCGCTGCCTTGCGCAGCGAGTCGCGGGTGTGCTGCCAGACCCCTGGCATGGCGCCGACCGGGTGCGGCTCGGACAGCCCCTCCTTGACGAACAGCGGCAGCACCAGGTCGCCTGGAGCCAGCCGCGTCTGCGCGACCAGCCGTCGCATCGCCGGGGTACGACGCAGCCGCCGGGTCCGTTCGTCGGGGAAGGCCACGGCGCCTACTTGGCCCGGCGGCGCGCACCCGCGCGTCGACGGGACGGCCGCCAGCTGGCCTCGCCGGCCTCGACCGCCGCGACGCGCATCGCGGCGCCGAACTCGGCCAGCGCCTCGACCAGCGCCTCCACCGACGGGGTCTCGGACAGCACGTCGACGCGCAGCCCGTGCTCCTCGGCGGTCTTGGCCGTCTGCGGGCCGATGCACGCGATCACCGTCGTGGTGTGCGGCTTTCCGGCGATGCCGACCAGGTTGCGCACGGTCGACGACGAGGTGAACACGACCGCGTCGAAGCCGCCGCCCTTGATGGCCTCACGGATCGGTGCGGCGGGCGGGGCGGCCCGCACCGTGCGGTAGGCCGTGACGTCGTCGACCTCCCAGCCGAGCTCGACGAGGCCGGCCACGAGGGTCTCGGTCGCGATGTCGGCCCTGGGCAGGAAGACCCGGTTGATGGGGTCGAAGACCTCGTCGTAGGCGGGCCAGTCCTCGAGCAGCCCGGCGCTGGACTGCTCACCAGCGGGGACCAGGTCCGGCTGGACGCCGAACGCCCGCAGCGCTGCCGCGGTCTGGTCGCCGACGGCTGCGACCTTGACCCCGGCGAAGGCCCTGGCGTCGAGGCCGTACTCCTCGAACTTCTCGCGTACGGCCCGGACGGCGTTGACCGAGGTGAACGCGACCCAGAGGTAGCGACCGGAGACCAGGCCCTGGACGGCGCGGTCCATCTGCTGCGGCGTGCGCGGCGGCTCGACCGAGATCGTCGGGACCTCCTCGGCGACGGCGCCATGCGTGCGCAGCCGCTGCGAGAGGGCGCCGGCCTGCTCCTTGGTACGCGGCACCAGGACCCGCCAGCCGAACAGCGGGCGGGTCTCGAACCACGACAGCTTCTCGCGCATCGCCACGACCTCGCCGACGACGACGACGGCGGGGCCGGCGAAGCGCTGGGTACGCACGTCGAGCGCGACCCGCTCGAGCGTCGAGGTGAGGGTGACCTGCGCGGTCGTGGTGCCGGCGCGGGTGAGCGCGACGGGGGTGGCGCCCGCGCGCCCGGCCGCGAGCAGGGCCGCGGCCACGTCGGCGATCGTCTCGACGGCGTGCAGCAGGACCAGGGTGACGTGGGGCGCCGCGTGGGCGGACCAGTCGAGGTTGGGTCGAGCAGCGTCGATGACACGTACCTCACGGTCGCGGCTCGTGGTCAGCGGCAGGCCGGCGTACGCGGGCACGGCCGTGACGGACGAGACGCCGGGTACGACCTCGAACGGCACCTTGGCCTTGGCGCAGGCGGACGCCTCCTCGCCGAGGCCGCCGAACAGCCCGGGGTCTCCCTCGAGCAGCCGGACCACGACGTGGCCCTCCTTGGCGGCGTCCACGGCGAGCTTGGCCCTGGCCGCGTGCGCGAGCGGCTGGCCGTCGGCGCCGAGGCCGACCGCCACGACGCGTGCGTCCGGGCGGGCGCCGAGGAGCAGCTCGGCGGGGACGTCGGAGTCGTGCAGCACGACGTCGGCCGCTGCCAGCAGGCTGCTCGCCCGCAGGGTCAGCAGGTCCGGATCACCGGGCCCGGCCCCGACGAAGGCCACACTCCCCATCGCCACCACCGGCTTCTTGCGTGCTGGACTGGTCACCTGACTCGCACTCCCCATAGCCCTGCGGCCCCCTCGCCCAGGAACCGGTCGGCGAGCTGGTGGCCCAGCCCGACGGGGTCCCCGAGAGGGCCAGTGATGGACACGCGCCTGACGGTCCCGTCGGACGTACCGACCGCGGCCCGCAGGAAGATCTCGGGGTCGGACGACCCCAGGTTGACCACCTCGGCGAGCGCGCCGACGGGAGCCGAGCAGCCGGCCTCGGTACGGGCCAGCAGGGCACGCTC
>JANMWN010000168.1:0-6943 GCA_031394045.1 Sporichthyaceae bacterium
CCGCCTCGTACGGCGTCTCGTCCGGCGTGATGTCAGAACCCCAGTAGCGGTAACCCTTCTCGGCCCGGAGCGAGTCGATCGCCTTGTAGCCGCAGGGCACGAGCCCATGGCCCTCCCCCGCGGCACGCAGCTGGGCCCAGAGCGAGGCGCCGTACTCGGCCGGGGCGTAGATCTCCCAGCCCAGCTCGCCGACGAAGGTGACCCGCAGCAGCCGGGCCGGCGCGGTCCCGACGGTCGTCTCGCGCATCGTCATGTACGGGAAGTCGGCCGTCGCCAGGCTCTGCGGCGTCAGCGGCGCCAGGATGTCGCGGGCGCGCGGGCCCCAGAGGCCGAAGCAGGTCCAGGCGCTGGTGACGTCGCGTACCGATACCGAGCCAGTTCCAGTCGAGCGGCGTGCGTGCTGCTGGATCCAGCTGAGGTCGTGCCCGCCGAGGGCCGTACCCGTGACGATCGAGAAGGTGTCCGCGCCGACCTGGGTCACCGTGAAGTCGCACTCGATCCCGCCGCGCGAGTTGAGCATCTGGGTGTACGTGATCCGCCCGACGCCCCTGACGACCCGGTTGGCGCAGAGCCGGTCGAGCAGCGCGGCCGCGCCGGGGCCGGCCACCTCGATCTTGGCGAACGACGACTCGTCGAACAGGCCGGCCGCCTCGCGGGTCGCCCGGTGCTCGGCCTCGATGGCCGGGGACCACAGCTTGCCCGCCCAGCCCATCGGCCGCTTCGACTCGTCGCCGCCGGCCTCGTTGGAGCGGTAGTAGTTGACCCGTTCCCAGCCGCTCTTCTCGCCGAAGAAGGCGTCGTCCGCCACATGCGCCGCGTACGCCGGCGTGACCCGCAGCGGCCGCGCAGAGGTGCGCTCGTGCCCCGGGTACTTGATGTCGTAGTAGCTCTCGTAGTTCTCGGTGACGCGGGCGAGGGTGTACTGCGGCGAGAGGTACTGCCGGCCGAAGCGGCGTACGTCCATCTCCCACAGATCCATCCCGGCGTCGCCGTCAACGACCCAGTCCGCCATCACCTTGCCGACCGCACCGGCGCCGGCGATGCCGTGGGCGCAGAACCCCGCGGCGACCCAGAAGCCGCGCACCCCCGTCGGGCCGAGGCAGAACTCGTTGTCGGGCGTGAAACCCTCCGGGCCGTTGATGATCTTGCGGATCTCGACGTCTGCCATCACCGGGACGCGGGCCACCGAGTTCTCGTAGATCTCCTCCAGCCGCGGCCACTCCTCGGGCAGCAGCCGCCCGTTGAAGTCGGCGGGTACGTGGTCGAGCCCGTCGGCGCCCAGCGAGAACGGCCGCGACTCGCGCTCGTACCCGCCCATGACCAGCCCTGCCCCGTCCTCGCGGTAGTAGACCAGCAGGTCTGGGTCGCGGAGGGTGGGGAGTCGCCGGTCGCCGGGAGCCACCGCCCGGAACGGCTTGGTCACGACGTACTGGTGGCTCATGGGGATGATCGGTACGCGTACGCCGACCATGCGCGCGACCTCCGCGGCGTACATGCCGGCCGCGTCGATCACCACCTCGCACTCGATGTCACCCTGGTCGGTGCGTACGCGGTGGACGGCCCCGTCGTGGGTGTCGATGCCGATCACTCTTGTGCGCTCGCACACTCGGATGCCCGCGGCCTTGGCGCCCCTGATCAGCGCAAAGGTGAGCTGCGAGGGGTCGAGGTAGCCGTCGGTGGCGAGGTACGTCGCGCCGAGCACCCGGTCGGTGGACATGAGCGGGAACAGCTCCTGAGCCTCGTCGGCCGCCACCCGCTGCAGGTCGAGCCCGAACGTCTCGGCCCAGCCGACCTGGCGCTCCAGCTCCTCGAGCCGCTCGGGGGTCGAGGCCAGCCGGAGGCCGCCGCACTCGACCCAGCCCGGGTCAGTCTCGGGGTCGCTGGCGAGCTCGCGGTAGAGCTGGGCGCTATACATCATCATCCGGGTCAGGGTCACCGACCCGCGGAGCTGGCCGACCAGGCCCGCGGAGTGGAACGTCGAGCCGCTGGTCAGCTCACCGCGCTCGACCAGGACCACGTCGGTCTCGCCGCGCTTGGCGAGGTGGTGGGCGATGCTGGATCCGCCGACGCCGCCGCCGATGACGACGATGCGGGCCCGCGGGGGTACGTCGACCATGCGCTAGCTCTCCCTGCTCAGCCCCGTGACGATGTCGTCGAAGTCCTTGCCCAGCAGCTCGGCGCGCGCCGAGCCGTACTTCTCCATGCCCCACGACCAGAAGTCGAAGTCGATCGGCGAGACACCGTCCTGGATCGAGGCCCACAAAGTCCAGCCGTAGCGTGCCAGCAGCGACCAGGCCCGCGCACGGGCCAGCTTGTCGTGCCGGGCCGCGCCCCAGTAGGAGGTGACGAGGGCCTCGGTCGCGTCGACGGTCAGGAACGACTCGGCGGCCAGGTTGCCGAGCTCGAAGCTCGCCTCGTTCATGCCGCCGTACTCGTAGTCGATGATCCAGATCGTGTCGCCCGCGTCGATGAAGTTGCCGGCGAGCAGATCGTTATTGCAGGGGACCAGCACCTCGTCGCCGGGGCGCATCGCGTCCTCGATCGCCTCGACCCTGGCGGCGAGGTCGAGGTAGTCGGGTGGCAGCCGGAAACCTTTGCTGAGCACGATTTCGAGGTACCGACGGCGGATCGCACGCATGTCGAACGTACCCACGAACTCCGGGCCCTGGTGCAGCTGGCGGACCGAGGCGGCGATCCGCGGGATCGTGGCGGCGTCGCGGATGTCGTCCATCGTCAGCGTGCGACCCTGCAGGAAGCCGACCACCAGGACGTTGTCGTCCGGCAGCGCCTCGACCACCGGGGCGCCGACCCCGGCCTCCCAGGCCTTGCGCGAGTTGTGCCGCTCGCCGGCCCGGTCGATCGCCAGCAGGCCGGACTCGTTCGACGACACCCGGACCACGTAATCACCTTGGTCGCCGTCATCCGTCGTGGTGACGCGGTAGTTGCGGTTCGTCAGGCCCCCGCCGAGCTCGGCCACCGCGTACGTACGCCCGGCCAGCACCTGCAGCCGCCCGAGCATCTCGGCCACGTCCGGCGGGGTCGTCATGAGACGGAGCGTAGAGCCCCCGCGCCCCGCCCACCCCAACGTCACGGTTTCGAGCCGACGCAGCACCAGCCTGACCTCATCAGCAGCACCGGCCAGCAAGCCGACCTGAGCCGTGGGCTCTGACACAGCGAAGATCGTTCGACTAGTACAACTCCCAACGACGAAAGTGTGTCCGCACGAACTCTTCGCGGCTCAGCACGGCGAAGTCCGCCTCCACGATTTGTCGTCGCATATCCGCCAACTCAAGATCACGACCGAGGCCTATTCTGGCGATCTTCGCGCCGGTTCCGGTATCTCGAAAGTAGAGGAATTGGGGCGCAGGAGAGTCGTCGAATCCGAGAAGGATCATCTGTCGAGCTAGGACCACGAAGGCGAGAGGGACACCGCTAAGAACCCTCCCGAACCGCCAAGTCATGGTCATCGACTCACTTGCGCTTGCCGACGGAGCGCCAGAGCTGGTTGGAGTTCGGGCTCCCCGAAATAGCCGAAGTATCGGCACAGCTAGTTCGCAGCGGCGGCGAGGTGGGTGCGGACGAAACGTTCGACGAGCAGGGGGTTCTCCATCTGCGCAACGTGACCGGTCCTGGGCAGGACCACGACCGTTGCCGAGGAGAACGAGGCCTTCGCCTTGGGCGCCACCCTCGACGAGACCAGCTTGTCCTCGCGGCCGTACATCAGCAGCGTCGGCGCCGTGACCCGCGAGGCATGAGACCACAGGGCGTTCGACCCGGTGACGAAGAACGTGTTGACCAGCCCGCGGGTCGAGGCAGCCATCGCGTCGATCGCGTACGGCAGTGTCGCCCGCCGCTCGACCTCGACGACTGCCTCGGCGAACCGTTCCGGGCTGACCAGGGACGGGTCCGCGTACACCAGGTCGATCAGCCCCTTCACCCGCTGCGACGGCGTAATCTCCAGCAACCGCCGCGAGATCAGCGGGCCGATGCCCGGCAGCGCCAGCAGGGCCACCTGGCTGCGCCAGCGCCCCGGGCGGAGGTCGGGCAGCGCGGGCGAGATCAGCGTGAGGGTACGGACGAGGTCCGGCCGGGTCGACGCGACGACCGTGCTGACCGCGCCGCCGAGCGAGTTGCCGAACAGGTGCACCGGGCCGCGCCCGTCCTGCTCGATCATCGAGATCACGGCGCGCGCGTGTCCGCCAATCGAGTAGTCGCCGTCGTCCGGCGGTGGCGAGTAGCCGAAGCCGGGCAGGTCGGGGGCGCGCGACTCCAGCCGGTCGGCCAGCAGCGCCATCAGGTCGGTCCAGTTCAGCGCCGAGCCCCCCAGCCCGTGCACCATGACGGCGGGCTCGAGCTCGGACGAGACATCGGCCTTGCTACGGGCGGGACGGGCCGGACGGGCCGGCGCGCTGCGAACCGACAGGGTCCACCCGGGCAGGTGCACGGCCTCGGACGGCCACGGAGCAGCGGGCAGGGCGGGTCGCTCAGACGGAGAAGGGCTCACGCTGAGACAAGGTACGTCTCGATCCGCCGGTTGAGGGCATCGAGGGTGGCTCGGATCACGGCCTGTCGCGCGTCCTCGCGGATCGCGCTGACACCGGTGAGGCGCTCGCTGCCGTACTTGGTGATCATCGAGATCTCGACGACCACGGCCCGGTCGGTGCCCAGCGACGTCGTCTCGAGGTGCTCCAGCTCGAACTTGAGCTCGCCGCCGACGGCCTCCTCGACCGCGCGCAGCGTCGCGAGGGCGACCGAACGGTGCACGCTCGAGGTCGTCGTCGCGGCCTCGGCGCTGCCGGTGTGGGCGCGCCCGTCGAGCTCGAGAGTCACCTCGCTGGTGACGCCCTCGCGGGCGGAGACCAGCTGCATGCGCTGGATCAGCAGGCGGGCGCCACGCTCGTCGGCAAGCGAGTCGCCGGGGGCGTCAGGGGCGTCATCCGTCTCGTCGTCGGGCGGCTCGATCTCGGCGTCGTCGGAGAAGCGGTCCAGCGCCTCGATCGACTCGAGCGTGCGGCGGGGTACGGCCTCCTCGACGACCTGCACCCGGCCGGCGTCGACGCCGAGCCCGAAGCGGTCACCGAGCAGGCGGTGCACGGTGGTCGCGACGAGGACCTCGTCGGCGCCGGGGGCGAGCTGGAGCCGGAGCGTGCCAGGTCCACCGGTCGGGTCGGGCAGGATCTCTGCGTCCGACACACCGGCTACGGCGCGTAGCGCAGCAACTACTTGGCCGGTGTCCTCGCCCAGCCCCCCCAGGGTCATGGTGCGAGTGTGACAGGCGTGGCGGAGGAGCAACGTACGCCGCTGGCACGTTCGCCCGGTCGGCGTATCAAAGCCCGGTAGATGGTCACGCTCTGCGTTCGCTCCGTGCCGCTTTGGCAGCATCGACACTCGCTCGGAGGGCAGCCATCAGGTCGATCACGGTGCCGTCGCCACCCTCGGCGTCGGCCGCAGGGGCTACGACCTCGCGGCCCTCGACCTTGGCGTCGATGAGCTGCTGGACCGCCTCGCGGTAGTGGTCGGAGAACTCGTTCGGGTCGAAGTCGGCCGCCAGCGCCTCGATCAGGCTCTGCGCCATCGCGACCTCCTGGGGGCGTACCTCGACGTCGTCCTTGAGCACGTCGAAGTCCGGCGTACGCAGCTCGTCCGGCCACAGCATCGTCTCCAGGACGAGCACGCCGTCCTTGGCCCGCAGGCAGCCCAGGGACTCGCGCTGGCGCAGCGCCACCTTGACGACGGCGACCCGCCCGGCCTCCTCGAGCGCGCGCAGCAGCAGCACGTACGCCTTGAGCGCGGGTGCGTCCGGCTCGAGGTAGTAGGACTTGTTGAAGTACATCGGGTCGACCTGGGCGAGGGGGACGAAGGACAGCACCTCGACGGTCTTCTGCGTCGCCAGCGGCAGGTCGGCGAAGTCCTCGTCGGTGAGCACCACGACCTCGCCGGTCGGCAGCTCGTACCCCTTGGCGATCTCGGAGTACGGAACCTCCTCGCCGTCCGCGGCAGCCACCCGCTTGTACTTGATCCGGCTGCCGTCGCTGCGGCGTACCTGGTGGAACGAGACGTCCTTCTCCTCCGTCGCCGAGTACAGGCGTACCGGGATGGTCACCAGGCCGAAGGACACGGTGCCCTTCCAGATCGTGCGCATCCGCGCCTCCACTCGGGTAACTCGGTCAGGCACCAGGCTAGCGTCGGCACCATGGCAGCACCGGCAGACGGGACGAGGGTCACCGTCGAGGTCGAGGGACGGCGGCTGTCGCTGTCCAACCTGGCCAAGACGTTGTACCCGCCGGTGGACGGTTCACCCGGGTTCAGCAAGGCCGAGGTGCTCGACTACTACACCCGGATCGCGCCGGTGCTCCTGCCGCACGTCGCGGGCCGGCCCGCGACCTTCACCCGGTGGCCGGACGGCGTGGAGGGCAAGGCCTTCTTCGAGAAGAACGCGCCGTCGCACACGCCCGAGTGGGTCCGGCGGGTCACGCTGCCGTCGCCCGGGTCCGGCATGGGGCGGGCGACGATCGACTACGTGCTCGTGGAGGACCTGCCCACGCTGGTCTGGGCGGCCAACCTCGCGGCGCTGGAGCTGCACGTACCGCAGTGGCGGGTCGATGCCTCGGGGGTCGCGCTCGACCCCGACCTGCTCGTCCTCGACCTGGACCCCGGGCCGCCCGCCACCGTCGTCGAGTGCTGCGCGGTCGCGCTGCTGCTGCGCTCGCAGCTGGCCGCCGCCGGGCTGACCGCGTACGCGAAGACCAGCGGGTCCAAGGGGATGCAGCTGCTGGTGCCGCTGGAGCCGACTGCTGCGGAGCGTACGAGCGAGTACGCCAAGCACCTCGCGGGGCTGCTGGCGGGCAAGCACCCCGACCTGGTCGTCGCGCAGATGGCCAAGCAGGTACGCCCGGGCAAGGTGTTCATCGACTGGTCGCAGAACAACGCCGCGAAGACCACC
>JANMWN010000094.1:0-15195 GCA_031394045.1 Sporichthyaceae bacterium
ACATGACGGACATCCAGGACCGCGCGAAGCTGCAGCAGATGCCGGACGCGACTGGGCACTTCGGGCCGTACGGCGGCCGGTTCGTGCCGGAGGCGCTGATCGCCGCCCTCGACCAGCTGTCCGAGGCGTACGACGCCGCGCAGGCCGACCCCGCGTTCCGCGCTCAGCTCGAGCACCTCGGGCGCACGTACATCGGTCGGCCGAGCCCGATCACCGAGGCGACGCGGCTGTCCGCCCACGCCGGTGGCGCGCGGATCCTGCTCAAGCGCGAGGACCTCAACCACACCGGTGCCCACAAGATCAACAGTGCGCTGGGCCAGGCGCTGCTGACGCTGCGGATGGGCAAGACCCGGGTGATCGCCGAGACCGGCGCCGGCCAGCACGGGGTGGCGACCGCCACCGCGTGTGCCCTGCTCGGCCTGGAGTGCGTGGTCTACATGGGCGAGGAGGACACCCGGCGGCAGGCCCTGAACGTCATCCGGATGAAGCTGCTCGGCGCTGAGGTCGTCCCCGTGAGCACGGGGTCACGCACCCTCAAGGACGCCATCAACGAGGCCATGCCCGACGGGGTCTCCAACGTCGACACGACGCACTACCTGCTGGGCACGGTGGCCGGGCCCAGCCCGTTCCCGCGCATGGTCCGCGACTTCCAGCGGATCATCGGCGACGAGGCGCGTGCCCAGGTCCTTGAGCTGACCGGCGCGCTCCCCGACGCCGTGGCTGCCTGCGTCGGTGGCGGCTCCAACGCGATCGGCATCTTCACCGCGTTCCTCGACGACGCCTCGGTCCGGCTCTACGGCTTCGAGGCCGGGGGAGACGGGGTCGAGACCGGCCGCCACGCGGCCACCATCACCGGCGGGGCCCCCGGCGTGCTGCACGGCGCCCGGTCCTACCTGCTGCAGGACCAGATGGGGCAGACGATCGAGTCGCACTCGATCAGTGCGGGCCTGGACTACCCCGGCGTCGGGCCCGAGCTGTCCTGGCTCAACGACATCGGGCGGGCCACCTACCGTCCGATCACCGACGCGCAGGCCATGGAGGCGTTCGCGCTGCTGTGCCGAACCGAGGGGATCATCCCGGCGATCGAGTCCGCCCACGCGATCGCCGGTGCGGTCGACATCGCGCGCGAGCTCGGGCCGGACGCCACGATCCTGGTCAACCTCTCCGGCCGAGGCGACAAGGACGTCGACACGGCCGCGCAGTGGTTCGGCATCGTGACCGACGGGCCGGGGTCGCAGCCATGACCACGCTGGCCGAGACCTTCGCGCGGACCAGGAACCAGGGCCGCGCCGCCCTCATCGGCTACCTGCCCGCCGGCTACCCCTCGTACGCCGGGTGCGTCGACGCCCTGGTGGCGATGGTCGAGGGTGGCGTGGACATCGTCGAGGTCGGCCTGCCCTACACCGACCCGCTGATGGACGGACCCACGATCCAGGAGGCGGTCGAGGCCTCGCTCGCCGGCGGCACGACCACCCTGGACGTGCTCAAGACGGTCGAGGCGGTCGCCGCGACCGGCGCCGCCACGGTGGTGATGAGCTACTGGAACCCGATCGAGCGCTACGGCGTGGTGCCCTTCGCCGAGGCGATGGCCGCCGCCGGAGGCGCCGGGGTGATCACTCCCGACCTGACCCCCGACGAGGCCGGTCCGTGGCTCGCCGCGGTCACGGCTGCGGGCATCGACCCGGTCTTCCTGGTGGCCCCGTCGTCCACCGATGCCCGGATCGCCCGGGTCGCGGAGGTGACGCGGGGATTTGTGTACGCGGCCTCGACCATGGGCGTCACCGGCGTACGCGACGTGGTCTCTGACCGGGCGGGCACGCTGGTCGCCCGGGTACGTCCGGCCACCGACCTGCCGATCAGCGTCGGTCTCGGCGTCTCCACCGGCGCCCAGGCCGCCGAGGTCGCGGCCTACGCGGACGGCGTGATCGTCGGCTCGGCGTTCGTCCGGCTCCTGCTGGACGCGCCCGACCCGGCGTCCGGCGTCGCCGCCGTACGCGCTCTGGCCGTCGAGCTGGCCGCCGGCGTGCGCGCCGGCCGCTGACGCGTCCGGGGAACCTTTCGCCCGTCGTCGCTCGTCGCACAGGTATGCCCCTGCTCCGCCGGTCGATGGTGGTCGGCCGCGCAGCCGTGGTCTCCTGCCTCACGGCCGCCGTCGCCGGGCCGATGGTCGCCTGCTCGGCGCCGGCTCCCGTGGCGAGCAACCCGGGCGGCGCGATCATCAGCACCCAGGGCGCCTCGAGCGACGGCTTCCACGGGGTGGTCCTCGACGAGCCGTACCCGGAGCCGACCGACGCGTTCACGGACGTGCAGGGCCAGTCGTTCACGTTCGCGCACGACGCCACCCGTCCGGTCGTGCTGGTCTTCTTCGGCTACACCAACTGCCCGGACGTCTGCAGCACCGTGCTCGCCGACGTCGCCTCGGCGCTGCGCCCGCTCGACCCGGGTACCCGCAAGAAGATCGAGCTGGTGTTCGTCACCACGGACCCCGAGCGCGACACCGGGCCGGTGCTGCAGTCGTACCTCGCCCGGTTCGACGCCTCGTTCGTCGGACTGACCGCCCCGCTGGCGCAGATCCGCAGGGTCGCCACCGGTCTCGGCGTCGCGATCACCGGCCACGACGCGACGGGTACCGGTTACACGGTCGGCCATGGCGCCCAGGTCATCGGTTTCGGCCCGGACCGGCGCGCTGGGGTGATCTGGCTGCCCGGCACACCCGTGCGTGACCTGCGAGCCGACGTCCTGCGGCTAGCCTCAGCGACATGAGTGACAGCGCAGCATGAGTGTGGGATTCGCCGGTCGGCCGGCTCAGCTCTGGCTGACCACGGTGGCCCGGGTCGCGCTGGGTGCCGTCATGGTGACCGCGGGGGCGCTGAAGATCGGTGACCCCGACCAGGCGGTGCGCGCGGTGCAGGCCTACCAGATCCTGCCGCAGGGGATGACGCACGTCGTGGGGTACGGGCTGCCCTTGCTTGAGATCGTGCTCGGGCTGCTGCTGATCCTTGGCCTCGGCACCCGGGTGGTGGCCGTGCTGGCCGGCCTCTTCATGGTCATGTTCATCGGGGCCGTGTCGTCGGCCTGGGCGAAGGGCCTGTCCATCGACTGCGGCTGCTTCGGCGGCGGGGGGGCGGTCGGGGTCGCGGGCAAGGCCTGGCGCTATCTTTCCGAGATCCTGCGCGACCTGCTCTTCCTCGGCCTCGCGTCGTGGATCGCTGTCTTCCCCTCGAGCCGCTTCGCCCTCGACCCACGTGCACTGGAGGACGTACCCGTATGAGCAACCAGCCCCGTGAGCCCAAGGGTGCCGGACGTGAGCGGCTGGCCGCCGAGCGCGCGGCCGAAAACGCTGCGTCCGCGCAGCGACGTCGCAGCATGCTGGTCCGCGGTGGCGTGGCCGCGCTCGTCATCGTGCTGGTGGTGGGCGTCGGGCTGGCGGTGATCCTGTCGCGCAAGTCGACGGTCGACGCGACGGCGACCAAGCCGGCCGGCGTCACGGCGACCCTGGGCTACCCGACAGGTACCGCGACCAAGCCGGTGCTCGACCTGTACGAGGACTTCCAGTGTCCGATCTGCAAGGAGTACGAGGCGAACATCGGCACCCA
The DNA here is from genome assembly GCA_031394045.1 of Sporichthyaceae bacterium. Taxonomy (GTDB): domain Bacteria; phylum Actinomycetota; class Actinomycetes; order Prado026; family Prado026; genus JANYIP01. Next base: position 3,597 of record JANMWN010000094.1, read on the forward strand.
GATCCAGGCCCTGGCCACCTCGGGCAAGGCGTCGGTGGTCTACCACTCGCTCACCTTCCTCGACGCCAAGAACCCCCTGGTCGCCGGTGCGCCGCTCAAGAGCTCGACCCGAGCTGCCAATGCGGCCGCCTGCGCACAGGACCAGGGCAAGTTCCTCGAGTACCACGGCGTCACCTACCAGAACCAGTCGACGACCGAGGGTGCCGGTTTCACCGATGACCAGCTGATCGGTTTCGGCAAGACTGCCGGGGTGGCCGACATGACGAGGTTCACCCAGTGCGTGAAGGACCAGCAGTACGTCGGGTTCCTGTCCCAGGTCGCGGCCGAGGCGGACACCCGTCAGGTGACGGGCACGCCCACGTTCTTCGTGGCCGGCAAGATGCTGAGCTTCACGTCGGCGAAGTCCTGGGACGACATCATGAAGATCATCACCGACGCGGTAGCAGCGGCCGGCTGAGCATGAGCGCTCACCTTCTGCTGGCGCTGCCGGCCTCGATCCCCAGTCCCTCGCAAGGGGTCTGGCACCTCGGGCCGCTGCCGCTGCGCGCGTACGCCTTCAGCATCATCGCCGGCATCATCTTCGCCGTCTGGTACACCGACCGCAGGTACGTCGCCCGTGGCGGGCGGCCCGGGACCGTGGCCGACGTCGCCGTGTGGGCCGTCCCGTTCGGGATCGCCGGTGGCCGGATCTACCACGTGATCACCAGCTGGGGGCCGTACTTCGGCTCCGGTGGCCACCCGCTGGACGCCTTCAAGATCTGGGAGGGCGGCCTCGGGATCTGGGGCGCCGTCGCCTTCGGGGCACTGGGTGCGTACATCGGCTGCCGGCGTCAGGGCATCGTGCTGCCCCCGTTCGCCGACGCGCTGGCGCCCGGCCTGGCGGTCGCGCAGGCGATGGGACGCTGGGGCAACTACTTCAACCAGGAGCTGTTCGGCCGGCCCACGACCGTGCCGTGGGGGCTCGAGGTCGACCTGGCCCATCGGCCGGCGGGTTATGAGCAGTTCGCGACCTTCCACCCCACGTTCCTGTACGAGTCCCTGTGGTGCCTGCTGATCGCTGTCGTGCTGGTCCGCGTCGACCGGCGCTACCTGCTCGGGCACGCGCGGGTGTTCCTGCTGTACGGCGCGCTCTACACGACCGGCCGGTTCTGGTTCGAGCTGCTGCGCATCGACGACGCCAACCACATCCTCGGGCTGCGCGTGAACACCTGGGTGTCGGGGATCATCTTCGTCGCCTCGGTGCTGGCGTTCCTGTGGTCGCTGCGCAACCGCCCCGGCCGGGAAACTCCTGCCCAGCTGCTCCGTACCCCCGCAGAGCCAGCAGAGCCAGAAGGGCCCACCCTGGCTAGTGGGACTCCCGGCTGACCTGGTCGCCGCTGCCGCCGACGAGGAAGTCGAGGTCGGCGCCGGTGTCGGCCTGCAGGACGTGGTCGACGTACAGCCGCTCCCAGCCGCGGGCCGGACGGGCCTGCGCTGCCACCGAGGCCTGCGCCGGTTCCCTGGCCGCGAGCTCGTCGGCGGGCACCTCGACGTCGAGCCGTCGCGCGGCGACGTCGAGCACGACAACGTCGCCGGTACGCACCAGTGCCAGTGGCCCGCCCGCCGCGGACTCGGGGGCGACGTGCAGGACCACGGTGCCGTAGGCGGTACCGCTCATCCGCGCGTCGCTGATCCGCACCATGTCGCGTACACCCCGGGCCAGGAGCTTGGCCGGCAGCGGCATGTTGCCGACCTCCGGCATCCCCGGGTAGCCGCGAGGCCCGCAACCGCGGAGCACCAGCACCGAAGTCGCGTCGACGTCGAGGTCGGGGTCGTCGAGCCGCGCGTGCATGTCCTCGATGCTCTCGAACACGACGGCCCGGCCGCGGTGCGCAAGCAGCTCGGGCGTCGCGGCAGCCGGCTTGATGATGGCCCCGTCAGGGGCGAGGTTGCCGCGGAGCACGGCGATGCCCGCGTCAAGGAGAAGCGGCTCGTGCCGGCGCCGGATCACGGTGTCGTCCCACACCTGCGCGTCGCCGAGCTCGTCGACGAGCGGCCGGCCGGTCACGGTCACCGGGGTCGGGTCGAGCAGGTCACGGACCTCGCCCAGCACGGCGAGCAGCCCGCCGGCCCGGTGCAGGTCGTCCATCAGGAACTGCCCGGCCGGCTGCAGGTCGACCAGGAGCGGCACCCCGGCCCCGGTACGGTCGAAGTCGTCCAGCGAGAGCTGCACGCCGAGCCGTCCCGCGATCGCGAGCAGGTGCACCACCGCGTTGGTGGACCCGCCGATGGCCGCGAGCGTGACGATGGCGTTGAGGAACGCACCTCGCGTCATCACCTCACTGGGCCGGCGCCCGGCGGCGACGAGCTCGACGGCCAGCCGGCCAGTCAGGTGCGACTTCTCCAGCAGCCCGCTGTCCGGTGCCGGCGTGCCAGCGAAGCCCGGCAGCGTCATGCCGAGGGCCTCGGCCATGCAGGCCATCGTCGACGCCGTACCCATCGTGTTGCAGTGCCCCTTGCTGCGGATCATCGACGACTCCGAGCGCAGGAACGCCTCCTCGGACAACGTCCCCGCGCGGACCTCCTCGGACAGCCGCCACACGCCTGTCCCGCAGCCGAGCCGTTCGCCCCGGAACGTCCCGGTCAGCATCGGGCCGCCGGGTACGACGACGGCCGGCAGGTCCACCGACGCGGCGCCCATCAGCAGCGCGGGGATGGTCTTGTCGCAGCCGCCGAGCAGCACCACGCCGTCGATCGGGTTGGCGCGCAGCATCTCCTCGATCGCCATTGCGGCGAGGTTGCGCCACAGCATCGCCGTGGGCCGGACCTGGGTCTCGCCGAGCGACATCACCGGGAGCTCGAGCGGTACGCCGCCCGCGGCCAGGATCCCGTCCGCGACGCTCCTCGCGACCTCGCCCAGGTGGGCGTTGCACGGGGTCAGGTCCGAGGCGGTGTTGGCGATGGCGATGTGCGGCCGTCCGTCGAACGCATCGGCCGGCAGCCCGCGTCGCATCCAGGCCCGGTGGATGTACGCGTTGCGCCCGGTACCCGAGTACCACTGCCCGCTACGCTGCATCTGCACGCCTTTCCGTGGACGGACCGGGTCGATCGAGGACCCGCCCGGTGACCCAGAGTATGAGGGCCCTGTGAGGGCGTACGTCGTGACGGGGCCGGGCCAGGGGGAGGTCCAAGACGTCGAGCCGCCGGTAGCAGGCCCCGGCCTGGTGGTCGTACGCGTCGAGCGGGTCGGGCTGTGCGGCACCGACGTCGAGTTCTGGTCCGGCGAGATGGCCTACCTGCACCAGGGGCACGCCACGTACCCGCTCCGGCTGGGCCACGAGTGGTGCGGCACGGTCATGACCGCCGGCAGCGACGGACCGGAGAACGTCGCTGACCTGGAGTGGGTCGGGCGCCGCGTCACCGGTGACACCATGCTCGGCTGCGGCCACTGCTCGCGCTGCCGGAGCGGCCGCCAGCACGTCTGCGAGCGGCGCCACGAGATCGGGATCCGCGGTGGCTGGCCGGGCGCCCTGGCCGAGCAGCTGCTGGTCCCGGTCACGGCGCTGCACGCGCTGCCGGACACCGTCGATGCGATGGCCGGTTCGCTGGTCGAGCCGGGGGCGAACGCCCTGCGGGCCGTCGATGCGGCCGGGCTCGCGCCGGGGGACACCCTGCTGGTCATGGGCTCCGGCACGATCGGCCTGCTCGCGGCCCAGTTCGCCCTCGCGAGGGGCGCCCGGGTGCACGTGGTCGGCATCGACGAGGCCTCGCTCGTGCTGGCCCGAGAGCTCGGGGTCGACGGCGCGTCGACGATCGACGACCTGCCGAGCGGAAGGTACGCGGCGGTGATCGACGCGACCAACGCCGCCGCCGTACCCGCGCGGGCGCTCGACCTCGTGGAGCCTGGCGGACGCCTGGTGCTGATCGGGCTGTCGGGTACCCCGAGCCTGCTCGACAGCCGGGCACTGGTCCTTGCGGACGTGACGGCCGTGGGCATCCTGGGCGGTTCAGCTGGGCTCGCGGGCGCGATCGAGCACTACGCCGACGGGCGGGTGACGCCGCACCGGCTGGTCGCGGCCACCGTTCCGTTGGAAGCGGTCGGTGCGGTTCTCGCGGGGTGGCGCCCCGCAGGAGCCGGTCCTGGGCCGAAGGTGCACATTGACCCAAGCTGACCCAAGCTGACCCACGCTGACCCCCTCGAATAGGGCGGTACCGCGGGTTTCGCCCGTGTTACGGTACGCAGAGCAGCAGGGCCAGAGTCGTCCCTCACCATCAAGACATTCAAGGACGACGACGGGGAGTTCACGTGCCCGCTGCAGCAAGCAACCTTCCGGCCCCTCAGGGCCTCTACGACGCGCGCCACGAGCACGACGCGTGCGGCGTCGCGTTCGTCGCGACGCTCACCGGCCAGGCCAGCCACGAGATCATCGACCTGGCACTGACGGCGCTGCGCAACCTCGAGCACCGCGGCGCCTCCGGCTCCGACCCCGAGTCCGGCGACGGCGCCGGCATCCTGGTCCAGGTCCCTGACGCGTTCTTCCGCGCCGTGGTCGACTTCGTCCTCCCGGCTCCCGGCGAGTACGCCGCCGGCATCGCGTTCCTGCCCGCCTCGGCATCGGCCGACGCAATGGCCGCCATCGAGACCACGATCTCGACCATCGCCGCTGACGAGGGCCTGCACATCCTTGGCTGGCGGGACGTCCCCGTCCAGCAGGGTCTGGTCGGTGCCGCCGCCCGCGCCGTCCAGCCCCTGTTCCGCCAGCTCTTCGTCGCGGCCACGCGCGCCGGCGTCGCCGGGCTCGAGCTGGAGCGGATGGCCTTCTGCCTGCGCAAGCGGGCCGAGCGCGAGACCGACGTCTACTTCTCGTCCCTGTCCTCGCGCACGATCGTCTACAAGGGCATGCTGACGACCGGTCAGCTCGAGCCGTTCTTCCCCGACCTGTCCGACCGCCGGGTGGTCAGCGCGCTGGCGCTGGTGCACTCGCGCTTCTCGACCAACACGTTCCCGTCCTGGCCGCTGGCGCACCCGTACCGCTACATCGCCCACAACGGCGAGATCAACACGGTCAAGGGCAACCGCAACTGGATGCGGGCGCGCGAGTCGCAGCTGGCCAGCGACCTGATCCCCGGCGACCTCGACCGGCTGTTCCCGATCTGCACGGACGGGGCGAGCGACTCCGTCTCGTTCGACGAGGTCCTCGAGCTGCTCCACCTCGGTGGTCGCTCGCTGCCGCACTCGGTCTTGATGATGATCCCGGAGGCATGGGAGAACAACAGCGGGATGGACCCCGCCAGGCGCGCGTTCTACCAGTTCCACGCGACGCTGATGGAGGCCTGGGACGGGCCGGCCTGCGTCACGTTCACGGACGGCTCGGTCATCGGCGCCGTGCTGGACCGCAACGGCCTGCGTCCCGGCCGGTTCTGGGTCACTGACGACGGCTTGGTCGTGCTCGCGAGCGAGGTCGGCGTGCACGACATCGACCCCTCGACCGTGGTGCGCAAGGGCCGGCTGCAGCCGGGCCGGATGTTCCTCGTCGACACCGTCGGTGGTCGCATCGTCGAGGACGAGGAGGTCAAGGCCTCGCTGGCCGCTGCCCTCCCGTACGACGAGTGGCTGCACGCGGGCGTCCTGCACCTGGAGGACCTGCCCGAGCGCGAGCACATCGTGCACACCCACGAGTCCGTCGTACGCCGGCAGCAGACCTTCGGCTACACCGAGGAGGAGCTGCGGGTGCTGATCGCGCCCATGGCCCGTACCGGCGCCGAGGCGATCGGCTCGATGGGGACCGACAGCCCGATCGCCGCGCTGTCCGACCGGCCGCGGCTGATGTTCGACTACTTCGCCCAGCTCTTCGCCCAGGTGACCAACCCGCCGCTGGACGCGATCCGCGAGGAGCTGGTCACCGCGCTCGGCACCCTGATCGGGCCCGAGCACAACCTGCTCGTCAGCTCGCCCGCGTCGTGCCGGCAGATCGTGCTGCCGTTCCCGGTCATCCACAACGACGACCTGGCCAAGATCCTGCACGTCAACGCCGACGGTGACCTGCCCGGCTTCCAGGCGACCCGCATCAGCGGGCTCTACCCGGTCCGTGGCGGTGGGGTGGCGATGGCCTTGCGCCTGCAGCAGATCCGGGCCGAGGTGTCGGCGGCGATCGCCCTCGGCGTCACGTTCGTGATCCTGAGCGACCGCGACTCGGACGCGGAGCACGCCCCGATCCCGTCGCTGCTGCTGACGGCGGCGGTGCACCAGCACCTGGTCCGGGTCAAGGAGCGTTCGCGGGTCTCCCTGGTCGTGGAGGCGGGCGACGTGCGCGAGGTGCACCACGTCGCGCTGCTGATCGGGTACGGCGCAGCCGCCGTCAACCCGTACCTGGCGATGGAGACCGTCGAGGACCTCGTCCGCCGGGGTGTGGTCACCGACCTGACTCCCGAGAAGGCGATCCGACAGCTGGTCAAGGCGCTCGGCAAGGGTGTCCTGAAGGTCATGTCCAAGATGGGCATCTCGACGGTCGCCTCCTACCGCGGCGCCCAGGCCTTCGAGGCGATCGGCCTTGCGCACGAGGTCGTCGACCGGTACTTCACAGGGACGGCCTCCAAGCTCGGGGGGATCGGGCTCGACGTGATCGCCGAGGAGGTTCGTCTGCGGCACGAGACGGCGTACCCGACGAGCGGCATCTCACCGGCGCACCGCCAGCTCGACGTCGGTGGCGAGTACCAGTGGCGCCGTGAGGGCGAGCCGCACCTGTTCGACCCCGAGACTGTCTTCACGCTGCAGCACGCCACCCGGCAGGGGCGCTACGACATCTTCAAGAAGTACACCGGCCGCGTGGACGCGCAGTCCGAGCGGCTGATGACGCTGCGCGGGCTGTTCCGGTTCGAGGAGGGGCTGCGCGAGCCGGTGCCGATCGAGGAGGTCGAGCCGGTCAGCGAGATCGTCAAGCGGTTCTCGACCGGCGCGATGTCGTACGGCTCGATCTCGCAGGAGGCGCACGAGACGCTCGCGATCGCCATGAACCGGCTGGGCGGCAAGTCCAACACGGGCGAGGGCGGCGAGGACCCCGAGCGGTTCGTGCCGCTGCCCGGAGGCGACTCCAAGCGGTCTGCCGTCAAGCAGGTGGCGAGCGGCCGGTTCGGCGTGACCAGCGAGTACCTCGTCAACGCCGACGACATCCAGATCAAGATGGCGCAGGGGGCCAAGCCCGGCGAGGGCGGTCAGCTGCCCGGCCACAAGGTCTACCCGTGGATCGCCAGGACGCGGCACTCGACGCCCGGCGTGGGCCTGATCTCGCCGCCGCCGCACCACGACATCTACTCGATCGAGGACCTCGCCCAGCTGATCCACGACCTCAAGAACGCCAACCCGGAGGCGCGGGTGCACGTCAAGCTCGTGGCCGAGGTCGGGGTCGGCACGGTGGCCGCCGGTGTCGCCAAGGCGCACGCCGACGTGGTGCTCATCTCGGGCCACGACGGCGGTACGGGCGCGGCCCCGCTGACCTCGCTCAAGCACGCGGGCAGCCCGTGGGAGCTCGGCCTGGCCGAGACTCAGCAGACGTTGCTGCTCAACGGGTCGGGACCGGATCGTGGTGCAGGCGGACGGTCAGCTCAAGACCGGGCGCGACGTCGTGATCGCGGCGCTGCTCGGGGCCGAGGAGTACGGCTTCGCCACAGCGCCGCTTGTGGTGATGGGCTGCGTGCTGATGCGGGTCTGCCACCTCGACACCTGCCCCGTCGGGGTCGCCACGCAGAACCCGGAGCTGCGCGCGCGGTTCACCGGTGCGCCGGCCTTCGTCGAGACCTTCTTCGAGTACATCGCGGAGGAGGTGCGCGAGCACCTGGCGGCGCTCGGCTTCCGGTCGCTCGAGGAGGCGATCGGGCAGACCGAGTCGCTGGACGCGGCGCAGGCCGTTGAGCACTGGAAGGCCAGCGGCCTCGACCTCAGCGCGATCCTGCACGTACCCGAGCTGCCCGCCGGCGCCCCACGCCGGCGGACGACCTCGCAGGACCACGGGCTGGAGAAGGCGCTCGACAACGAGCTGATCGCGATCTGCGCCGAGGCGCTCGACCATGGCGAGCCGGTCCGTGCGTCGCTGCCGATCCGCAACGTCAACCGCACCGTCGGCACGATGCTGGGCTCGCTGCTGACCCGGCGGCACGGCGGCGCGGGGCTGCCGGACGGGACCATCGACCTGACCTTCACCGGTTCGGCCGGGCAGTCCTTCGGCGCGTTCCTGCCGAGCGGCATCACGTTGCGGCTCGAGGGTGACGCCAACGACTACGTGGGCAAGGGACTCTCCGGTGGCCGGGTCGTCGTCCGTCCCGACCGGCGGGCCCCGTTCGTCGCCGAGGACAACGTGCTGGCGGGCAACGTGATCCTGTACGGCGCCACCTCTGGGGAGGCCTTCCTTCGCGGCGTCGTGGGGGAGCGGTTCTGCGTACGCAACTCCGGGGTGACCGCTGTCGTCGAGGGGGTCGGCGACCATGCCTGCGAGTACATGACAGGCGGTCGGGCCGTGATCCTCGGGCCCACCGGTCGCAACGTCGCCGCCGGGATGTCGGGCGGCATCGCGTACGTCCTCGACCTGGAGGCCGGCGACGTCAACCGCGAGATGGTCGACGTCGAGGCGCTCACGGACGAGGACGCGTCCTTCCTGGCCGGGATCATCGGCCGGCACGGTGAGGAGACCGGCTCGACCGTCGCAGCGGGGCTGCTCGCCGACTGGCCGGCCGCACTGGCCCGCATCGCCAAGATCATGCCGCGCGACTACAAGCGGGTGCTGGCCGCGCAGGCCAGGGCCGAGCGCGACGGCACGGACCTGCTCGAGACGATCATGGAGGTCTCCCGTGGCTGACCCCCGAGGGTTCCTCACCACCGCGCGCGAGCTGCCGGCGCGGCGGCCGGTGGACGTGCGCATCAGCGACTGGCGCGAGGTGTACGAGGCGATGCAGCCGGGCGCCGTCGAGGCTCAGGCCGGGCGCTGCATGGACTGCGGCATCCCGTTCTGCCACAACGGCTGTCCGCTCGGCAACCTGATCCCCGAGTGGAACGAGCTGGGCTGGCGGGGTGACTGGCAGGCGGCCATCGAGCGGCTGCACGCGACCAACAACTTCCCGGAGTTCACCGGGCGGCTGTGCCCCGCGCCGTGCGAGACGGCCTGCGTCCTCGGCATCAACGCCGACCCGGTGACCATCAAGCAGGTCGAGGTCTCGATCATCGACAAGGCCTGGGACGCGGGCTGGGTCACGCCGCAGCCACCGTCGCGGCTCTCCGGTCGTACCGTCGCGGTCGTCGGATCCGGGCCGGCCGGCCTCGCGGTGGCCCAGCAGCTGACCCGGGCCGGGCACACGGTCGTCGTCCTCGAACGGTCCGACCGCATCGGCGGCCTGCTGCGGTACGGCATCCCCGAGTTCAAGATGGAGAAGTCGCACCTGGACCGCCGGATCGCGCAGATGGAGGCCGAGGGCACCCGCTTCCGTCCCGGCGTGAGCGTCGGCGTCGACATCATCGGCCACGATCTGCGCAAGAAGTACGACGCGGTCGTCCTCGCCGTCGGTGCGACCCAGTGGCGCGACCTGGACGTACCCGGGCGCCAGCTTGCGGGCATCCACCAGGCCATGGAGTTCCTGCCGCACGCCAACCGCGTGCAGGAGGGCGACCTCGATGTCTCACCGATCAGCGCGGCCGGCAAGCACGTCGTGATCCTCGGCGGCGGCGACACCGGTGCCGACTGCCTGGGCACATCGCACCGGCAGGGCGCGGCGTCGGTCACCCAGCTGGAGATCATGCCGAAGCCACCAGCGCAGCGACCCGACGCGCAGCCGTGGCCGACGTACCCGATGGTCTACCGCACCAGCAGCGCCCACGAGGAGGGCGGCGAGCGGATCTTCGCGGTCAGCACCCGCCACTTCCTGGGTACGCCCGAGGGCCGCGTACGCGCGCTCGAGCTCGCCGAGGTCGCCCTGGTCGACGGCCGGTTCGAGGAGGTGCCCGACTCCGCCCACGAGCTGGCCGCCGACCTCGTGCTGATGGCCATGGGCTTCACCGGGCCGGAGCAGGGCGATCTGCTCGAGCAGCTCGGTGTGCAGCTCGACCGGGGGCTGATCGCGCGCGACTCCTCGTACGCCACCGGGGTCGAGGGTGTCTTCGTCGCGGGGGATGCCGGGCGCGGTCAGTCCCTGATCGTCTGGGCGATCGCCGAGGGGCGGGCTTGCGCGTCCGCGGTCGACCACTGGCTCACCGGCAGCACCAACCTGCCGGCCCCGATAGCCCCCACGGCGCGCCCGCTCACGATCTGAACCAACCCCTCTGTCTGGATAGGGTCGTCTGTATGCGTCGCGCCAAGATCGTCTGCACCCTCGGTCCAGCCACCTCCTCGCTCGAAGGGGTACGCGCACTGGTCGCCGCGGGCATGGACGTGGCCCGGCTGAACCTGAGTCACGGCGACTACAGCGACCACGAGCAGGTCTACCGCAACGTCCGGACGGCCTCGGACGAGAGCGGGCGTGGCGTGGGCATCCTGGTCGACCTGCAGGGGCCCAAGATCCGTACCGGGGTCTTCGCCGGCGGACCGGTTCTGCTGGACGCCGGCGCCACCTTCACCATCACCACCGACGACGTACCCGGCACCGTCGACATCGTCTCGACGACGTATACCGGGCTGCCCGGCGACGTCGGCCCCGGCGACCGGATCCTGATCGACGACGGCAAGATCGCCCTCGAGGTGATCCAGGTCGACGGCCCGCGCGTGGTGACCCTCGTGGTCGAGGGCGGCACCATCTCCAACCACAAGGGGATCAACCTGCCGGGGGTCGCGGTCAGCGTTCCGGCGATGTCGGACAAGGACGTCGACGACCTGCGCTGGGGGCTGCGGATCGGCGCCGACCTGATCGCGCTGTCATTCGTACGCAGCGCCGAGGACGTGCTCGCGGTCCACGCCATCATGGACGAGGAGGGCATCCGCCTTCCCGTCCTGGCCAAGGTCGAGAAGCCGCAGGCGGTCGACAACCTCGAGGGGATCATCGCAGCGTTCGACGGCGTGATGGTCGCGCGCGGTGACCTCGGTGTGGAGCTGCCGCTCGAGGACGTGCCCCTGGTGCAGAAGCGCGCGGTGCGGCTGTGCCGAGAGGCGGCCAAGCCGGTCATCGTGGCCACCCAGATGCTCGAGTCCATGATCGGGGCGTCGCGGCCGACCAGGGCCGAGGCCTCCGACGTCGCCAACGCCGTGCTCGACGGGGCCGACGCGCTGATGCTCTCCGGCGAGACGTCGGTAGGGCGCTACCCGATCGAGTCGGTAGGGACGATGTCGCGGATCATCGAGGCGGTCGAGAAGCAGGCGCTCGGGGACCTGCCGCCGCTGCGCGGCCAGCCGCACTCCAAGGCCAGCGCGATCTGCCGGGCCGCTGCCAACGTCGGCGAGACCGTCGGGGCCAAGTACCTCGTCGCGTTCACCGAGACCGGCTCGTCGGCGCACCGGCTGGCCCGGCACCGCTCCCCGATCCCGCTGCTGGCCTTCACCCCGCGGCCCGCGGTACGCAACCAACTCGCCCTCTGCTGGGGCGTCGAGACATTCCTCGTACCCTCCGTCAAGCACACCGACGACATGGTCCTCCAGGTGGACGGGGC
>JANMWN010000095.1:0-11635 GCA_031394045.1 Sporichthyaceae bacterium
GCCCAGCAGATCGGTCACCTGGGCGAGCAACGCGACAGCGTCCTCGGGCTCGCGGGTGATCGACATACCAAGATCGTACGAGAGACCACTGACACAACCCTGTTGCCAGCCCCCGAAATCCTGACGCCACACGCACGCGGACCGAAAAGTTGTTGTCCAGCAAGAGGAAGCCGCCGCGAATCAGATGGAGACTAGGGCGAGGTGCGCTCGAGCTCGGCCTTGATTCGGGCGAGCGTCACCGTCATCGTCTCGCGGTTTCGGCTGGCCCGATCGCCGATCCCGGTAGCGGCCGGAGCCAAGGTACGTACCAGGAATCCGCGCTGGTCCTGCGTCGACTCGGTCAGGTTGGTCCCGCCCGAGCCGTCGGCCTCGAACTGGTAGCGCCAAAGGGCGACAGGCAGGCCGAGCAGGCTCGATCGCCAGCTCAGCTCGCGGCCAGGATCGGCGGTCACGACGGTGCAGGTCGTCTGCCAGCGCCACAGACGGTTCCGGTTGCGGCCGCGGAACCGTGCTCCCGGCCGCGGAACCGTCGCACCTCCGACCCAGCGCACGCCAGCGGCCTCCGGGCTCCACTCGCCCATGCGTCCCAGGTCGGCGACCAGCGCATAGACGTCGTCGGGCGAGGCAGCGACCGTCGTCGACACCGAGATCGAACCGCTCATACGTGCCTCCTGGGGGTCTTCCGACCGTACCGGTCAGCGCACGCGCGCGGCCCCGGCGGGGACAGTAGCCCCAGGGGTCGGGTGCAGCAGCTCGGCCAGCAGTTCGACACCGTCGACGAGACGGGGACCAGGCCGGGAGAAGTACGAGTCGGCGTCGACCGCCCAGACCACGGGAACCGACGCGAGCTCGGGCCGCGCCAGCACCGAGGTAGCTGCTTCCACGGCGCGCTCGAGGTGGAAGCCGCACGGCATGACGACCGCCACGTCAGCGTCGGCAGCCGCGATGTCGGCCCACTCGAGGACTCCCGAGCGGGCTCCGGCCTTGGCCAGCAACGGGTCTCCACCCGCCAACGTGATCATCTCGGGGACCCAGTGCCCCGCGCTGAACGCCGGGTCCGTCCACTCCAGCGCGAGAACGCGCGGACGTGCGGCCACTCCCTCGATTCGCCGGCGTACGTCGTCGATGCGGTCCTGCAGACCATCGACCAGGACTGCCGCCACGGCTGCGGTGCCGGTCGCCCTGCCCACCCGTTCGACGCCGTCGATCACCTCGGCCAGGCTGCTCGGGTCGAGCGAGAGCACCTCAGCCTGGCAGCCGAGCAGCTCGGGCGCCTCGTGCACCGCACCGGCGGGTACGGCACAGACCTGGCAGAGATCCTGCGTGATGATCAGGTCCGGCGCGATGGCCCGGATCCGCTCGACGTCGAGGGTGTAGATCGGCTCGCCCACCGCGACCCGCGCGCGCACGGCCTCGTCGATGCTCAGCGAGGAGGCCGCCGGGTCGTGGGGGAGCGCGGTGCCCGAGACGACCGGCTTGGTCCGTGCCTCCGCCGGGTGGTCGCACTCGAAGGTGACGCCTTCGAGTGCGCCCCCAGGCCGAGCGCGAAGACGATCTCGGTGCCCGAGGGCAGGAGCGAGACGATCTTCATCGGGTCAGGCGTTCCAGCTGACGCGTCAGGAGACGCGGACCTGGGCGGGGGTCTTGCTCGGCTTGGCGCTGTTGCCGAAGGCCCACGCCTCGATGCTGCCCTGCGGCGGGTGGTACGCGATCGCGCCGAGTGTGCTGTACGACCACGTGGTCGCACCGGCGAGTGCGTGGTAGTACGCCCAGTACGCCGTCGGCGGAGGCGTGCTGATGCATGCCTGCTGCGCCGTCGTGGGGAACCCGTTGATCCGACAGACGAAGGCCAGCCCGGACTGCGTCGTGCCCACGGGCGTGAAGCCGGCCTGCTGCAGGGCCGCGATCCCGGTGGTGGGTGCCCCGGGAGCGCAACGCACCTTGACGCCCTTGCCGAACGGGGTCAGGTCGACCGCGACCGTGACCCCGGTCGCACCCGGGCAGTGGCCCGCTGTACCGGCCAGCGTCCTGGTCACCGTCGTGGCAGCGGTGGTTGTGGCAGACAGCGCCACGGTCGGGCTGGCGCAGGACTGCACCGGTACCGCCGACGTTGGCACCGATGCCGGGAGCGGCAATGTCTTCCCGGCCATGGCCGGGACCGACTGCACGGTGGCGAGCGTGTTGGGCGAACGGTCACCGGGGAAGAAGAACGCACCCTGGTCGGCGACAGCGTCGGTGCAGCCGAGCTGGAAGGCCGCCAGCGCGGTGTACGGGTTGGCACCGTTCTTGGTCCAGCTCGCGGCGGTCGGCGTCGCGTTCTCGGCGAGGATCGCCTGCAGCGCGAGCGCCGTGGAGTCAGGGTCCGAGGTCTGGCCGGGCGCCGCCAGGAACGGGAAGCCGGCATCGTCGGTCTGGATGCTGCGCAGTGCCGACAGCACCATGAACCGCATCGGGCGCAGGGCGTACGCCGCCAGCCCCTGGACGGCCATGCCGGTGCTGTTGGTGTCAGGACCAGCGAAGGTGTTGGGGTCTGCGACGGGGCACCGCACAGAGGTGTCCGGGCGGTACGACGTCCACAGCCCGTTGCTGCACTGCTGCGCGGTCAGCCAGGCGATGCCCGCCGCGGTCTTGGCGTTGCCCTTGGTCACGCCTGCGGCCTTGAGCGCGGTCAGGACGACGCCCTGACGGAACGATCCGTCGTAGGTCGGGTTGCCGGTGCCGAACAGTCCGCGGTCGGTGCCGCTGGTACGGGCCGTCCTGAGCAGACGGGTGACGAGGTCGTTCTTTGCCGCGGTGCCCCCGAAGTGTCGCGGGTCCTCGCCGGCGCTGACCGCAGCGAGGATGAAGTACCCGAGCGTGCCGGGGTTGTCGGTTCCGTCGTTGGTCAGGAAGGCGGTGTCCAGCTGCCTCTTGAGAAAGGTGACAGCCTGGTCGGACGCGGCCTTGCCGACCCCAGCGGCGTGCAGCCCGATCACCGCGTACGCCGTGTCGACCACGTCGGTGAACCCGTACGCGTTCACGTGGCCGCCGTTGGCCGTGATCTGGCGGGCGAGGTAGCCGGCGCCCCACCTGGCCACCTGGCCGTGCGTGGGCGTTGCAGCAGCTGCTGCGGGGGTGGCGGCGCTGGCCGCCGAGGCGGGCAGGGCGGCTCCGGTCACGAGTGCGACCAGTGCGGTGGCCGAGACGGCCGAGACGGCGCGAAGCCATCGGGTCTTGCTGGTGACGATCTTGTTCGGCACGGGATCCCCTTCTGCTGGGCCCGCGGTACCGATTCTGCGTGGTCTCCGTCCCGATGCTCAGCATCGAGGGGGAACACCCAGGCTCCGGCGCGCAGTCCACGACGTAAATACGGAGCCCATCCCCACGCGGGCATTCCGGCTCACCCGCTTGCGCGGGCCTACGGCTGCGGGTCAGCGCCGGCATTCGACCGGCTTCCCCCAGGTGGAGACGTGCGAGCGGAACCTAGCACGGGGCAGCCGTACGGCGGCACCCCGGCTTGTTGGTAGCCGCCGAACGGTGTGAGTACATTGCACGAGAGCCAACAACTGAACACGCTCGGTCGAGAGGGGAAGCCGGTGAGACGCCGGCGCTGACCCGCAACCGTGTGCCACCGGCCCCGCAAGGGTCGGTGGCGAGCCGGAGCACCTGCCGACCATCGCACTGCACTTTTTGCTCACCATCCGTCGTGGACTGCGGGTCGGAGCCGGACCCCTCCGTCGCCGCCTCTCTCTCGGGAAGGCGTTGCGCGTGAACCTGTTCGTCCGCTCGTGCGCCGCCATGGCCGCCACGACGGTGCTGCTCCTGACCGCCTCCGGCGTCGCTCTCGCTGCGACCCCACGTACTGCCTCGACATCGACCCAGGCGACCGCAGCGACGACGTGGCTGGCTGCCGAGCTGACCCGGTCCGGTGGCTCGATGCCCGGCTTCACCGCCGGCCGCCCCGACGTCGGGCTGACCGAGGACGTGGTCCTGGCCCTGACCGCCGGAGGCGCGGGCGAGGGTGCACCGGCGCGGACGGCCACCGCCCAGGTCGCGGCGCACGTGGCCGACTTCGTGTCGTACGACTCGCTCGGTACGGCCTTCCCGGGCGTGCGGCTGGCCGGCCCGATGGCCAAGTCCATGCTGGTCGCCGAGGTGCAGGGCGGTGACCCGAACGCGTTCGGCGGGTGGGACCTGGAGGGCACGCTCCGGTCGCTGATGCTGACCACCGGCCCGACCAAGGGCCGTTTCGCCGACAAGAACGCCTTCTCCGCAGATGCCAGCAACGGGTTCGGGCAGGCGCTGGCGCTCATGGCGCTCCAGCGGACCACGGACGGCGTCCCGGCCGCCGCAGTGAGTTTCCTGCTGGCCCAGCAGTGCCCGGCGGGCGGGTTCCGGCTCTTCTACGACTCCGGCGCCACCTGCGCCGCGGACGCCGAGACTGACACCGACGCGACCTCGCTCGCCGTCGAGGCGCTGCAGGTCGTCGACCGGACCATAGCGGTCAAGGCGGCCTCGGCGAAGGCGGTCACCTGGCTGCTCGGCCACCAGGATGCGACGACCGGGTCGTTCTCGGGCACCGGCCCCACCGCCACGTCGAACACCAACAGCACGGGCGTCGCCGCCGCTGCACTGCGGGCGGTCGGAGAGGCCGCCGCCGCGGCCAAGGCAGCTGGCTACGTCGCCGCGCTGCAGCTCGGTTCCGGCTCGGACGCAGGCGCCATCGGGTACGACCACGATGCGGTGGTGGCTGCGCCCGGGGGGACCATCGACGGCTCGTCTCGGGACCAGTGGCGCCGCGCGACCGCCCAGGCCGTCCTCGCGCTCGGCCTTCCCGGGTACGGCGCGATCGTGGCCGTACCCGCGCCGGCGACCGGGGGCGGTGGCGGTGGCGGTGGCGGTGGCGGAGTGACCGGCGGGACCTCGACCGCGACGTTGTCCTCGTCAGCTGTCGAGGCAGGCGGCACGATGCGGATCGGCGGTTCCGGCTTCCGGCCCGGTGAGCGTGTCCAGGTCTGGCTGCACTCCACCCCGGTGCTGGTGGCGAGTGGCCACGCGAGTGTCGCCGGCACCGTCTCGCTCGTCGTCCGGATCCCGGCCGGGACCAAGGCCGGGGCCCACCAGATCGTCGTCCTGGGCGTCGCTTCCGGGCACCGGGCGGTGGCCGGCCTGCGCATCGCTGCCGTCCCCGTACCCGTACGTGCCGCCGCGGCGCCGGAATCGGGCGGGCCGACCCTGCCGGACACCGGCCGATCGGTCATCTGGCCCGCCGGCATCGGGGCGCTGCTGCTGCTCGTGGGCGTTGCACTCGTCGCTGGCGGTCGGTCCTCGGCGGGAGGCCTGGCGTGAGGACTCTCGGCAGGGTTCTGGTCAGGGTGCTCGTCCCGCTGCTGGTGGCGGCCGGGCTCCTCGTACCCGGCCTGGAGCCGGCCGCGACGGCCAGCACGAGTACCGGGACCCCTGGCTACTGCACGGACGCGACCGGTGTGACCGTGGTGGTGGACTTCCAGGAGCTCGGCGGCGGGGTGGTGATCCGCTGCTTCCCGCACCCGACGTCGAGCAGCACCGGTCTGGCCGCCCTGCAGGGCGCCGGGTTCACGCCGACCGGAACGCTCGGGTTCGGCCTCGGCTTCATCTGCCGCATCGAGGGCCAGCCGACCATGACCGACGAGAAGTGCATCGATACCCCACCGGCGACCGCCTACTGGTCGTACTGGTACGCGCCCAACGGTGGCAGCTGGAAGTACAGCGATCTCGGCGTGAGCAACCACAAGGTGATCCTCGGTGGCTTCGAGGGCTGGTCCTTCGCCAAGGACAAGACGTCGGCGACCGTCCCTCCGCCCCGGGTCGCCCCCCACCACTCGATCACCACGCCGACCCCGACTGCGAGGCCCACGACGGAGCCGGCGGCGACGCCCACCACCCAGCCGACCAGCCACTCGACCGCTGTTCCCACCCTTGGTGCGAGTACCACGTCGGCTCCGTCTCCGGCGTCTCCGGCGTCTGCCGGGGCCACGGCTCCGGCAGCCGTGACGACGACATCAGGGTCGACGCCGAGCGGCGGTACCGGCGTCGCGGCGGGTACCGCCTCAGGTCCTCCTATCTCGTACTCGGTAGCGCGACGCGAGTCGGGCAACGGGTCGGCCACTGGCGCGATCGCTGGGCTGGCACTCGTGGTTGCGGCCCTGGGAGCCGCCGGGGCGGTTGCCCTGCGCCGTCGCCGCGATCGAGCTGCCGAGGGCGGCTGACCCGATGACGAGGAGCCTGCCCCGTTCGCTGCACCCGGTCGCCTGGTGGGTGTGGGCGCTCGGGCTGGCCGCGGCCGCCAGCCGTACCACGAACCCGTTGCTGCTGGCGCTGATCCTCGGCGTCACCTGCCTTGTGGTGGCGAGCCGTCGTGGCGATGCGGTGTGGGCGATGGGGTTCCGGTACTACCTGATCTTCGGCGCCTTCGTGGTGACCATGCGGGTCGTCTTCCGGATCATCTTCGGTGGCGGCAGCAGCGAGGGCGAGCACGTCCTGGTCAACCTGCCCACCGTCCCGCTGCCGGGCTGGGCGGCCGGGATCCAGCTCTTCGGACCGATCACCGCCGAGTCGTTGCTGGCAGGCTTCTACGACGGCCTGCGGCTGGCGACGATGCTGATCTGCGTCGGTGCGGCGAACAGCCTGGCCAACCCCAAGCGGCTGCTGAAGTCGGTCCCCAGCGCGCTGTACGAGGTCGGCACCGCGATCGTGGTGGCGCTGTCGGTCGCTCCCCAGCTGGTCGAGAGCGTGCTCCGGGTACGCCGGGCCCGCAGCCTTCGCGCCGGTCCGCAGAAGGGCGTCGGGGCTGTGCGGGGCATCATCATCCCGGTCCTCGAGGATGCGCTCGACCGGTCCCGCGCGCTGGCCGCGGCCATGGACTCGCGCGGGTACGGCCGTACCGGCGACCAATCCAGAGCCAGTCGTCGGATCACCGGGGCCCTGGTCATCGGCGGGCTCCTGGGGATCTGCGTCGGGGTGTACGGGCTCAACGGCACTGCTCCGCGTTCCCTGGGTGCACCGATGCTGCTCGGCGGGCTGGCGCTGTCGGCGGTGGGCCTGCGGGTCAGTGGCCGGCGGGTGCGCCGTACCCGCTACCGCCCGGACGCGTGGCGCGCCGCCGAGTGGCTGGTCCTGTCCTGCGGTGTGGTCGCGATGGGGGTGAGCTTCTTCGCCAGCAGCCTGGACGCCAACAACCTCAACCCGTCGCTGGACCCGCTGGCCTGGCCGCAGGTGCCGTTGCTCGCCTCTCTCGGCGTACTCATCGCCGCGATACCCGCATGGGCGACGCCGCCGCCACCCCCGGCGAGCATGTCTGAGCAGGTCGCACCGGTCGCGCAGGTCGCGGCAGGGTCCGCGAGCCTGCGCGCCGAGGAGATGGTTCCCCGGTGATCGAGTTCGAAGACGTCTCGATCACGTACGCCGACGCCACCAGGCCCGTGCTGCGTCAGGTGAACCTCGTCGTGCCCGAGGGCGAGCTGTGCCTGGTCGTGGGCCGGACCGGCTCGGGCAAGTCCACGTTGCTGGGAGCCATCAACGGGCTGGTCCCGCACTTCACCGGCGGACTCCTGGCCGGGCGCGTACGCGTCGCCGGCCGGGACACCCGGACGTCGCCGCCGCGTGAGCTGGCCGACGTCGTGGGCGTCGTCGGGCAGGACCCTCTGGCTGGCTTCACCACCGACACGGTGGAGGAAGAGCTGGCGTACGGCATGGAGCAGCAAGGGATTTCGGCCGCTGTGATGCGCAAGCGGGTCGAGGAGACGCTCGACCTGCTGGGCATCGCGGACCTGCGCGCCCGCGCCCTGCGGTCCCTGTCCGGCGGCCAGCAGCAACGGGTCGCCATCGGGTCCGTGCTGACCGCGCATCCCAAGGTCCTGGTGCTCGACGAGCCGACGTCGGCCCTCGACCCGACCGCTGCCGAGGAGGTGCTGTCGGCGATCACCCGGCTGGTCCACGACCTGGGCACCACGGTGGTCATCGCCGAGCACCGGATGGAACGTGTGGTCCAGTACGCCGACCGCATCGTCCTCGTCGGTACGGACGGGTCGGTCGTGGCGGGCACCCCCGACCAGGTGCTCGCACTCTCCGGCGTCGCCCCGCCCATCGTCGAGCTGGGTCGCCTTGCGG
The DNA here is from genome assembly GCA_031394045.1 of Sporichthyaceae bacterium. Taxonomy (GTDB): domain Bacteria; phylum Actinomycetota; class Actinomycetes; order Prado026; family Prado026; genus JANYIP01. Next base: position 8,128 of record JANMWN010000095.1, read on the forward strand.
GCTGGTCCCCGCTGCCGCTGTCCGTACGGGACGCCCGCCGCCTCGCCGGGCCGTTGCGCGAGCGGCTGGCCGGGATCGAACCGCCGAGCTCTGCGGCCGCTCACCCGGTCGTGGTCGGAACTGCCCCGTTGCTCGCGGCCCACGGTGTGACGGTCCGGTACGGCTCCGCTGTGGCCGTGCGCGAGGTGGACCTCGACCTTGCAGGGGGCCAGGTCCTGGCCCTGATGGGTCGCAACGGCGCGGGCAAGTCGTCGCTGCTGTGGGCGCTGCAAGGGTCCGGCCCACGGCAGGGTGGGACGGTGTCCGTCCGGGGCAAGGACCCCATGGTCGGGTCCGCCCGCGAGGCACGCGCCCTTGTCGGCCTCGTGCCCCAGACGGCGAGCGACCTGCTCTATCTCGAGACGGTCGCCGACGAGTGCCGGCAGGCCGACCTCGAGACCGGCTCCCGCCCGGGTTCGTGCGCCCTGCTGCTCGAGGACCTCGCCCCTGGCATCGAGAGGTCCCGCCACCCGCGCGACCTGTCCGAAGGCCAGCGGCTCTCGCTCGTGCTGGCCATCCAGATCCTCGCGGCACCGGACGTGGTGCTGCTCGACGAGCCGACGAGGGGCCTGGACTACCACGCGAAATCGGGGCTGGCCCGGATCATCCGCGCGCTGGCCACGGCCGGCAAGGCGGTGGTGGTGTCGACCCACGACGTGGAGTTCGTCGCGTCGGTCGCCGACCGGGTGGTCGTGATGGCCGACGGCGATGTCGTCGCTGACGGGACGGCCGGGGACGTGCTCGCCGCCTCTCCGGCGTTCGCGCCGCAGGTGGCCAAGATCCTCGCCCCGCAGAGGTGGCTCACCGTTCGCCAGGTGGCTGAGGCACTCGCGACGCTGGCCGCCCCTGCCGCCCCTGCCGCCGCTGCGGCCGCTGTCATCGCAGAGGGCTCGCGATGAGTGTGCTGACCCTGCTGACGCCGCGCGTCCCGCGTCGCCCTGCCGGCGCGGTCCGGCTGAGCCCGCGCAGCGCCGGTGCCTTGCTGGTGGCCAGTGCCGCGGGCATCGCGATGTTCTGCTGGCCCCTGTTCGTCTCGGTCTCGGGTGCGGGGCTGGCACACAGCTCCGACGCTCCGCTGTTCTTCGTCCTGATCATGCCGTGCCTGGTCGGCATCGTCCTGGCCGAGATCTCCGAGGGCGGGATCGACTCCAAGGCACTGGCCATGCTCGGGGTGCTGGCCGCGATCAACGCCGCACTCCGTCCGCTCGGTGCGGGTACGGCTGGGATCGAGACGGTGTTCTTCCTGCTGATCCTCTCGGGGCGGATCTTCGGCGCCGGTTTCGGTTTCCTGCTCGGCTCGACCTCTCTGTTCGCCTCGGCGCTGCTCACCGGGGGAGTAGGCCCGTGGCTGCCCTTCCAGATGCTGGCCGCGGCCTGGGTCGGTCTTGGCGCCGGGCTGCTCCCGCGCTCCGTCCGTGGCTGGCGCGAGCTCGCGATGCTCGCCGGATACGGCGTCCTGTCCGCGTACTTCTACGGCACGATCATGAACCTGTGGTTCTGGCCGTTCACGACCGGGCTCGGCACCCAGCTGTCCTACCTGCCCGGTGGCTCGCTGGCGACGAACCTGCACCGATTCTTCCTCTTCGACGTGGCCACCTCGCTCGGCTGGGACACCGGGCGGGCGATCACCAACGTCATCGCCATCTGCGTGCTCGGGACGGCAGTGCTGGCGACGCTGCGGCGCGCGTCCCGCAAGGCTGCCTTCGACGTACCCGCGACGTTCGCCGGGGACTAGCTGCGATAGGCGGGTGCACGGCTCGCGGCCGGCCGCGGCGCTGCGGACAGCAGGGGCAGCACCCGCCAGGGGACCAGCACCGACAGGGCCACCACGCTCGTCGAGCGGGTGACGGCCGCTGACCGGTTGAGGGCCAGCAGGGAACGCTGCAGGTCCTCGTGCGACGCGGCCGCGATGCGGCACAGCACATCGCCGGTGCCGGTCGTCACGTACGCCTCGAGGATCCCTGGGATCGCCTCGAGGTCGGCGCGCACCTCGTCGAGGCCACCCTGGGCGATCTCCAGCGTCACGAAGGCGGTGACGGGGAACCCCGCGGCGGCGATGTCGATGTCGGGGCCGTAGCCGGTGATGACGCCCGCGGCCTCCATCCGGTCCAGCCGTGACTGCGCCGTGGCGCGGGCGACCTTGGCCTCGCGGGACAGCTCGAGCACCCCGGCCCTTGGCCGCTCCCTGAGCAGCTCGATCAGCCGCAGGTCCAGCTCGTCCAGCGGTGCACGGCTGTCCGTCATCGCTGCTCTCCTCGTACCTCGGCCTTCGGGACCTAGACAATCTGCCTATCTACTCGACGAGTATGGGGCACAAGTCGTGCAGTCTGACCAACCCTTCGACGGGTACTTGCTCAACCCTGGCGGTGGGCGCCCATGATGGCGCCATGACCGTGGAGCAGATGCTGACCCAGGAAGAGCGGCTGGACGGCCTGACCCTTGAGCAGCTCAAGCAGCTGGTCGGGCTGGTGGAGTACGACGACGCCACCGATCCCTTCCCGGTCACCGGGTGGGACGCGGTCGTCTGGGTGGTCGGCAACGCCTACCAGTCGGCCCAGCTCTTCCAGTCGACGTACGGCATGGAGCTCGTGGCGTACTCGGGACCAGAGACCGGCAACCGTGACCACCGTGCCTTCGTCCTCACCAGCGGGTCGGTGCGCTTCGTCCTCACCGGTGGCGTGGATCCCGAGAGCCCGCTGCTCGACCACCATCGGCGGCACGGTGACGGCGTGGTCGACATCGCGCTCGAGGTACCTGACGTCGACCGTTGCATCGCCCACGCCCGCGCCGAGGGTGCCACCATCCTGGAGGAGCCCCAGGACGTCACGGACGAGCACGGAACCGTGCGCATCGCTGCGATCGCGGCGTACGGGGACACCCGGCACACGCTGGTCGACCGGTCCCGCTACAACGGGCCGTACCTGCCCGGGTACGTCGCGCGCACGTCGACGTTCGTCCGCCGTCCCGGCGCCCCGAAGCGCTTGTTCCAGGCGCTCGACCACGTCGTCGGCAACGTCGAGCTCGGGCACATGGACGACTGGGTCGACTACTACAACCGCATCCTCGGCTTCACGAACATGGCCGAGTTCATCGGCGACGACATCGCGACGGAGTACTCGGCGCTGATGAGCAAGGTCGTGGCCAGCGGCAACCACCGGGTCAAGTTCCCTCTGAACGAGCCGGCGCTGGGCAAGAAGAAGTCGCAGATCGACGAGTACCTCGAGTTCTACCGCGGCCCCGGTGCGCAGCACCTGGCACTGGCCACGGGCGACATCGTGATGACCGTCGACGCGCTGCGGGCCGAGGGAGTGGAGTTCCTCGCGACGCCGGACACCTACTACGAGGACCCTGAGCTGCGACGGCGGATCGGCGAGGTGCGCGTACCCATCGAGGAGCTGCAGAAGCGCGGCATCCTGGTGGACCGCGACGAGGACGGCTACCTGCTGCAGATCTTCACCAAGCCCATCGG
>JANMWN010000100.1:0-1532 GCA_031394045.1 Sporichthyaceae bacterium
AGCGGATCCCAGCCCCTCGATGCTGGCCGGACCACCCGCAACCCCACCCTCGCCCAGAGACTCGCGGTCCTCGCGCGCGACCACTACCGCTGCCAGACACCGCACTGCGGGAACCACCCAAGGCACATCCACCACATCCGGCACTGGGCCGACGGCGGACCCACCGACCTAGACAACCTGGTCGCCCTGTGCGGCCACTGCCACCGCTACATCCACTCCAGCAACAACATCTGGACCATCACCCCAGTCGCGGGCGGCTCACCCGCCTTCACCCGAACCGGCCCTGCGCCCTAGCTCGATCGCTACGGACGATTGAGTGGAAGCTGTCAGCGCTTCGCTACGAGGGCGAGCACGTGCTCGAGCAGGACGGCCGCCCGTGCGTCGAAGCTGTGCTCCCGCCCGACCCGTCGCGCGCCCGCGGTGAGGGCGTCGTCGTCCGGGAACGCAGCAGCACCCGCAGCGGCCAGGGCGATCAGCTCGTCCGGGCCGGCGTAGGTCTGCACCGCGCCACCGAAGAGCTCGTCGAGCCCGTCGACCCGGTCGCTGATGACCCGCGCCCCAGCGGCGACTGCGTCGAAGAGGCGGTTGGACACGAAGCCCTCGCGGGCCATGTCGGCCCAGTGGTCGTTCAGCACGACGCCGGCGGCGCGGTACGCGGCACCCAGCTCGTCGTTCGGGTAGGACATCCCCTTGACGGCGCTGGGGTCGACGAGGCCGTCCCACAGCGGGCCATAGATGGACACGTCCAGCCCCGCGGCCACGGCGTCGTTGATCACCGGGCGGCGTACGCCACGGGACGAACCGACGAAAAGGACGGCATGACCAGCAGCTGCCACGGCGCGGTCAGGGTTGAACAGCAACGGATCAGTGGCCTGCAGCAAGGGTTCCACGGCGACACCGGCCTGCTCGTTCATCCGCCTCGACCACCCCTCGCTGGCCGCGAACACGCGGTGGTAGCGCCTGACCTCATCGACGGACACGAGCTCGGGGTGGCTGATGACCCACATCAGGTTGACGCGGCCGGGCTGGATCGTGAAGTCGTCCAGCCCGCGCAGGTTGACCACGACGTCATCGAGGTACATCGAGACCCGCTGGTGCGCGTCTCGCCGGTCGACGACGACCTCCTGGCCGAGCCGGCGGAGCGCGTCCGCCAACGAGCGCGCGAAGTGCACGTCGCCCCATGAGTCGCCCCGGCGACCAGCGTGCGCACTGATCTTGATGGCCCAGCGAAGCCCTGGGGCCCCGTCGACACCGCCGGACGGCAGCCGCTGGAGCACCGGCCGCGCCACCCGCGGTACCTCGTGGTCGCTCGACGCGTCCGGGAGGTAGTGCATGACGGCGAAGCCGGCCTTGCCCCAGGACTGCCGGTCCTCCCCTGGCAGCAGCCCGCGCCACCGGGCCATGAAGGTCTGCCGGTTCTGCGCGATGTGCTTGCCCCGCCCCGGCGTCTTGCTCTCGTGGTGGGTGACGACGGAGGCGGTGGGTACGACGAAGCGCCCGGACCGTAGCTGCGCCAGCCGAAGGCAGAGGTC
>JANMWN010000103.1:0-4982 GCA_031394045.1 Sporichthyaceae bacterium
CGTCGTGGCCATGGCCTCGATGACGTCGTCGGTGAAGTCCTTCGGGTGCGGCGAGGTGAAGCGGACCCGCTCCAGCCCTTCGATCTCGCCGCAGGCACGGAGCAGCTTGGAGAACGCCTGCCGGTCGCCGAACTCGACCCCGTACGAGTTCACGTTCTGCCCGAGCAGGGTGACCTCGAGGGCGCCCTCGGCGACCAGCGCGCGGATCTCGGCCAGCACGTCGCCGGGCCGGCGGTCCTTCTCGGTCCCCCGCAGCGACGGCACGATGCAGAACGTGCAGGTGTTGTTGCAGCCCACCGAGATCGCGACCCACGCCGCGTACACCGACTCGCGCCGGGTGGGCAGCGTCGACGGGAAGACCTCGAGCGACTCCAGGATCTCCACCTGGGCCTCCTGCTCGACCCTGGCCCGCTCGAGCAGCACCGGCAGCGACCCGATGTTGTGCGTACCGAACACGACGTCGACCCAGGGCGCGCGCCGGGTGATCTCGCCCCGGTCCTTCTGCGCCAGGCAGCCGCCGACGGCGATCTGCATGCCGGGCCTGGCGGCCTTGACGGGGGCGAGGTGGCCGAGGTTGCCGTAGAGCTTGTTGTCCGCGTTCTCGCGTACCGCGCAGGTGTTGAAGACCACCAGGTCCGGCGACCCACCCTCGACGACGCGTACGTAGCCCGACCCCTCGAGCAGGCCGGACAGCCGCTCGGAGTCGTGCACGTTCATCTGGCACCCGTAGGTGCGGACCTCGTAGGTCCGTGGCTCGCTCATGACGAGGTTCAGGGTACGTCGCCGCGTAGGCTCCGGACGTGCCCTCCGCTGCTCCCCACCTGATGGCCAGCGCAGTCGTCCTCGACCCCACCGGCCACCGGACCCTGCTGGTCCAGGTCGGCGAGTACCGGCGCTGGGGCCTGGTTGGTGGCCACGTCGAGGGTGGCGAGCCCCTGACCGAGGCGGTACGGCGCGAGCTGCGCGGGCAGACCGGGATGCTGACCTTCCGGGTCCTGGAGCCGCACCTCGGGGTCGAGCAGGACATCCTCGACTGCGGCCACGGCGAGGTACGCCACGTCGACCACGTGTTCGCGGTCATGGCCGAGGAGACCAGCGACGCCGACCTCACCTGGTTCGACGTGACCGACCTGCCCGACCCCCTCGTGCCCGGCGTACGCATGCACATCCACGCCGGCCAGAAGGCCGTCGCGGGCTGAGGCGTTGCCGACGAGGAGCTAGCGGGCCAGCTCGGTGGCGCGGCTCTCGCGTACGACGGTGACCCTGATCTGGCCGGGGTAGGTGAGCTCTTCCTCGACCTGCTTGGCGATGTCGCGGGCCAGCACCTGCGCGGCGATGTCGTCGACGACGTCGGGCAGCACCATGACGCGTACCTCGCGCCCGGCCTGCATCGCGAAGACCCGGTCGACGCCCTCGTGCGAGCGGGCGATCTCCTCGAGCCGCTCGAGCCGCTGGACGTACGACTCCAGCGACTCCCGCCGAGCCCCCGGCCGACCGCCGCTGATCGCGTCCGCCGCCTGGGTGAGGACGGCTTCGAGCGTGCGCGGCTCGACCTCGTTGTGATGGGCCTCGATCGCGTGCACGACGTCCGCGTGCTCGCCGTGCCGGCGGGCAACCTCGGCCCCGATGATGGCGTGGCTGCCCTCGACCTCGTGGGTGAGCGCCTTGCCGATGTCGTGCAGCAGGGCGCAGCGCTTCATCAGCGGCACCGAGAGCCCGAGCTCGGCGGCCATCATGCCGGCCAGGTGCGCCGACTCGACCAGGTGGCCGAGGACGTTCTGGCCGTACGAGGTCCGCAGCCGCAGCCGTCCGAGCAGGGTGACCAGCTCGGGGTGGAGGTCGGTGACACCGACGTCGACAAGGGCGTCCTCGGCGGCGCGCTGGCACATCTTGTCGACGTCGAGCTTGGACCGCTCGTGGACCTCCTCGATGCGGTGCGGATGGATCCGGCCGTCGAGGACCAGCGCTTCTAGGGTGAGCCGGCCGACCTCGCGCCGGACCGGGTCGAAGCAGGACAGGAGCACCGCCTCAGGCGTGTCGTCGATGATGAGGTTGACGCCGGTCACCGCCTCGAAGGCCCGGATGTTGCGGCCCTCGCGACCGATGATGCGGCCCTTCATCTCGTCGTTCGGCAGGTGCAGCACCGTCACGACCGACTCTGCGGTCTGGTCGCTGGCGACGCGCTGGACTGCGAGCGTGACGATCCGGCGAGCCCGCGCCTCGCCCTCTTCCTGCGCCTCGCGCTCGATCGCCCGGACGCTGTGGGCGGCGGCCCGCTTCGCCTGGGTCTCGACCGAGGAGACGAGCTCGGCCCTGGCATCGTCGGCGGTCAGACCCGCGACGTGTTCAAGCACCGTGCGGCGCTCGCCCTCAAGGTCGGCGATGGCCGACTCGCGCTGCGCCAGCGCTTCAGCGGACCGCTGCAGCTGGGCGTCATGGCTCGCCAGGCGAACCGCCTCGGCCGCCAGCCGCTCCTCGCGCTCAGCCAGCCGCTGCTCGCGGCGCTCGAGCTCCAGGCGCAGCTCGCGCACCTCGTCGAGGCGGCGCTGGGTGTCGACGGCGGCAGCCACCGCAGGAGCGACAGCAGGGGCGACCGCGGGAGCGACTGGTACGAACGGTTCGGGACGGGCCTGTGGGCGACGAAGCACCACGATGACCAGGACGACCAGCAACGCCACGACCAGGAAGATGCCGATCACCACCAGCACACCCACGGCGGACATCGCGCTGGCTCCCTCCGTGCGGTGACCTGCTGTCGTGCGGACGAACTGCAGGCGACCTGCTCCTGCAGGCTAAGCGCCCGCCACCCCCGACGCTAGTCGTCCGACGGGTCTGCGAGCCCGTCCAGCTCAGCCGCCTCGTCGCCGAGCGCCTCGCGGACGACCCGGACCGCCACTGCAGGTGGGTAGCCCTTGCGGGCCAGCATGCTCGCCAGCCGGCGTACCCGTGCGGCGGTCTCAAGCCGAGCCGTGGACGCCAGCTTGCGGTCGACCAGCCGACGGGCGGTGGCCAGCTCCTGCTCGGGATCGAGGGTGTCGAGCGCAACGGTGGCCTCTGGCTCGGCCACCCCACGCTGGCGCAGCTCCTGGGACAGCGCCCGCCGCGCCAGCCCGCGCCCGCGATGGCGCGACTCGACCCAGGCCAGCGCGTAAGCACCGTCGTCGATCAGGCCGACCTGGACGAAACGATCGAGGACGACCTGCGCCGCCTCAGGCGGGATCCGCCGCTTGGTGAGCGTCGTGGCGAGCTGCGCCCGGGTACGCGGAGCCATCTCGAGCTGGCGCAGGCAGATCAGCCTGGCCACCTCGAGCGGATCCGCGGGCGGATCGAGCTCGCCGTCCGTGCTCGCTGTCATCGCGCTCAGAAGTCGACCGGTGCCGGCACGGTGAGGTTGATGTCGACCTCAGCGTCCAGCGTGGCGCCGACCCCGAGCTTCTCCAGGATGCGCTTCTCGATCTCGTTGGCCAGGTCCGGGTTGTCACGCAGGAACGACCGCGAGTTCTCCTTGCCCTGCCCGAGCTGGTCACCCTCGTACGTGTACCAGGCACCGCTCTTGCGGACGATGCCGTGCTCGACACCCATGTCGATCAGGCTGCCCTCACGGGAGATGCCGAGGCCGTAGATGATGTCGAACTCGGCCTGCTTGAACGGCGGTGCGACCTTGTTCTTGACGACCTTGACGCGGGTGCGGTTGCCGACGGCGTCGCCGCCGTCCTTGAGCGTCTCGATGCGCCGGACGTCGAGCCGGACCGAGGCGTAGAACTTCAGCGCCTTGCCGCCCGTCGTGGTCTCGGGCGAGCCGAACATGACGCCGATCTTCTCGCGCAGCTGGTTGATGAAGATCATGGTGGTGCCGGTGTTGCTCAGGGCGCCGGTCATCTTGCGCAGCGCCTGCGACATCAGCCGGGCCTGCAGGCCGACGTGGCTGTCGCCCATCTCGCCCTCGATCTCGGCCCGGGGCACCAGCGCGGCCACCGAGTCGATGACGATGATGTCGAGCGCGCCCGAGCGGACCAGCATGTCGGCGATCTCCAGCGCCTGCTCACCGGTGTCGGGCTGCGAGACCAGCAGCGCGTCGGTGTCCACACCGAGCGCCTTGGCGTAGTCGGGGTCGAGCGCGTGCTCCGCGTCGATGAACGCCGCGATGCCGCCCAGGCGCTGGGCGTTGGCCACCGCGTGCAGCGCGACCGTGGTCTTGCCGGAGGACTCCGGGCCGTAGATCTCGACGACCCGGCCACGCGGCAGGCCCCCGATGCCGAGCGCCACGTCGAGCGCGATCGAGCCGGTGGGGATGACCTCGATGGGCATCCGGGTCTCGTCACCGAGCCGCATGACCGAGCCCTTGCCGAAGGCCCGCTCGATCTGGGCGAGTGCGGCGTCGAGAGACTTTTCGCGGTCTACAGCTGCCATGCGAGGTACCCCTATCAGGTGAGTCAGGTGGAGACGGTTCTGTTGAGACGAATCTAGGCCGGGTCCCCGACAGTTCCGAGTCCCTGTTCTGCAGCTGTGGACGACTCACGTCGACCGGCAACATGTGGACAATAGATCGAACGCGTGTTCGAAGCCATGCCGACACGCCGGGCAGATCGAGGGCCGCGAAGTCCTCTGGGTCAGCTGGGTCAGCTGGGATCAGCGACGCGACGCGGGCAGGTCCTTGTGCGCGACAACCGCGCGCCACACGTCCTTGACGGCTTCGCCCTGCGCCATGGCGGCGACGACGCTGCGCCCGCCCAGCTCGGCCAGGATGGTGTCGGCGGCCCAGGATCGCGAGTAGCCCGCGCCGAACTCGTCGTCCATCCGCTGCCAGAACTCGGTGAGCCGCACGCTCCGGAGGCTACCTCGCTGCCGCGGCTCGCGGCCCGTCGGTGCGCAGGGGGAGGATGTCCGCGATGACCACCGTGCCCAGCGAGAGCAACGACCCGCTCGACGGCTTCTCCCCCGCCACCCGCCAGTGGTTCGAGGGAGCCTTCGCCGCGCCCACC
>JANMWN010000176.1:0-2501 GCA_031394045.1 Sporichthyaceae bacterium
GGATCGGTGGTGGCGAGGCGCCCGACATCAGCGACGGACTCGGCCAAGGCTGCCGCAACGGCTGCGTGGTCGCTCACCTCGGCACCCCCAACCTGGTTCGTGTACGGAGTATGCGGGTCAGGGACCAGCGCTCATCCCGAAATGCAGGAACTCGAGCTCGACCGCGTGCTCCAGGAATGGCGCTTTCTTCCCGTCTGGGACCACTCTCGCTTCAGGCCCTGACAGAGCGCTGATGATCCCCTGATGCGAGGCGAGCGAAGGCCGGCTCGACCGGTCGGAACAACAGTCGCGCTGCGATTGATGGTCGATCCGAACGGGTGTGCGCCTGTGCACGGGCCATCGCAGCCGTGCCTCAATCGTGGTGAGCCGCAGGAGGGTCGACGCTTCAGGCGTTGCAGGGCCCCGCGTCCTACGCGAAGTTGGGGTCGTAGTCGAAGGTCACCGACATGTCTGTCCAGCCGCTGAAGATGCCGAGCGCTGTGTTCTTGAGCCGGTAGTGGACCGTCTCCGTGTATGGCCCGTTGTGGTTGGGCCAGAACCAGATGACGGGCTTCCCTGAACCGTCTGTGGCGTACGCGATGAGTCCCAGCCCTGTCGACGCGGCGTTGTTCGGGTTGCTGTGTGCGTATGCTTGGACCGCGGTGAAGCTGCCCGTCCCGGTGTTGACCGGGACCAGTGTGGCGTGGCACCAGAAAAGCGTCCCGGTGTGACCGGCCTTTGACGCCGAGCACGGCGTGCCCGGCGAGTCAGCCTCTCCGTACACCTGCGACTGCCAGCTCGACGCCGTGGCCCCGGCCACCAAAGTCGTTGGGATCACCGTCACCGTTAGCCTGGTCGGCGGTGCATAGTTGTAGGGGGCACTCACCACGACGGTGAACTTCTTCGTAGCTGCGGGTACGGCGCTGAGGGTGAAGCGCAGCGTGGCGCCGGTGAGCCGGGTGACCTTGAGACCTGCAGGAGTGACGGGGAACTGGTTGTAGGCGTACGTCGTCAGCGTGCCGTCCGCCACGCAGGGCAGCGCCGCGCACGTCACCGTGACCATGTCCCAGGTGAAGGCCTTGGCAGGCGGCATCGCGAGCTGGTACGGCGCGGATGCGAACAGCGCCTTGGTCTTGGCGTGCTGCGCAATCGCGAGCTTGATCGCGCAAGCGTTGAGCGTTGCGGCAGTGGTCCTGGGGTAGCGTGCCCAGCACTCAGCGAAGACCAGTGCGGAGTTGGCCCGCAGTTGCGCATACCTGGTGGCGTACTTGACTTTGCCGAGCTTGAGCGTGCAACTCCAGATGACGCCGCGCACGGGCGATGTGGACGACACCTTGAAGGTGGTTTTCGACTGGCACGTGCGACCGGCGTTTCTGTATACGGTGCCTTGCAAGTCCTGACTGGCGGCGTACCCTGTGCCATCATCCCAGACGCCCACGAGACGTGGCTGCGGCAGGGGTCGTGGCGTAGCCAGGTGGTAGACGAACCCGTGGCTGGTGTACTGCTCCGTCAAGTAGTTCGGAATTACTAGACGTTCAGTGTGGGACACGGTCTTCGCCCCTTGTGCCGTGGCTTTGCTTCCCCACACCATCTTCGTCGCGGCTTGCGTGGTCATCAGAGTGCGAAGCACCATGGCAGGTGAGGCGTACTTCGGAGCAGCGGCGGTCGTCACCGTCTGGCCGGCCGCAGGAACAGCGGACGTGACAGATGCCTGCAGCAGTCGTGGCACCGGCGAGCCGACAACAGCGGACGCGGTCGTAGGAGCCACAGATGTCAGTGCTAGGGCGGCCACAGGCAGACCGAGCAACCAACGGGTCCTGTCTCGCGTGAGGTTCGGAGACGTCCTCATGAGAACTCCTGTGCCTTAGTAGACGGGTACGGGATCGGAACTGCTGACGACGTTGATCCTCACCACGGAACCGGGCGCCCTCCAGCCGCCGCTGGGCGACTGCGACTTCACGAAGCCGACGGGCTGCGATCCTCCGGTGGACCGGACCACGCTAGGGGTGAAGCCGGCTCGCCTGAGCTTGCCGGCCGCCGCTGCTGCGGACATCCCAACCACCGAGGGCACCTGGACTGTGCCGTCGTCGGCGGTGACGTTGACGCGGGTGCCGCGCTTGACGTGGGCGCCTGTGGCGACCGACTGAGAGAAGACCTGACCTGCGCCCCGGCCTGAGTGGCCACGGCTCACCGAGCCGAGCTTGAGCCCGCGCTTCTCGAGCGCCGACGCGGCCGAGGCCACCGTCATCGAGGTGAGGCCGGGAACGGTCGCGGTAGCGACTGGCGCGGGGGTTGGTGTCGACGGCGCCGGCGCAGGAGGGGTGGACGGGCTGGCGACGGCGGAGGTGGTAGACGATGGAGAGCTGCTACCCCCGGGACTGGGTGAGGCTGCGCTCAGAGCACTGACCGCCGACGGCTCCGAGCTGCGCTGCGTCACCGCGTGGGCACCGCCAGCGACGAGGGCGATCGCGGCCACGGCCGCCACACCGATCAGCAGGCCGCGTCGGGTCGGTCGCGGTGCG
>JANMWN010000186.1:0-1847 GCA_031394045.1 Sporichthyaceae bacterium
CCACCAACAACCCCTGGACCATCACCCCAGTACCCGGTGGCCCACCCGCATTCACCCGAACCGGCCCAGCCCCCTAAACCGTAACCAGGACAGGTGGGCGCCACGCACAGCTAGAGACGTGTCGATTCGTGCTGCCCCAACAACAACAAACGACACACGTCGCACCGGCACCGGCGCCAGTGACCCCACTTGCGACCTCCGGGTCGACCACGGCCTGGCGAGGCGCGGGCGGCTACTCGTCGCGGCCGCGGGCGTCCATCTCGGCGAGGAACTGCTCGACCTGCGCGGCGATCTCGTCGCCGGATGGCAGCTCGCCGCTGTCGTCCGCGAGGGACAGGGAGCGCTGGCTGACGAAAGCGTCGTACTGCTGCTCCAGTGCGGCGACCGCCTCGAGGTTTTCGGCGGAGGTCGCGATCTGCGCGGCGGTCTCGACGTCGGTACGGTCGGCGGCCTCGCGCAGCGCGTCGAGCGGCAGCACCAGGCCCGTCGTCGCTGCGACCGCCTCAAGCAGTGCGAGGGCTGCCCGCGGGTGCTGCCCGGCGGCGAGGTAGTGCGGCACGTGCGCGGCGTACCCCATGGCGTCGTGCCCGGACCGGCCCAAGGTCAGCTCGAGCAGGCCGGCCAGGTGGCCCGGGACCTCGAGCGCGCCGACCCAGGAGGTGCGGTCGGCCACTAGCGCGGGGTCGGTCGCGTGTGCCGTCAGGCCGACCGGGCGGGTGTGGGGGGCCGGCCACGGGATCGCGTGCATGCCCACGGTCAGGCGTACGCCGAAGCGGTTGACCAGGATCCGGGTCGCGTCGACGACCCGTCGCCAGCCGAAGTCCGGCTCGGCGCCGTGCAGCAGCAGGAATCGGGTGCCCTCGAGGTCGGTCAGCTCGGACAGGACCAGCTCGGGCAGGTCGAAGCTCGCGTAGTGGTCGGACAGGAAGGTCATCCGCGGCCTGCGCGCGCGGTAGTCGTACAGCATGTCGATGTCGAAGCGCGCGAGCACCCGCTGCTGCAGGGTGCCGGTCAGCTGCTCGACAGCAAGCTGACCGGCGGCACCGGCGTCGAGGAACCCGGCCAGGTTGTGCAGCAGGACGGGCTCGCCCAGGTCGACGTCGTCGGTCTCGAGTCGGAAGAGGTCTTCGGCAGAGCTCATGGCAGCACCAACGTACGCGTTACCAGCGCCATTCCGCCGGCTCGGTGCGTACGACGCGTCGTCAGCTGCTGCTCGCGACCTCGCCACCGACCTCGCCACCGACAACGCCACCGACCTCGCCACCGACCTCGCCGGTGACCAGGAAGAGCAGCGCCAGCCCGTACGCCTCCGGGGCGTCATCGGCGGAGCAGGACGTACGGTTCCCCGCCACCACGAGGTCGACGGTGAACACCCCGTCGGAGTGCCGGAGGCCGACGAAGGTGCCGCCGAGCCGTTCACGCAGCTGCCGCTCGTCGGGCAGCCACAGGGTGCTTGCCTGGTCGACCGAGTCCAGTGCCCACTCGACGGTGCCGTTGAACCCGATCACCGGACCGCCGGGGAAGTCGTGCACCTCGACGGTCATGTCGGACAGCACGAAGACCTCGCCGTCCATGCCCCGGTCGAGGATGACGAACTGGTCGCCACGCGTGGGGTCCCAGCGCAGCCCTGCGTCGCGCAGCCTGACCGCCAGGGGCACCGAGATCACGGCCCAAGGGTAGGTTCCGGACATGCGTGCCGTCCTGTTCGAGCAGTTCGGCCAGCGTCCGAGCGTGGTGCAGGTGCCCGACCCGGAGCCGACCGAGCAGGGTGCGGTGATCCGCGTCGAAGCCACCGGGGTCTGCCGGAGCGACTGGCACGGGTGGATGGGCCACGACCCCGACATCAG
>JANMWN010000280.1:0-50620 GCA_031394045.1 Sporichthyaceae bacterium
GAGCTGCAGCGGATGCGCGACATCGCCATCGAGGTGATCCGGGCTGTCGGCGTCGACACAGGTGGCTGCAACATCCAGTTCGCGGTCAACCCGACCGACGGCCGGATGGTGGTCATCGAGATGAATCCCCGGGTGTCGCGGTCGTCGGCGCTGGCCTCCAAGGCCACCGGCTTCCCGATCGCCAAGATCGCCGCGCGGCTGGCGATCGGCTACACCCTCGACGAGATCCCCAACGACATCACCGCGCAGACCCCTGCCTCGTTCGAGCCGGCGCTGGACTACGTCGTGGTCAAGGTCCCGCGGTTCGCCTTCGAGAAGTTCCCGCAGGCCGACCCGACCCTGACCACGACGATGAAGAGCGTCGGCGAGGCGATGGCGATCGGGCGGTCCTTCGCCGAGGCACTGCAGAAGGCGCTGCGCTCGCTCGAGCGACCCGAGGCGGTGTTCCACTGGCGTGGCGACGCGGGCGCGCTCGACCGCGCGGCACTGGTGGCGCAGGCGGGGCTGCCGCGTGACGGCCGGCTGACGGTGGTGCAGCAGGCGCTCCGGGCCGGTGCCACCGTCGACGAGGTGGCCGGGTCGACCGCGATCGACCCGTGGTTCCTCGAGCAGATCCGGCTGATCAACGTGCTCGCCGCAGATATCGCCGGGGCCGCCGAGCTGGCCGAACCCTTGCTGCGCAAGGCCAAGCGGGCCGGCTTCTCCGACGCCCAGCTCGGTGAGCTGCGCTCGCTCCCGGAGGACGTCGTCCGGGGCGTACGCCATGCGCTCGGCATCCGGCCGGTCTACAAGACGGTCGACACGTGCGCCGCCGAGTTCGCCGCAACGACGCCGTACCACTACTCCTCCTACGAGGAGGAGACCGAGGTCGCCCCGAGGCAGGCCCCGGCGGTGCTCATCCTCGGTAGCGGTCCCAACCGGATCGGCCAGGGCATCGAGTTCGACTACTCGTGCGTGCACGCCGCGATGACGCTTCGCGAGGCCGGCTACGCGACCGTCATGGTCAACTGCAACCCCGAGACCGTGTCCACCGACTACGACACCAGCGACCGGCTGTACTTCGAGCCGCTGACTCTCGAGGACGTGCTCGAGGTCGTCGCCGCCGAGCGGGCAGCCGGCCCGGTGGCCGGGGTCATCGTGCAGCTCGGCGGCCAGACGCCGCTCGGGCTCGCCAAGGGCCTCGAGGACGCAGGCGTGCCGATCGTGGGCACCTCACCCGACGCCATCCACCTGGCCGAGGAGCGCGGCGCCTTCGGTCGCGTCCTGGCCGAGGCGGGCCTGCCGGCACCCAGGTACGGCATGGCCACCAGCGACGAGGAGGCCCGCGAGATCACGGCCGACATTGGCTACCCGGTGCTCGTCCGGCCGTCGTACGTCCTGGGTGGTCGCGGCATGGAGATCGTCTACGACGACGAGGCGCTGACGGCGGCGCTCGGACGGATCCGCGGCGCAGACGCGGCACCCCGGTGGGTGCACCCGATCCTGGTCGACCGTTTCCTCGACGACGCGGTCGAGATCGACGTCGACGCGCTGTACGACGGCACGGACCTCTATCTCGGCGGCGTGATGGAGCACATCGAGGAGGCCGGCATCCACTCCGGGGACTCGGCCTGCGCGCTGCCACCGATCACCCTCGGGCACGCCGAGATCGACCGCATCCGGCGCTCCACCGAGGCCATCGCGCGCGGTGTGGGCGTGCGCGGGCTGATCAACGTCCAGTACGCCCTCGCCGGCGACATCCTGTACGTCCTGGAGGCCAACCCGAGGGCCTCGCGCACGGTGCCCTTCGTCTCCAAGGCGACCGCCGTACCCCTCGCCAAGGCCGCGGCCCGGGTGATGATGGGCACGACCATCGCAGAGCTGCGGGCCGAGGGGCTGCTGCCGCCGTCCGGCGACGGGGGCACGATGCCGCGGGACGCCCCCGTCTCGGTCAAGGAGGCGGTGCTGCCCTTCGGTCGCTTCCACGGCGTCGACACCGTGCTGGGCCCCGAGATGCGGTCGACCGGTGAGGTGATGGGCATCGACGCGCTGTTCGGTACCGCGTTCGCCAAGTCCCAGATGGCCGCGTACGCGGGCGGCCTGCCGACCAAGGGGCGCGCCTTCGTGAGCGTGGCCAACCGCGACAAGCGCTCGATGGTCTTCCCGCTCAAGCGGCTGGCCGACCTCGGCTTCGAGATCCTCGCGACCGAGGGCACCGCCGAGGTGCTCTACCGCTGCGGCGTCGTGGCCACCGTCGTCCGCAAGCACTACGAGCCCGACGACGGTACCCCTGATGCAGTCGAGCGCATCCTGGCGGGCGAGATCGACCTGATCATCAACACCCCGTACGGCGTCGGCTCGCGCCTGGACGGGTACGAGATCCGCACCGCCGCCGTGACCAAGGGCGTCGCGTGCATCACGACCGTCCAGGGGCTGTCGGCGGCGGTCCAGGGCATCGAGGCGCTGATCAGGGGCGAGATCGGTGTCGTCCCGCTGCAGGAGTACGGTGCGGCAGTGCGCGCAGGACGAGGACAGAGCTGATGGCCGCGGTCCAGGTACGCGGCGAGGTCCTGTCGATCCGCAGGGTCGGGGACTATCACGCGCTGACGATCGTGGCTCCTGGCATCGCCGAGGGGACCAGGCCCGGGCACTTCGTCGCGCTCGCGGTCGGGGGCAGCTCCGCGGCGACGCTGCTGCGGCGAGCCTTCTCGATCTACCGGGTCCAGGAGCGCGGCGTCTACGGCAGCACGGTCGAGATCGTCTTCGCCGTCCACGGCAAGGGCACCGCGTGGCTGGCCGAGCGCAGGGCCCACGACCCCGTCGACGTCGTGGGACCGCTCGGGCGGCCGTTCGCGCTGCCCAAGGAGCCGGTGACGGCCACGCTGGTCGGCGGCGGGTACGGCTCGGCCCCCCTGTTCAGCCTCGCCGAGCAGCTGCGGGCCCGCGGCTGCCGGGTCGACTTCGTGCTCGGCGCGGCCACCGAGGGCCGGCTGTTCGGCGCGCTCGAGGCCAAGCGGATGTCCACCCAGGTCTCGATCACCACGGTGGACGGCTCGCTCGGCGAGCGCGGCCGGGTGACCGACGTGCTTCCCGCCATGATCCGCCGCTCGGGTGCCGAGGTGGTCTATGCCTGCGGGCCGATGGGCATGCTCCGCGCGGTGCACACCATCGCCGAGGCGTACGGCGCGCACAGCCAGTGCGCTGTCGAGGAGTCGATGGCCTGCGGCATCGGGGTGTGCATGACCTGCGTGCTCCCGGTCATCGGCGACGACGGCCAGACCCGGATGCTGCGCTCCTGCGTCGAGGGCCCGGTCTTCCGCGGCGACCGCGTGCGCTGGGACGAGATCGGCACCATCCCGGCCGACACGGTCGGCGCTCCGGTCCCGGAGGAGGCCCGATGACCCGGATGCGCATCACCACCGAGCGCCCGGGCACCCGGCCCCTGCCGGACGTCGACATGACCAGCACGTTCGGCGGTCAAGCCCTGCCCAACCCGATGCTGACCGCTTCGGGCTGCGCGGCGGCCGGGCGCGAGCTCGACCAGTTCTTCGACGTCAGCGAGATCGGCGCGGTCGTGACCAAGTCGATCATGCTGCGACCGCGTTCCGGGCGAGCGACTCCTCGGATGGCCGAGACCTCGAGCGGGATGCTCAACTCGATCGGGCTCCAGGGCCCCGGTGTGGACGCCTTCATCGACAACGACCTGGCGTGGCTGCGGCACCGCGGTGCCCGGGCCGTGGTCTCCATCGCGGGCAGCAGCGTCGAGGAGTTCACCAAGCTGGCGCAGAGGCTGCGCAACAGCGACGGTGTTGCGGGCATCGAGGTCAACATCTCCTGCCCCAACGTCGAGGACCGCGGCCTGGTCTTCGCCTGCGACCCGCTCGCCGCCGCTGCCGTGATCACGGCGGTACGCCGCTCGACGGCACCGGGCATCCCGATCGTGGCCAAGCTCTCGCCGGACGTCACCGACATCGTCGCCGTCGCGCGCGCGGTCGTGGACGCCGGGGCCGACGGCCTGTCGATGATCAACACCGCCCTGGGCCTGGTGATCGACACCGACACGATGCGGCCCAAGCTGGCGGGCATCACCGGCGGGCTCTCCGGTCCCGCGATCCGCCCGCTCGCCGTCCGTTGCGTGTGGCAGGTCCACCAGGCGCTCCCGTCGGTTCCCATCGTCGGCATGGGCGGCATCCGTACCGGGCTCGACGCACTGGAGTTCGTCCTGGCCGGCGCGTCCGCGGTCGCTGTCGGGACGGTGATCTTCAACGACCCGTCGTCGCCGATCCGGGTCCTGCACGAGCTCCAGCGCGAGCTCGGCGACCGGGGCTTCGACCGGCTGCAGGACGCGGTCGGCTATGCGCACCGGCCACCGCAGGCCCAGCCTCCGACCGCGGAGGAGCTGGCGGAGCTCGCGAGCAGTGCCGACGGAGCTCAGGGGTCTGACGAGGCCGAGACCGACGCGGCGGTCGACGCGTGACACAGGCCGCCAACGTGACCTCAGACGTGACCTCAGACGTGACCTCAGCAGGAACAGCCGCTCGCACCAAGGCGCCGATCGCGGTCGCCCTCGACGCGCCGGACCTTCCGACCGCGCTGCTCTGGGCGCGAGCGGTCGGGCCGTACGTACGCACCCTCAAGGTCGGCCTCGAGCTCTACCTGCGCGACGGCGCTGACGCTGTCCGGGCGGTCGCCGAGGTGAGCGGCTGCGAGATCTTCCTGGACCTGAAGCTGCACGACATCCCGAACACGGTCGCAGGTGCGGCCCGCTCGGTGGCGCCGCTGGCCCCCGCGTACCTCACGGTCCACGCGGCAGGTGGCAGCGCGATGATCGCGGCCGCTGCGCAGGCCCTGCCCGCCACGCGGGTCACGGCGGTTACCGTCCTGACCTCGCTCGATGGCGGCGACCTCGAGCAGATCGGCCTGGTCGGGCCGCCCATCGACGCCGTCCGCAGGCTCGCCGTCCTCGCTGTGGTGGCCGGTGCGAGGGCCCTGGTCTGCTCTCCGCAGGAGGTGGCCGCCGTACGCGCCGAGGTGGGGCCCGACGTGGTCCTGATCACGCCGGGGATCCGCCCGGCCGGCGGTGACGTGGGCGACCAGGCGCGGGTGGCCACGCCCGAGCAGGCGCTCGCGGCCGGCGCGGACCTGCTGGTGATCGGGCGACCGATCACGGCTGCGGCCGACCCGGCGCAGGCGGCGCGCGCGTTGGCGTTGCTCTTGGCCGGACGGGAACAGTAGGTTCCGTACGCCCGAACAGCCCGAACAGCACCTGCCACCGACTGCCACCACCGGCCACGACCTGCGAGGACCCTGCGTTGGCGCTCCCGCCCCTCACCCCTGAGCAGCGAGCCGAGGCCGTGCAGAAGGCCGTGGCCGCCCGGCGTGAGCGCGCCCAGGTCAAGAACCGGCTCAAGCACTCCGGGGCGTCCCTGCTCGGCGTCGTGCGCGAGGGCCAGGACAACGACGTCATCGGCAAGATGAAGGTCTCCGCCCTGCTGGAGTCGATGCCCGGCGTCGGCAAGGTGCGCGCCAGGCAGATCATGGAGCGCCTCGGGATCGCCGAGACGCGCAGGGTCCGAGGCCTCGGCAGCAACCAGGTCGCTGCGCTCGAGCGGGAGTTCGGTGCCAGTTCCTGAGCGTGCGGGCCTGACCGTCCTGTCCGGTCCCTCGGGCGTCGGCAAGAGCACCGTGGCTGCCTACGTACGCGACCATCACCCGAAGGTGTGGCTGTCGGTGTCCGCGACGACCAGGCGGCCGCGGCCGGGCGAGACCCACGGCGTCAACTACTGGTTCGTGAGCCCGGAGGAGTTCGCCGGCATGGTCCAGCGCGGGGAGCTGCTGGAGTACGCCGAGTTCGCGGGCAACTTCTACGGCACCCCGGGCGGGGCGGTGACCGACAAGCTGGCCGCGGGTACCCCTGTGCTGCTCGAGATCGAGCTGCACGGGGCCCGCCAGGTCCGCGCCTCCGCGCGGGAGGCGCTGCTGGTCTTCCTCGCACCGCCGTCCTGGGACGAGCTCGTCCGCCGTCTGGTGGGGCGCGGCACGGAGCGCGCCGACGTGATCGCGAGCCGGCTCGCGACGGCGCAGGTCGAGCTCGCGGCCCAGTCGGAGTTCGACGCAGTGCTCGTCAACGATGACGTGGAGGACGCAGCACGCCGGCTGGTAGCCTTGATGGGTCTGGAAGACGACGGCTCGAGCAGCTAGCTGCAGCCTGCGTCGTCCCTCAACCCTCTCGGAAGGCCCCGCGTGTCCGGTACCGTCGCCGCTCCCGAAGGCATCACCAACCCGCCGATCGACGAGCTGCTGTCCAAGGTCGACTCGAAGTACAGCCTGGTGCTGTACTCCGCCAAGCGGGCTCGCCAGATCAACGCCTACTACAGCCAGCTCGGCGAGGGCCTGCTCGAGTACGTCGGCCCGCTGGTCGACACGCACGTACAGGAGAAGCCGCTGTCGATCGCGATGCGCGAGATCAACGAGGGTCTGCTGACCCTTGAGCACATCGAGCCCTGACCACCCCCCGCTCCGATGCCCCCCGTCCCGAGGCTTCCATGATCGTCCTCGGTGTCAGCGGGGGCATCGCCGCGTACAAGGCCTGCGAGGTCCTGCGTCGGCTGACCGAGGCCGGGCACGAGGTCCAGGTGGTCCCCACCGCCGCGGCCCTGGGCTTCGTCGGGGCGCCGACCTGGGCCGCGCTGTCCGGCCGGCCGGTGACCACCGAGGTCTGGGACGACGCCCACGAGGTGCCGCACGTCAGCATCGGTCGCGCGGCCGAGCTCGTCCTGGTCGTACCCGCCACTGCCGACCTGATGGCCAAGGCCGCGCACGGGCTTGCTGACGACCTGCTCACCAGCACGCTGCTGACAGCGACCTGCCCGGTGGTGTTCGTCCCGGCCATGCACACCGAGATGTGGGAGCACGCGGCCACCCGGGCGAACGTCGAGCTGCTCAGACGACGCGGCGCCGTCGTTGTGGAACCTGCGGTCGGACGGCTCACCGGTGCCGACTCGGGCAAGGGACGGCTACCCGAGCCGGCCTCGATCCTGGCCCTCGCGCGACGCGTGCTCGCCCGCGGGACGGCTGGCCCCGACCTGGCCGGACGTACCGTCGTCGTGTCGGCGGGGGGCACGAGGGAGCCGCTGGACCCGGTGCGCTTCCTCGGCAACCGCTCGAGCGGGCGGCAGGGCTATGCCCTCGCCCAGACTGCCGCCGCGCGAGGCGCCAAGGTCGTGCTCGTCTCGGCCAACGTCGCCCTCGACGACCCGGCCGGGGTCGACCTCGTCCGCGTCAGCTCGGCGCACGAGCTCGGAGCCGCCGTGAGCATGGCCGCCGCCGATGCCGACGTGGTCGTGATGGCGGCTGCAGTGGCCGACTTCCGGCCGGTCGACCCCTCGTCCAACAAGATCAAGAAGGACTCGTCGGCGCCTACCTCGATCGAGCTGGAGCGCACCGACGACGTGCTCGCTGGGCTGGTCGCCGCGCGGGCCGGTGCCGCGCCGCTGATCGTCGGGTTCGCGGCCGAGACCGGTGACGCTGGGCATTCCTGGCTCGAGCACGGCCGGGCCAAGCTCGCGGCCAAGGGCTGTGACCTCCTCGTCGTCAACCAGGTCGGTGACGGTCTCGGTTTCGAAGTCGCCGACAACGCAGCCGTCATCCTCGGCGCGGACGGCTCCGAGGTCGAGGTCGCCCACGGCCCCAAGGACGACCTCGCCGACGCCATCTGGGACCTGATCGTCGCCCGGCTTCCCCACTGACTCAGCCGCCTGACCCAGATGGCACGCTAACCAGCGCGCCACGGGGCTTCCTTGCTCGTAACCACGCTTGGCCAGCCGGATTCAGGTTCTGCAGTCGGCCGTTAACGTGCCACTCGGGTCAGCCAGCCGCTGACAGCAGTCGCTTCACCGTCGCTATCACGTAGTCAGGACGGTTGAGGACATCGCTCCAGGAGAAGCGCACGACCCGGAAGCCTGCGCAGAGCAAAGCGTTGTGGCGCCTTCGATCGGCCTGGAACGAGGCGGCGTCTCGGTGGTAGGCGAAGCCGTCGGTCTCGACTACCAGCCGCTCGTCGCGAAAGAGGAAGTCGACACGAGCCACGAACGCCCCGTCGTAGATGCCGACTTGGAGCTCGGGCTCGAGACCGTGGGCAAGGAACAGGAGCCTGGTCACCGACTCCAGCGCGGACTCGGACCGATGGTCGACGAAGCCCGCAGCCCGTCGTGCCCGGGCGGAGCCGGGTCCGACGAGCACCTCTGTTGCCCTACCCAGCGCGTCCTCGGTCACAGCGCCAGCGCGCGCAGTCGAGTCGAGCAGCACCACGGCGTCGCGCAGCGGGAGCAGTCGAGCGCAGTCGATGACGGTGCGGAGCAGATCGGTGGTCGGTTGCCCGGACAAGTAAGTGATCTCGTGGGCAGGCACCGCGCCGCGGTGGATCCGGAGCCCTGCGGGAGGTGTTCGCCGTCGATGAGGCGAGATCACGTGAAGTCCTGGCGGTGCCATGAGGTCAAGGCCTAGCAGGCTTGCCGCGGTCGTGTGCGAGAGGGTCCCGAAGCGTGCGGCCAGTTCCAGCTCGGTGGACTCGTCTGGAGGAGGGCCGTAGAGGCCGGTGGCCAGCCGTCGGAGGAGTCCGGCGCGAGCGGCTCGGGTAATGCTCGATCGGCTGACGCCGCCACCCACGAGCTCTGAGGTCGAGACGACCTCAGAGGGGAAGCCCGCACCTGAGAGGGCTGCCTGCAATGACTCCACGTCGCAGGATGCGGGCGAACTGCCGCTCTGCGTCCTGGTCAACACTGATCTGTGGACGGCGGGTAGGCCAGGGAGCGGCTGTGGACGAGCGGCCGGGGCGACCGTCGGCGCGCGGGGGTTTTCGGCTGGCCGGGCCGGGGCGGATAGACTAGGCGGGACGTTCGCGCCTGTGTTGGATCCCCCCTTCGAGCTGCTGGAGAGCACCGTGTCAAGTCGACTGTTCACTTCCGAGTCGGTAACCGAGGGCCATCCGGACAAGATTGCCGACCAGATCAGCGACACCGTCCTCGACGCGCTCCTCAAGGAGGACCCCACCAGCCGGGTCGCCGTCGAGACGCTGATCACGACCGGCCAGGTCCATGTCGCGGGTGAGGTGACCACCACGGCGTACGCGGACATCCCGACGATCGTTCGCGAGAAGATCCTCGAGATCGGCTACGACTCGTCCAAGAAGGGCTTCGACGGCCAGTCCTGCGGAGTCTCGGTCTCGATCGGCTCGCAGTCGCCGGACATCGCCCAGGGCGTCGACGACGCGTTCGAGGAGCGGTCCGAGGGCAGCATGGACCCGCTCGACCGCCAGGGCGCCGGCGACCAGGGTCTGATGTTCGGGTACGCCTGCCAGGACACGCCCGAGCTGATGCCGCTGCCGATCTGGCTGGCGCACCGCCTCGCGCAGCGGCTGTCCGCGGTGCGCAAGGACGGGACCATCCCGTACCTCCGCCCGGACGGCAAGACCCAGGTCACCATCGAGTACGACGGCACGAGGCCGGTCCGGCTGGACACGGTCGTGGTCTCCAGCCAGCACGCCGGCGACATCGACCTCGCGACGCTGCTGCAGCCGGACGTGGAGGAGTTCGTGATCCGGCCCGAGCTCGAGGGCCTGTCCATCGACACGAGCAACTTCCGGGTGCTGGTCAACCCGACCGGTCGGTTCGAGGTGGGCGGCCCCATGGGTGACGCGGGCCTGACCGGCCGCAAGATCATCGTCGACACCTACGGCGGCATGGCCCGCCACGGTGGCGGCGCGTTCTCGGGCAAGGACCCGTCCAAGGTCGACCGGTCCGCGGCGTACGCGATGCGCTGGGTGGCCAAGCACGTGGTGGCCGCCGGGCTCGCGGATCGTTGCGAGGTCCAGGTCGCGTACGCGATCGGCAAGGCGCACCCCGTCGGCCTGTTCGTGGAGACGTTCGGCACCGGCTCGATCTCCGACGAGGACATCCAGCGCGCGGTGACCGATGTGTTCGACCTGCGGCCCGCCGCGATCATCCGCGACCTCGACCTGCTGCGGCCGATCTACGCACAGACGGCGGCCTACGGTCACTTCGGCCGGCAGCTCCCGGACTTCACCTGGGAGCGGACCGACCGGGTCGACGCCCTGCGCGCCGCTGCCGGCGCCTGATCCCACCGGCTCGCGGCTGTCCACAGCTCCACGGGTGCGCGCGGCGCGGCGTCTGCGTCCTGGTGTAGGACAGGGGCTGTGCCGGAGATGCCCGAGGTGACGGACGTGCCGCGCGACGAGCAGCTGATGCTCGTGCGCTCGCGCGTCCTGCGGGCCAGACCCAAGCCGCCTGAGGGGCTGGCCTCGGCTCGACCGGTGGCGCGCGTCGTCGTGGACCTCGGACTGGCGCACCTGGACAGGCCGTTCGACTATGCCGTGCCGGAGTCGCTCGACGAAGCGGCCCAGCCGGGCGTACGGGTCCGGGTCCGGTTCTCCGGCCAGCTGGTCGCGGGCTATCTGCTCGACCGGATCGACGCGTCCCAGCACCAGGGCCGGCTCGCGCGGATCGACCGGGTGGTCTCGCCGGAGCCGGTGCTGTCCCCGACGATCGCCGGGCTCGCCCGCGACGTGGCCGACCGGTACGCGGGCACCGTCTCGGACGTCCTGCGGCTGGCGATCCCACCTCGGCACGCCAGGGTCGAGGGCGAGATCCCCAAGCAGAGGCTGCCCGTGCCGCCGGCCGCGGAGCCGGACAGCCCGGGCCCGTGGGACCGTTACCCAGCCGGCTCGGCGTTCCTGCGGGCGCTGGCCGCCGGCTCGGCGCCGGCCGCCGTCTGGACTGCACTGCCAGGCCCCACCTGGCCCACCGAGCTCGCGCTGGCCGTCAGGGCCGCGCGGTCGGCCGGGCGAGGCGTGCTGGTCGTGGTGCCCGACCATCGGGACATCACGCGCGTCTCGGCTGCCATCGACGCCGTCTGCGGCGCCGGCGACCACGTGGTGCTGACCGCGGAGCTCGGTCCCGCCGAGCGCTACCGGCGCTGGCTGGCGGTCCGGCGCGGGCAGGTACGCACGGTGCTCGGCACCAGGGCCGCGATGTTCGCGCCGGTCGCCGGGCTCGGCCTCGTGGTCGTCTGGGACGACGGCGACGACCTGCACTCCGAGCCGCACGCGCCGTACCCGCACGTACGCGAGGTGCTAGCGATCCGGGCCGAGCGCGAGGGCACCGCGCTGCTGGTCGGGGGCCTGGCCCGTACCGCCGAGGGTGAGCTGCTGGTGACCTCCGGCCGGGCGCACGGGGTGCAGCCGCCGCGCGAGCAGCTGCGGGCATGCGCCCCGCTGGTCCGGGCCGCCGGCGACGACGCCGAGCTCGCCCGTGACCCCGCCGCCCGGACCGCCCGGCTTCCTACGCTCGCCTGGGAGACGGTGCGGGTCGGTCTCGAGAGCGGTCCGGTCCTGGTGCAGGTCCCGAGGCGCGGCTACGTCCCCAGCCTGGCCTGCGTCGACTGCCACGCGTACGCCCGCTGCACGTTCTGCAGCGGCCCGCTCGCGCTGCCCTCGCGTCGTGGGCTGGCGGCCTGTCGCTGGTGCGGGCGGACGGCCGGCGGCTGGCGCTGCCCGGAGTGCGACGGCACCCACTTCCGGGCCCTTGTCGTGGGCGCCGCGCGGACCGCCGAGGAGCTCGGGCGGGCGTTCCCTGGCGTACCCGTACGCACCTCCGGGCGTGACGCGGTGCTCGCCAGGGTGCCGGACGAGCCGGCCCTGGTGGTGGCCACGCCGGGCGCCGAGCCGGTGGCCGAGGGAGGGTACTCGGCGGCACTCCTGCTCGACGGCTGGGCCCTGCTCGCCCGACCGGACCTGCGGGCCGACGAGGAGGCGCTGCGCCGGTGGCTGACCGCGGCCGCCCTGGTCCGACCCGGCGAGGCCGGTGGCCGGGTCGTCGTGCTGGCCGAGGGCAGCCTGACCCCCGTGCAGGCGCTGCTGCGCTGGGACCCGGTCGGCGCCGCGAGCCGGGAGCTGGGCCAGCGCGAGCGGCTCTCGTTCCCACCGTCCGTACGCCTGGCGGCCCTGGTCGGCAGCGCAACCGCCGTCACCGACCTCCTGGCCGCCGCCGACCTGCCCAAGACCGCGCACGTGCTCGGGCCGCTGGCCCACGAGGGGCTGACCCGAGCGGGCGACCCGTTGGTGCGGGCGCTGGTCCGGGTACCCCTGGTCGACGGGCCGGCGCTGACGGCCGCGCTGAAGGCGGGGCAGGCGATCCGAAGCGCACGCAAGGCCACCGACTTCGTGACCGTCCGCGTGGACCCGGTCGAGCTCGGCTGAGGCGGGCCTCTTCCGGTCCGGCGGCTCCCAACACCTCGGGCACAATGGACCGGTGCCCGCACCTGCCTCCGCACCGCTGGACGCCGTCGTCTTCGACCTCGGTGGTGTGCTCGCGGACTGGGACCCGCGCTATCTCTATCGCGAGCTGTTCGACGGGGACGAGCTGGCCATGGACGAGTTCCTCAGCACGGTCTGCACCCCCGAGTGGAACCACTCGATGGACGCGGGCCGCGACCGCACAGAGGCGGTCGATGACCTGATCGGCCGGCACCCGGTGCACGCCGACCTGATCAAGGCCTGGGTCGACCGCTGGGACGACATGCTCGGCCCCGAGATCGAGGGGACGGCCGCCGTGGTGGCGCAGCTGCAGGCTGAAGGCACCCGGCTGCTCGCGCTCACGAACTGGTCGGCCGAGACCTTCCCGATGGCCCGCGAACGGTTCCCCTCGTTCGCAGCCTTCGAGGCCATCGTGGTCTCGGGGGAGCACGGCATCGCCAAGCCCGACCCGGCGATCTTCCGGCTGCTGGTCGACCTGCACGGTGTCGACCCCTCGCGATCGGTGTACGTCGACGACCGGGCGAGCAACGTCCATGTCGCCGAGACGCTGGGCTTTCGGGGCATCGTGTTCACCGAGCCGGTCGCCCTGCGGGCCGGTCTCGGCGCGCTCGGTCTGCTCGGCGGGAGCGCCACGCACCGCCCGTAGACTGGGTGGACGCTCGAGCGGCACCGAGGAGGGAGCACCATGGCGGTCCAGCCGATCCGCCTGTTCGGTGACCCGGTGCTGCGTACGCCCGCCGAGGCAGTGACGGACTTCGACAAGGAGCTCCGAGTCCTGGTCAAGGACCTGTCCGAGACGATGCTCGACGCTCCCGGTGCTGGCCTGGCTGCCCCGCAGATCGGGGTGTCGATGCGGGTCTTCACCTATCACGTCGATGACGTCCTCGGGCACCTGATCAACCCGACGCTGGACCTGTCCGACGAGGTGCAGGACGGCGACGAGGGCTGCCTGTCCGTGCCGGGGCTGACCTTCGACACCAAGCGTGCGTTCAGCGTGGTCGCCAAGGGCTGGAACATGCACGGGGAGCCCGTGACGATCGAGGGCACCGAGCTGCTGGCCCGCTGCGTCCAGCACGAGACCGACCACCTCGACGGCATCTTGTTCATCGACCGGCTCGACCGCGAGGCGCGCAAGGCCGCACTGAAGGAGATCCGCGAGGCCGAGTGGTTCGGCGAGAGCCGCCCCGAGGTCAAGGTCAGCCCGCACGCCACCTACGGCTTCGTCCGCTAGCGGCGCGGGCGGACAAGAGTGCGGCTGGTCTTCGCCGGCACGCCAGAGACGGCGGTCCCGGCCCTCGAGGCGGTGCTCGGCTCGACGCACGAGGTGGGCGCCGTGATCACGCGTCCGGACGCTCCTGCCGGCCGCGGCCGCGCGCTCGTGTCCTCGCCGGTCGCCCGGGTCGCGGCGGCTCGGGGGATCGAGCTGCTGCAGCCTGACAGCCCGCGTGACCCCGCCTTCCTCGAACGGCTGGCCGAGCTCGCTCCCGACTGCTGCCCCGTCGTCGCGTACGGCGCGCTGGTCCCGGCGGCGGCGCTTGAGATCCCGGTCCATGGGTGGGTCAACCTGCACTTCTCGCTGCTCCCGGCCTGGCGGGGCGCGGCCCCCGTGCAGCACGCGATCCTGCACGGGGACGACGTGACCGGAGCGTCCACGTTCCGGCTCGAGGCGGGCCTGGACACGGGCCCGGTCTACGGCGTGCTCACCGAGTCGATCCGGCCGACGGACACCTCGGGCGACCTGCTCGGCCGGCTCGCGGTCTCCGGCGCTGCGCTGCTGGTGGCCACCCTCGACGGGCTGGCGAGCGGGGCACTGCGGGCGCAGCCGCAGCAGCTCGACGGCGTCAGTCTCGCGCCCAAGCTGACGGTCGAGGACGCCAGGGTCGACTGGTCGGCGCCCGCGCTGGCGCTCGACCGGCTCGTCCGTGCCTGCACGCCGGCGCCCGGCGCATGGACGACCCTGCGCGGCGAACGGGTCAAGCTCGGACGCGTACGCCTGGACGCCGCCCCCCTCGACAACGGGGCCAGCGCCGGCACGGGCACGGCGGCCCTGGCCCCCGGGGTGGTACGGGTCGAGCGCACGTCGGTACGCGTCGGTACCGGCAGCGGCGCCGTTCTGCTCGGCGAGGTCCAGCCGCAGGGCCGCCGGCTGATGGCCGCGCCCGACTGGGCCCGTGGGCTGCGGCTGGCCTCGGGCGAGCGGTTCGACGGATGAGCGACCGACCCGACCGTCCCGACCGCCCGGGCCGCTCCGGTACCGGAGGCAAGCAGCGCACCTACCGGCGGCCGCAGCCGGACGCTCCGCGCCGGGCCGCCTTCGACCTGCTCCGAGCGGTCGACGAACGAGACGCGTACGCCAACCTGGTGCTGCCCGGGCTCCTGCGCGAGCGGGGCATCGAGGGCCGCGACGCCGGTTTCGCCACCGAGCTCGCGTACGGCACCCTGCGCGGCCGTGGCACCTACGACGCCGTGCTCGCTGCCTGCGTCGATCGGCCGCTGGCCCAGCTCGACCGGCCGGTCCTCGACCTGCTCAGGCTCGGGGCGCACCAGATCCTGGCCATGCGGGTACCCGTGCATGCCGCTGTCGGCGCCACCGTCGAGCTGGCGCGAGCAACCGTCGGCGACGGCCGCTCGTCGCTGGTCAACGCCGTGCTGCGCAAGGTCTCTGCCCGTGAGCTGCCGGCCTGGCTCGAGGCCGTTGCCCCCTCCGAGAGTGCGGACCCGGTCGGCCACCTGGCGGTCGTCCACTCGCACCCGCGCTGGATCGTGGAGGCACTGCGCGACAGCCTCGGTGGCTCGCTCGCGTCGACGGCCGCACTCCTCGCGGCCGACAACGACCCGGCCGCGGTGAGCCTGGTGGCGCGTCCCGGTCGGGCCACCGTCGACGAGCTGCTCGAGGCCGGGGCCGGGCCTGGCCGCTGGTCCCCGGTCGCGGCGCGCTGGCCCGGGGGCTCGCCGGCCCAGCTGGCTGCCGTACGCGAGGGCCGGGCGGGGGTCCAGGACGAGGGCAGCCAGCTCGTCGCCCTCGCCCTGGCGGCTGCCCCGGTCGAGGGACCCGACTCGGCCTGGTTGGACCTGTGCGCCGGGCCGGGTGGCAAGGCCGCCCTTCTCGCCGGCCTGGCCGGCCAGCGCGGCGCCCACCTCGTGGCCGCCGAGAGGGCACCGCACCGGGCCAGGCTCGTCGCCCAAGCGCTCGGTTCGACCGCAGGCGTCGTCGTCGCCGACGGGACGGCGGGGCCGTGGCGCCCGGGCTCGTTCGACCGGGTCCTGGCCGACGTCCCCTGCACCGGCCTCGGGGCGCTGCGTCGACGACCCGAGTCGCGCTGGCGGCGGCAGCCGTCGGACGTCGCGTCGCTCACCCGTCTCCAGCGTGCCCTGCTCCTCGCCGCAGCCGACGCCGTACGGGCGGGGGGACTGGTCGCCTACGCCACCTGCTCGCCGCACCTGGCCGAGACGTGGGTGGTCGTTGGCGACGTGCTGCGGGCCCGCCCCGACCTCGAGCCCGTCGACGTCCGCCCGTACCTGCCTGGGGTGCCCGACCTCGGGCCGGGACCGTTCGTGCAGCTGTGGCCGCACGTCCACGGCACCGACGCGATGTTCATAGCCCTGCTCCGCAGGATCAGCCCGACCTGACCTGCTCGACGCATACCCGGTTGCGGCCCTCGGTCTTGGCCGCGTACAGCAGCTGGTCGGTGCTGCGCAGCAGATGCCAGACCGTGTCCTGACCCTGTTGCTCGCAGACGCCCAGGCTGCCGGTGACGCTGAGGCCGGGGGCGACGTCGTCCCAGGGCTCAAACATGATCCGCAGCCGGATCCGTTCGCAGACCTCGACTGCGGCGGCCAGCGAGGTCTCGGGCATCACCAGGGCGAGCTCCTCACCCCCGAAGCGGGCGACCAGGTCGGGCCCGCGGGTGAACTCCACGAGGATCTGCGCGACCCGCCGCAGCACCTCGTCGCCGATCTCGTGTCCGAACGTGTCGTTGATCGACTTGAACGAGTCGAGGTCGAGCAGGGCCAGGCAGAGCGGGCGCTCGTACCGGACGGAGTGCTCGAACAGCCGGACCATCTCGGCGTCCAGGTGGCGTCGGTTGTGCAGCCCGGTGAGCGGGTCGCGTACGGACAGCTCGGCCAGGCTCGAGACCAGCTCGGTCTGGTTCGACAGCGCGCGCTGCAGCTCGGCGGTCCGTAGCGCGACCCGGTCCTCGAGCGTCAGGTTGGCCTGGCGCAGCTCGGTCGCGAGCAGGGTGGCCCTGGCCAGCGCCCGGTCCTCGGCGGCCAGGGCGCGGTGGACGGCCGAGCCGGTGACGGCGGCGACGACCGCGGTCAGTACGCACAGCAGCGCCGAGTAGCCGATCAGGTCGGAGACGCGGACGACCCCGGCACCGTGCTGCTGGTCCAGGGCGTACAGCAGGGCCAGGGTCACCAGGGCGCAGCCGAGCGTGAAGATCACCTGGCGTACGCCGAGGGCCGCGCCGGCCATGGTGACCGCCAGGACGACGAACTGCGGGCTGTTGGCCACCCGGCCGGAGACCCCGACGCCCACCGCGAGGACCAGCAGGTACGCGCCCAGGATCAGCAGCGACCCCAGCACGACCTGCCCGCGTCTGAGCACCAGCACGATGCCCATGAACAGCAGGAGACCCAGTGCCACGGAGAGGAACGCGGCGCCGGGTGCGGGCAGCAGCCCGACGAAGGGGAGGAACGCCACCGACAGCGCGATCAGCCCGACCACCAGGCTGATCAGGATGTGCCCTTCGCGGCGGACCCGGCGGTCCGGGTGCTGGACTGCCGTCAGGCGCCCCAGCCAGGGCCGCAGCTCACCCACGCCCTTCACCTCCCGAATCGGCCGAGTTCATGATCGTCAGGAGGGAGACGAGCCATTTCGATCATCATGACGCGATGCAGACGGATATTCTTCGCGGGTGGGAATCCAGATTGCTCCGAGCTTGCTCGCCGCCGACTTCACCCGCGTCGCCGAGGAGGTGAACGCGATCGAGGGAGCCGACTGGCTGCACGTCGACGTCATGGACAACCACTTCGTCCCGAACATCACCTTCGGGCTGCAGATGGTTGAGGGGCTGCGGCGGGTCTCGCCGGTACCCCTGGATCTCCACCTGATGATCGAGGGCCCTGACCAGCACGCCCCGGCCTACGTCGAGGCGGGCGCCGCGTCGGTCACCTTCCACGTCGAGGCCGCAGCAGCACCGGTACGGCTGGCCCGCGAGCTGCGCGCGCTCGGAGCCAGGGCGGGGATGGCGCTGCGTCCGGCCACCCCGGTGGAGCCGTACGAGGACCTGCTGCCAGAGCTGGACATGCTGCTGCTGATGACGGTCGAGCCGGGGTTCGGCGGGCAGGCCTTCCTCGACGTGGTGCTCCCGAAGGTCCGGCGGGCCCGAACCCTGATCGACCGGCACGGCGGGTCGGTCTGGCTCCAGGTCGACGGAGGCGTCTCCCTGGCCACGGTCGAGCGGGTAGCGGCGGCCGGTGCAGACATGCTCGTGGCCGGTTCGGCCGTCTACGGCACCGACGACCCCCCGGCCGCGATCGAGGCGCTCCGGCAGGCCGCGACCCGCGCCGCCACGACCGGCGTCCGGCATGGCACACTGGGCTGAGCTACACACGACAGCACGCGTGCTCCGGGGTCGGTGCAACTCCGAACCGGCGGTAACAGCCCGCGACCCGGCCGAAGCCTTCGGCCGGTTGACCAGGTGGAACTCCTGGACCGACGGTCAAAGTCCGGATGGGAGGCGCACGCGGCGGGTCGTGCCGTCGGTCCTCGTCCGGGCCTGGTGGAGCGTCGCGCTCACGCGGCGCGCAACCATCCGACGAGTCCCTGCGTGCATGCCCGTACCCCCGGAGCACCTTGTGTCGTTCACGCGAGGATGCGAGGAGGGCACGTGGCCAGCGACACCGAGACGACGGCGATGCGCCGCGCACTCACCCTTGCCGGCGCACCCGACCTGCCGACCGGTCCCAACCCACGGGTCGGCTGCGTCCTGCTCGCCGCCGACGGCTCGGTCCTGGCCACCGGGGTGCACAGGGGGGCCGGCACCCCGCACGCCGAGGTTGACGCCCTGGCCGCCGCGGGACCGGCCGCTCGCGGCGCGACGGCCGTGGTCACCCTCGAACCCTGCAACCACAGCGGGCGCACCGGCCCCTGTGCCGGCGCGCTCGTCGACGCCGGGATCGACCGTGTCGTGTACGGGCAGTCGGACCTGAACCCGGTCGCCAGCGGGGGAGCGAGCACGCTGCGGGCTCGCGGTGTCGACGTGGAAGGCGGCCTGCTCGCCGCCGAGGCCGAGGCGCTGAACCCGTACTGGTCCTTCGCGGTCACCCATGGTCGCCCGTACGTCACCTGGAAGCTGGCCACCACGCTGGACGGACGGAGCGCTGCCGCCGACGGCACCAGCCGCTGGATCACCTCTGCCGAGGCGCGGGTCGACGTGCACCGGCTGCGCGCCAGCGTCGACGCGGTCCTCGTCGGCACCGGGACCGTCCTGGCCGACAACCCCGGGCTGACCGTGCGCGAGGGTGGTGGTCCCGGCCGTACGCTGCCGAGAGAGCGGCAGCCGCTTCGGGTCGTCCTCGGTTCCCGGCCGCTCCCGCCCGGCGCGCGGGTGCTCGACGCGAGCGCGCCCACCCTGCTCCTGCCCGGCCATGACCTGCCCTCCGCGCTGGCCGACCTCGCGGCTCGCGACGTGCAGCACGTTCTCCTCGAGGGCGGGCCGACGCTGGCCGGTGCCATGGTCGCCGCGGGTCTGGTCGACCGCGTCGTCGCGTACGTCGCCCCCGTCCTGCTCGGCGCCGGCCCTGCCGCGCTGGGCGACGCGGGCATCACCACCATCAGCCAGGCGCTACGCCTGGAGCCGGACGCCGACGAGCCGGTCGTCCGGTTCGGACCGGACGTCCGCATCGTCGCGCGGGTCGTCCGCGCAGAGGAGGCCTAGATGTTCACCGGCATCGTCGAGGAGCTGGGGGAGGTGGTCGGGGTGGAGCAGCAGACCGACGCCGCCCGCCTGACCATCCGTGGCCCCCTCGTGGTGGGTGACGCCAAGCGCGGCGACTCGATCGCGGTGAACGGTGTCTGCCTGACTGTGGTGGACCACGACGCCACCAGCTTCACCGCGGACGTGATGGCCGAGACGCTGCATCGCTCGAGCCTGTCCGAGCTGAGGGCCGGAAGCCCGGTCAACCTCGAGCGGCCTGTGACCCTCTCTGCCCGGCTCGGCGGGCACCTCGTCCAGGGGCACGTCGACGGGACCGGGCAGATCCTTGCTCGGGAGCCGGCCGAGCACTGGGAGCTGGTCCGGGTGAGCCTGCCCCCAGCGCTCGGACGCTACGTCGTCGAGAAGGGGTCGATCACGGTCGACGGGGTCTCGCTGACGGTCGTCGAGGTGACGGCCGGGTGGTTCACCGTGAGCCTGATCCCGACGACGCTCGATCTGACGACGCTCGGCAGCAAGGGCCCGGGCGAGCTGGTCAACCTCGAGGTGGACATCGTGGCCAAGTACGTCGAGAAGCTGATGGGAGCCCAGGCATGAATGCCGCACCGCAGGACTCGGACGGAGCCGTCCGGCTCGACCGGGTCGAGGACGCCATCGCCGCGCTGACGGCCGGCCAGGCCGTCGTCGTGGTCGACGACGAGGACCGCGAGAACGAGGGCGACCTCATCTTCGCGGGCCAGCGAGTCACCCCCGAGCTGGTTGGGTTCATGGTCCGCTGGACCTCCGGCTACCTCTGCGTCGCGATGGAGGGCCCCGAGCTGGACCGGCTCGGCCTGCCCCCGATGACGCGGGTCAACGAGGACCGCAAGGGCACGGCGTACGCCGTCACGGTCGACGCACGCGACGTGGTGGCGACCGGTATATCCGCCGTCGACCGCGCGCGCACCATAGAGGTGCTCTCCGACCCCGCGACGGAGGCGGCCGACCTCACGCGGCCTGGGCACGTCGTGCCTCTGCGGGCGGCACCGGGCGGTGTGCTGCGCCGCGCCGGGCACACCGAGGCGGCAGTGGATCTGGCCCGCCTCGCCGGTTTCTCGGCCGTCGGTGCACTCTGCGAGATCATCCACGACGACGGATCGATGATGCGGGCGCCCGCCTTGCGCTCGTTCGCCGACGAGCACGGGCTCACGATGATCTCGATCGCCGACCTGATCAGCTACCGGCGCAGGCACGAGATCATGGTCGAGCGGGCGGCCGAGACGGTGGTCCCGACTCCGCACGGCGACTTCCGGGCCGTCGGCTACCGCGGCCGCCTCGACGGGGCCGAGCACGTGGCCTTCGTACGCGGGGACCTGGGCGACGGCAGCGACGTGCTCGTACGCGTCCACTCCGAGTGCCTCACCGGCGACGTGTTCGGGTCGCTGCGCTGCGACTGCGGCCCTCAGCTCGAGGCCGCGTTGGCGGCAGTGGCCGACGAGGGTCGCGGTGTCGTGCTCTACATGCGCGGGCACGAGGGCCGGGGGATCGGCCTGGTGCACAAGCTGCGTGCTTACCAGCTGCAGGACAGCGGTGCCGACACGGTCGACGCCAACCTCGAGCAGGGACTTCCCGCTGACGCGCGTGACTATGGCACCGGCGCGCAGATCCTCGGTGACCTCGGGGTCCGCTCGATGCGGCTGCTGACCAACAACCCGGCCAAGCGGGCCGGGCTCGAGGGCTATGGGCTGGAGATCCTGAGCCGCGTCCAGCTGCCCGTGCGCGCCACCCGGCAGAACCTGCGGTACCTGCAGACCAAGCGGGACCGGATGGGTCACGACCTGCCGCACGACATGGGTGATGACCTGCCGGCCGACCTGGCTGACGATCGGCCCGACGAGCTCCCGGCCGAGGTCCGATGAGCGGCTCGGGCACGCCGGCGCTGGTCGTCGAGGGCGCCCAGCGGCTGCGGGTCGCGGTGGTGGCCTCCCTCTGGCACAGCGTGGTCATGGACGGGCTGCTAGCGGGTGCGGAGCGCGCGCTGACCGAGGCTGGGGTCGCGGAGGTCACCGTGGTGCGCGTACCCGGCTCGTTTGAGCTACCGCTCGCGGCCCAGGCGGCGGCACGCGCCGGTTTCGACGCGGTCGTCGCGCTCGGCGTGGTGATCCGCGGGGGAACCCCGCACTTCGACTTCGTCTGCGCCTGGGCGGCGAACGGGCTCGGCCGGGTGGCGCTGGACACCGGCGTACCCGTCGGGTTCGGCCTGCTGACCTGCGAGGACGAGGCGCAGGCTCTTGACCGGGCCGGGCTGCCGGGCTCCCGCGAGGACAAGGGGTACGAGTCCGCTCAGGCCGCCGTCGCCACCGTGCTGGCGATCAATAGGCTAGGCACATGAAGACATTCGACCAGCTGTTCGCCGAGCTCCAGGAGCGGGTGGCGTACCGGCCCGAGGACTCGGGCACCGTCGCCGCGCTCGACGCCGGGGTCCACGAGATCGGCAAGAAGGTCGTCGAGGAGGCTGCCGAGGCCTGGATGGCGGCCGAGCACGAGTCACCCGAGCGGGCCGCCGAGGAGATCGCGCAGCTGATCTACCACGCGCAGGTCCTGATGATCGCCTGCGGCCTGACCCTCGACGACGTGTACGCCCGGCTGTAGGACAGGTCCCGATGCTGCGTATCGCCGTCCCCAACAAGGGGTCGTTGGCCGAGCCTGCCAGCACGATGCTGCGCGAGGCCGGCTACCGCCAGCGGGCCGACGCCCGCGAGCTGGTCCTGACCGACGCCGAGAACGACACCGAGTTCTTCTTCCTCCGGCCGCGCGACATCGCGGTGTACGTCGGCTCGGGCCAGCTGGACGTCGGCGTCACCGGCCGTGACCTCCTCCTCGACAGCGGAGCGGCGGCCGAAGAGATCCTGCCGCTCGGCTTCGCCAGGTCCACCTTCCGGTTCGCGGCGCGACCGGGCACCGCGGCGTCCGTGGCCGACCTCGGCGGCCTCCGGGTCGCGGCGGCGTACCCGGGCCTGGTCTCCGCCCACCTGGCTGCGCACGGGATCTCGGCCGAGGTGATCCGCCTCGACGGCGCGGTCGAGACCTCGGTACGCCTCGGCGTGGCCGACGTGATCGCCGACGTCGTCGAGACCGGTGGGACGCTCCGCGAGGCCGGTCTGGAGATCTTCGGCGAGCCGATCCTGGAGTCCGAGGCGGTGCTCGTCCGTCGGTGCGGAGTCGGCCCGACCACGGGCGTGGACCAGCTGATCCGGCGCATACAGGGCGTCATCGTTGCGCGCACGTACGTGCTCATGGACTACGACATCGAGGCCGCGCTGGTGGAGCGGGCCGTGCTGCTCACCCCCGGCATCGAGTCACCGACAATCTCGCCGCTGCACCACTCGGGCTGGGTCGCGGTGCGCGCGATGGTCCCGCGCAAGGAGACCAACAAGGTGATGGACGACCTCTGGGACCTCGGCGCCCGCGGCATCCTCGTCACCGACATCCACGCCTGCCGCCTCTAGCCCGCCGGCTCGGCCCGCGTCCCGGGGCGGGCGGGTTACCCTCGGGAGATGGCTCGTCTGCTGAGCCGACGGGGGTTCGTCGTCGGCGGTGCCGCTGTCGTGGGCAGTGCTGCGATCGGAGGAGCCGCGCTGGCCACCGGCGTCGTGCACCTGCCGACCAGGGTCCCCCGGATGCTCCACGACGAGGGCCCGGACGGCGTGATCCCCGACGTACCCGCCGGTGTCGTCGGCAGGACCACCGTGCACTCGGCTGCGCGCGGGCTCGACGTCGGATTCTGGACGGCGGTGCCGGAGGGCCACGGTGAGGGAGCCGGCCTGCCGGTGTGCCTGATCCTGCATGGCGCGACCGCGACGACGGCCAGCTATACCGGGTTCGGCTTCGCGCAGTTCCTCACCGCGGCGGTACGGGCGGGGGTGCCACCGTTCGTCCTGGCCGGTGCCGACGGCGGGCGTACGTCCTGGCAGCTCTCCGGCGCCGACGACCCGCAGCGGATGCTCCGCGAGGAGCTGCCGAAGTGGTGCGCTGCCAAGGGTTTCGATGCCAAGCGGGTCGCCGCGTACGGGTGGTCGATGGGCGGCTTCGGATCTCTCTACACCGCCGAGCACAACCCGGGCTGGCTCCGTGCGGTGTCCGCGCTCAGCCCTGCGGTCAGCGTGGGTGATGCCGTGTTCGACTCCGCCGACAAGCTGGTCGGTGCGCGTACTGCCCTGTGGTGCGGGACCAACGACCCGCTGCAGCCCGCGGTCGCAAAGCTGGCGGAGCAGGTCCCCGGTGGCCCCGCGATCGCCGCCTGGGACAAGGGCGCCCACCGCCGGGTCTACTGGAACCGGGTCACCCCTGCGGCCTTCGCTTTCGTCGGCCACGCCCTCACTCCCTGACCCGCGGTCGGCGGTCAGGTCGCAAGAAAGTCCTTGATCGACGGGCACCCGGCCCGGCAGCGGTTAGCGTGGCGCTGTGGACCGTCTCGACATCCCCGGCATTGCGTCGCCGGCCGACCTGGCCGGTCGGCTGGACGCGGTCGGCTACCTCGCGGACGAGGGTCTGGCGACGGCTGCGTTCCTGGCCCTGCGGATGGGTCGCCCGCTCTTCCTCGAGGGTGAGGCCGGCGTCGGCAAGACCGCTCTCGCCCGGGCGCTGGCCGAGGTCGCATCAGCACCCCTGATCCGACTCCAGTGCTACGAGGGGCTCGATGTCTCGCAGGCCTTGTACGACTGGGACTTCCCTCGCCAGCTGCTGCACCTCAAGGCCGCCGAGGCGGTCGGCGTCAGCGACGTCGAGGCGGTCGAGCGTGACCTGTATGACCGCCGGTTCCTGGTCGCCCGCCCTCTCCTGCAAGCCATCGAGACGAGCCCGAGCGTGCTTCTCGTCGACGAGATCGACCGGGCCGACGACGAGTTCGAGGCGTTCCTGCTCGAGGTGCTGAGCGAGTTCAGCATCACGGTGCCCGAGCTGGGTACCGTCACCGCGCAGGCCCCTCCGCTGGTTGTCCTCACGAGCAACCGCACCCGCGAGGTGCACGATGCGCTCAAGCGCCGCTGCCTCTACCACTGGCTCGACCACCCGGGGTTCGAGCGCGAGGTCGCCATCATCCGCAGGCGGTTGCCGCTGGCCACGGAACGGCTGGCCGCCGACGTGGCCCGTGCCGCCGCCGTCCTGCGCTCGCAGGACCTGCTCAAGCCGCCGGGCGTTGCCGAGTCCATCGACTGGGCCGAGGCCCTGCTCGCCCTCGGCGCCCGCGAGCTCGACCCCGACCATGCGGCCCGTACGCTCGGGGCGGTGCTGAAGTACCGCGAGGACCAGGACCGGGTCCGCGCGGCCGGGCTGGAGGCGCTGGTCCCGTGACCGCCGCCCCCGACATCGTCGGCACCCTGGTCGGCTTCGCGCGCACGCTCCGCGGCTCCGGGGTCGATGCCGGGCCCGAGCGGGTGCAGGCCATGGTGGGCGCGCTCGCCGAGCTCGACGCTGCCAGCCGCAGCGACATGTACTGGGCCGGTCGGCTGACGCTCTGCGCCGATGTCGACGACCTCCCGCGGTACGACCGGGCCTTCGCGGCGTGGTTCGGGGGAGAGGAACCGCCGCGGCTGCGTCCGCGGACGGTCGTCCGCGTCCCTCGCGAGGTCGCGATACCGGCGCCGTCGACCGGCGGAGCCGAGGACCCGGCCGAGTCGTCGAAGGCGGCGACCGCGAGCGACCAGGAGGTGCTCAGGCACCGCGACGTCGCCCGGCTGACCGGCCCCGAGCGCGAGGAGCTCCGGCGGCTTCTGGCACTCCTGCGCGGCCCGGCCCCGACGAGGGTGTCCAGACGTCCACGGCCGGCCCGGCGCGGCCGGCTCGACCAGCGACGGACCGTACGCGCCATGCTCGAGCGCGGGGGCGAGCCAGCTCGCCTGCGGCACGTTCACCGCAGCGAGCGGCCGCGCCGGCTGGTCCTGCTCGTCGACGTCAGTGGCTCGATGGCGCCGTACGCCGACACGCTGCTGCGGTACGCCCACGCAGCGACGACCAGGCGGCCCGGAACCGAGGTCTTCACCCTCGGCACCCGGCTGACCCGGGTGACCCGGGAGCTTGCCGACCGCAGCCCCGACGCTGCCCTGGGCGCGGTGTCGGCGGCGGTTGCCGACTGGAGCGGCGGCACCCGCCTCGGCGCCGACCTCAAGGCATTCCTGGACGGGTACGGCCAGCGCGGCGTCGCCCGTGGCGCGATCGTGGTCGTCGCCTCGGACGGTTGGGAGCGTGGCGACACCGCCCAGCTCGGCGTGCAGATGGCCCGGCTGCACCGGCTGGCCCGCCGCGTCGTGTGGGTCAACCCGCACAAGGGTCGCGAGGGCTACCAGCCGCTGACCGCCGGAATGGCCGCCGCCCTCCCCTACGTCGACGACTTCGTGGCCGGGCACAGCCTGGCCGCCTACGAGCAGCTCACTGCCCTGCTGACCGGCCCCGGGAGTCGCCATGCGTGACGTGCTCGAAGACCTCGACCGGCTCTGCGCCGACGGTGCCCCCTTCGGCCTGGCCACGGTGGTCCGTACCTGGCTGTCGGCGCCGCGGCCGGCCGGCGCTTCCATGGCGGTGTCGGCGGCCGGCGAGGCGGTCGGCAGCGTCAGCGGCGGCTGCGTCGAGGGTGCCGTCTACGAGCTGGCCCAGGAGGTCATCGAGTCGGGCCGGCCGGTCCTCCAGCGGTACGGCGTGACCGACGACGACGCCTTCGCGGTGGGACTGACCTGCGGCGGGATCCTCGACATCTTCGTCGAGCGGGTTTCGACGACGACCTGGCCTGAGCTGGTCGCCGTCGTCGAGTCCGTGCGGGCACGGAATCCGGTTGCCGTCGCCACAGTTGTTGCGGGGCCAGGACTTCTGGGCGCGAAGCGTACGGTCTGGCCGGACCGGGCGGCCGGCTCGCTCGGCTCTGAGCGGCTCGACCACGCGGTTGCTGACGACGTGCGCGGGATGCTCGAGGCCGGCCGCACCGGCTTCCTCCACTACGGCGCGGACGGCGAGCGCAGAGGCGACGAGCTGGCCGTCTTCGTGCAGTCGTACGCGCCGCCGCCGCAGATGCTGGTCTTCGGGGCGATCGACTTCGCGGCGGCGGTTGCCAGGGTCGGCCGGTTCCTCGGCTACTACGTCATCGTCTGTGACGCGCGCCCGATCTTCGCCACCACCAAGCGCTTCCCCGAGGCCGACGAGGTTGTCGTGGAGTGGCCGCACAAGTACCTCGAACGAGCGCAGGTCGACGCCCGCACGATGATCTGCGTGCTCACCCACGACCCGAAGTTCGACGTACCGCTGCTCGAGGCTGCCCTGCGTACGCCCGCCGCGTACATCGGCGCCATGGGCAGCCGTCGCACCCACGAGGACCGGATGGCGCGGCTGCGCGAGGCTGGCCTCCGCGAGACCGAGCTGGCCCGGCTCTCGTCGCCGATCGGTCTCGACATCGGCGCCCGCACGCCCGAGGAGACCGCCGTCTCGATCGCCGCCGAGATCGTCTCGGCCCACTGGGGTGGCACGGGCCGGCGGCTCACCGGCGTCGACGGCCCGATCCACCGGGAACGCCCGGACGCGAGCACAGATGAGCACGACGAGCACGAGGTGACCCGGACGTGAGCAGGCACCGCGGCTCCGCGCGGGTCGGCGGGCTGGTGCTCGCAGCCGGCGCCGGACGCAGGTTCGGCGGACCCAAGGCGCTGGCCGAGCTTGACGGCGAGCGGCTGGTCGACCGGGCCGTGCGCGTGCTGTCGCTGGGCGGTGCCGAACCGGTGCTGGTCGTCCTCGGCGCAGCGGTGGTCGAGGTCCCTGGAGCCGACGCCGTCGTCGTCAACACCGACTGGGAGCAGGGGATGGGCTCCTCGCTCCGGACCGGCCTGGCCGCCCCCGAGCTAGACGGCTGCGGGGCCGTGGTCGTCCTGCTGGTCGACCAGCCGGGCATCCGCACCACGGCCGTGCGCCGGCTGCTCGCCGCGTACGACGACGGGGCTGACCTGGCCGTCGCCACGTACGCGGGGGAGCGCGGTCATCCGGTCCTGCTCGGCCGCGACCACTGGGCTGGGGTGGCGGAGGCCGCCGAGGGTGACGTCGGGGCCAAGGAGTACCTGCGAAGCCACGCCGCCGCCGTCCTCGAGGTCGGCTGCGACGGCGACGCGCGGGACACCGACACCCCGACCGAGCTGGCCGGCCGCGGGATCCTCGGCCGGATCGCCGGCGACGCCGGGTCGGCGGGTGCGCCGATGGCGATGGGGCTCGGTGAGCTGGGCGCCTTCTTCGGTGGCTCCGGCGCCCGGGCCCAGATGGACGAGAAGGCCAGCGAGATCGGCCGGCGGCAGACTGATGAGCAGGGCGGCGACCCGCTCGTACGCGTCGACCTCGACGCCGGCATCGCGCGGATCCGGCGCCGACCCGAGTAGCGTCGGAGCGTGACCTCCCGCCCGTTCCCGCCGCCGAGCACGTTCGCGGCCGACGACGGGTCCACAGACCCCCAGCTGGCCTTGGTGCTGGCCGCGTACCGCGCCGGCCTGGTCGACCTGCACGCGGTCCAGCGGGCGCTACTCACGGCCCGGCTGCTCGTCCCTGTCGTCGCGGTCGTCGACGATCTGGGCGAGACGGCTGAGGGGAGCCCGTTCGACAAGACGTCGCACATCTCGTCGGTCACCGTCCAGGGGCGGGACGGCCGCAGGGCCCAGCCCGTGTTCACGAGCATCGCGGCCCTGGTCGCATGGAACCCGCAGGCGCGGCCGTTCCCGCGAGCGGCGACGGAGGTGGCCAGGGGCGCGTACGCCGACGGCG
Source organism: Sporichthyaceae bacterium (assembly GCA_031394045.1). Classification (GTDB taxonomy): domain Bacteria; phylum Actinomycetota; class Actinomycetes; order Prado026; family Prado026; genus JANYIP01. The sequence goes on from JANMWN010000280.1 coordinate 28,015, forward strand.
CCGTGGCCCTGCTGGTCGACATAGCGGGACCGGTCGAGGTCGTGCTCGAGGGACCACCCATGCTGGCACTGGCCGAGGGCCGGGTCTGGGTCCCACCCGTCGAGGACCCGGACGTGCTCGCGGCCGTCGGGGATGCGCTGGCGGGGCTCCCTGGGCTGACCGGTGTCGACGTCGGGGCCTCCGTCGAGGCCGATCTGACCCTCACCCTGCACGTCCCCGGCGCCATCGATGGCATGACCGGCATGACCGGCATGACCGGCATGACCGGCATGACCGACATGACCGACATGGCCAGCGTCGACGGTGCAGCCGGCCCACCGCGGGACTTTGCCCACGAGGCTGCCCACGAGGCTGTCCGCGAGGCTGCCCGCGAGGTTGCCCATGAGGCGGCGCAGCGACTGGCGGCCGTCGACCTGCTCCGGCTGCGGCTCCAGCGCGGCCTCGACCTCGCGGTGACGCCCAGCTAGTCGTCCCAGCGTCGTCAATTCGCCGCTCGGGGGCATGTCGGTTTGACAGCACCCCCTATGGACACGATCTGATAACGGCGGGGGGTCTTACCAGGACGCGACGACGACACGCCACGCGAAGGGGTCCGACCCATGAGTTTGCGCACGACTGCGCTGCAGTCCGCTCGGCTGTCCCGCCGTTCCCTCGCTGCCGCGATCGGCGTGAGCCTGGCACTGGCGATCGGGCTCGTGGGCGTCGGCCCCGACCAGGCGCACGCGGCGACCACCCGCACCATCCACGCCGGCGACAACGTGCTGACGGCCTTCGAAGGGCTGCGCGCGGGCGACACCCTGCTCCTGGCGGCTGGCACGTACAACACCGGCTACCTCCGCGTCACTCCGATGGCGGCCGGCACCGCCGCGGCACCGATCACGATCCGTGCCGTCGACCCGTTCCACCCGCCTCTGCTGGTCGGCGGGCTGCGCTTCTACAGCCCGATGTACCTGGTCCTGAAGTCGTTGCGGGTCCAGGCGACGAGCCCCGGGCTGTCCGCGCTGGTGATGGACGGCGGCATCGGCTGGACCGTGGACAGCAGCGAGTTCTGGGGCGCCCGGCAGACCAAGGCGTTCGCGAACGTCACGATCTCGGGCACAGGTGGCTACCCGCGGGCGTGGGCATTCACCCAGAACTGCGTCCACGACGCCGCCATGAACACCGGCCCCGACGCGACGGACCACAACGTCTACGTCACCTACCAGGGCGCGACACCCACCACCGGGCTGCTGATCCGCAACCTGATCTACGGCGCTCCGCACGGCGAGAACATCAAGCTGGGCAACGGCGGGCTCTACGGGGCGCTCGGGCCATGGGGGGTACGCGTCGCCAACAACACCCTCGCCTCCGGCGGCCGGCAGATGCTCCTGCACGGCAACGTCGGGAACAACGTCATCGTCGGCAACCTGTTCTACAACGCCACCCAGGGGTTCGTCGCAAACCCGCAGACCACGCAGGTGTACGTGCACGACGTGACCGGCAGCGGCAACTACCTGTCCCACACGTACTCGGCCCAGGCCTCGACGCTGATGTACGACCCCTTGAGGAAGGTCACCCTCGGTGCAGGGAACATCATGGGAGCCAGCCCGGCCTTCGACGCGGTCGGCGTGTGCAACGGCTACCACCCCACCCTGGCCGCGGCTGTGCCGTACGGCCGGTGGGGCACCCAGACCTGGGCCCGTTAGCCATCCTCGCCTCGGCGAACGGGTGAATCACCCAGCGGCTCTTCAAGACGCCTCTCGGCTGGGTCGAACTAGGGGGATGCGCACCACCCGGCTGCTCCGTGCCCGACGTTCCCGCCCGGCGACCCTCGCTGCGCTCGTCAGCGTGCTCGCCGTCGCCGTCGGCGCGCTCGGTGCGGGCACTGCCTCGGCGGTCTACGTCCCGGTCACCACCACGATCCACCCCGGCGCCGACGTCCTCGCGGCGATGCGCGCGCTGAAGCCCGGGGACACCCTCCTGCTCGCCGCGGGTACGTACAACACCGGCTATCTGCGGGCCGACAGGATGGCGGTCGGCTCCGCTGCCTTCCCGATCACGGTCGCCGCCGCCGACCCGACGCACCCGCCCCTGCTGGTCGGCGGGCTGCGGTTCTACAGCCCGTCCTACCTGGTGCTGCGCTCCCTTCGCGTACAGGCGACCAGCCCTGGCCTGTCCTCGCTGGTGATCGACGGCGGGATCGGCTGGTCGGTCATCGGCAGCGAGTTCTTCGGCGCCAGGCAGACCGACTCGCTGGCCAACGTCAACATCTCCGGTACCGGTGGGTACCCCCGGGCCTGGACGTTCACGCAGAACTGCGTGCACGACGCGGCGAACTCGACCAGGGCCGACGCCACCGACCACAACCTCTACATCAGCTACGCCGGCTCGGCCGCAACGACCGGCGTGGTCTCGCGCAACATCGTCTGGGGCGCGCCGCACGGCGAGAACATCAAGCTGGGCAACGGCGGGCTGGCCGGGGCGATCGGGCCCTGGGGCGTACGCGTGGTCAACAACACCCTCGCGCTCGGCGGTCGCCAGCTGCTCCTGCACGCCGCCGTCAGCAACAACGTCGTCGTGGGCAACATCTTCTACCACGCCACCCAGGGCTTCGTGTCGAACCCGAAGACCACCCAGGTCTACGTCCACGACGTCGTCGGCACCGGCAACTCGGTTGCGGGCAACTACTCGTCGCTGGCGAGCATGGTGAGCTACGACCCGACCAACAAGGTGTCGTACGGCTCCGGCAACGTGGTGGGCGCCGACCCCGCCTTCACCGGGGTCGGTTCCTGCAGCGGGTGGAAGCCCACCCTGGCCGCGGCAGCGGCGTACGGTCGCTGGGCCAGCCCGAGCGGGTTGGTGCCCATGCCGCCGCCGGTGGATGCACCGCCGCGTCACTGGTAGCCTTCTGGCGACCGAACGCTCCGATCCGGGGGACTCCCTGGGGCTGGCGCGTTCTGCAAGTGGAGGCCCACCTCCCACCCGCCGGCCCCTCGGGCTTTCGGGTCCGGTCGCGGCACCCGGTCCGCCGGCTGCCTGCACACGTACGCACGGCTTCGGCTCGTGGGTGCGCTGACCGGTCGTCGATGGGCCCCCGCCTGCGCCAGGCATGGGGGCCTTCTCCGTTCCTGGGGTCGTCGCAGCAGTCATCCTGAGGAGGGCACATCAGCGCAGAGCCCCGCATCAACGACCGGATCCGCGTCCCCGAGGTGCGGCTTGTCGGTCCGAACGGCGAGCAGGTCGGCATCGTCCGCATCGAGGATGCCCTCAGGCTGGCCCAGGAGTCCGACCTCGACCTCGTCGAGGTGGCCCCGATGGCCCGACCCCCGGTCTGCAAGCTGATGGACTACGGCAAGTTCAAGTACGAGTCGGCGATGAAGGCGCGTGAGGACCGCAAGAAGCAGGTCAATACCGTCATCAAGGAGATGAAGCTCCGGCCGAAGATCGACCCGCACGACTACGAGACCAAGAAGGGTCACGTCGTCCGGTTCTTGAACGCAGGCGACAAGGTCAAGATCACCATCATGTTCCGCGGCCGCGAGCAGTCGCGACCCGAGCTCGGCTACCGGCTGCTGCAGCGGCTGGCCGGCGACGTCGCCGACATCGGCACGATCGAGTCGGCGCCCAAGCAGGACGGGCGCAACATGATCATGGTGCTCGGACCGACCCGCAAGAAGGCCGACGTCCGAGCCGAGCGAGAGGCGGAGAAGCGCAAGGTCGACAGCGTCCCCGCCGACCCGGCTGGGCTCGCCGAGACCGCGCCGGTCGTCACGCCGGTCGTCACGCCGGTCGAGACGCCCGTCGTGCCCGTCGAGAGCGCAGCACCCAGCGAGACCAGCGAGACCAGCGAGACGATCGAGACGATCGAAACCTGAGCCCCACCCAGCACACGACCACGAGGAGAGACGGCGTCATGCCGAAGATGAAGACGCACAGCGGGAGCAAGAAGCGTTTCCGGGTCACCGGCAGCGGCAAGATCATGCGTGAGAAGGCCAACCGCCGGCACCTGCTGGAGAGCAAGTCCTCCAAGCGCACCCGCCGGCTGGCCCTCGACGCCGTGGCCTCGCCCGCAGACGTGAAGAAGATCAAGCGCCTTCTCGGCATCTAGCCCGCAACAGTCCCGACCCGGGATGCATCGACGGACCGTCGACGGCTCCCGACCGACCGAACGAACAGACGAGCAAGGAGTACCCAGTGGCACGCGTGAAGCGGGCGGTAAACGCCCAGAAGAAGCGTCGCGAGACCCTCGAGCGGGCAAGCGGCTACCACGGCCAGCGCTCGCGGCTCTACCGCAAGGCCAAGGAGCAGGTCACCCACTCCCTGGTCTACGCCTACCGTGACCGCAAGAAGAAGAAGGGCGACTTCCGTCAGCTCTGGATCCAGCGGATCAACGCGGCTGCCCGTGCCAACGGGATGACCTACAACCGGTTCATCCAGGGCCTGAAGGCCACCGGCATCCAGGTCGACCGCCGGATGCTGGCCGAGCTGGCCGTCAACGACGCGCCGGCGTTCGCCCAGCTCGTCGAGCTGGCCAAGGCTGCCCTCCCGGCAGACGTCAACGCCCCCGCGGCCTGACGAACCACCGTTCCACGAGCAGGACGCGAGCCGTGAGTACGCGAGCCGTGAGCAGCACATGACAGCCGGCCCCGGGTCGCTGTCCCCGCACAACAGGCGGGTGACGGCGGCCCGACGGCTTTCCAAGCGCGGGTTCCGCGAGTCCGACCGGTCCTTCCTGGCCGAGGGACCGCAGGCGGTGCGCGAGGCGCTGCGGCACGCCGTCGACGTACCCGGGTCGGTCACCGACCTGTTCGTCGCGCCCGACGCCGAGCACCGGCACGCCGACCTTGTCCAGGCGGCCGTCGCAGTCGGCGTACCCGTCCACCGGCTGCCCGCCGAGGTGCTCGCCTCGCTCAGCGGGACCGTCACCCCGCAGGGGCTCGTGGCGGTGTGCCGGTTCCTCGACGTACCCCTCCCCGTCGCGCTGGCGCCGCACCCCTCGCTGGTCGCCGTGCTGGTCCACGTGCGCGACCCAGGAAATGCGGGCACTGTCCTGCGGGCAGCGGACGCTGCCGGAGCAGGCGCCGTCGTGCTCACCGACGCCAGCGTCGACCCGTACAACGGCAAGTGCGTCCGCGCCTCGGCCGGGAGCCTGTTCCACCTGCCACTGGTGGCGGGGGTGGCGGTCGAGGCGGCGGTCGCCCAGCTGCGGGCGGTAGGGCTGCGGGTGCTGGCAGCGGACGGGGCCGGCGACCGCGACCTCGACGACGAGCTCGACGCCGGGACGCTGCGGCAGCCCACCGCCTGGCTGTTCGGCAACGAGGCCTGGGGGTTGCCGGCCGAGGTGGCAGCACTGGCGGACGCGGTCGTCCGGGTACCCATCCACGGGCGGGCCGAGAGCCTCAACCTCGCCGCGGCGGCGGCCGTCTGCCTCTACGCCTCCGCGCGGGCGCAGCGCGGGTCCGATCGTGGCGCCAAGGCCCCCTCGCAGCCGGGTGCAAACGCGTGACCGACCCGGTCACCGCTGCGGACGCGTTGCTGGCGGCCGCGCCCGATGGCCTCGTCGTCGCGGATGCCGACGGCATCGTGACCCTGCTCAACCGGGCGGCCGCCAAGGTCACCGGCATCGAGCCGCTCTGGGCGGTCGGCCGGCCGATCAGCGAGGTGCTGCCGCTCGAGGATGCACGCGGGCGGTCGTGGTGGACCTGCACCGACCCGTACGCCGGCCTGGCGACCCGCACCGGAGCACCTGAGGTGGAGCTGAACCTCGGGGGAGCCGAGGCGGCGAGCCTCTTGGTCACGGCGTCGTACCTGCGGGCGGGCGGCCCGCTCACCCCGGTGACGACCGTCGTGGTGGCGCTGCGCAGCACGGCTGGGCGCGACCGGTTGCAGCGTGACCAGGCCGAGCTGGTTGCCACCGTGGCGCACGAGCTGCGCTCACCACTGACGTCGGTGAAGGGGTTCACCTCGACCCTGCTGGCCAAGTGGGAGCTGTTCTCCGACGAGCAACGGCGGCTGATGCTCGAGACGGTCGAGGCCGACGCCGACCGGGTGACGCGGCTGATCACCGAGCTGCTCGACGTCGCGCGGATCGACTCGGGCCGGCTCGAGCTGCACCGGAGCCTGGTCGACCTGCCCGCCGTCCTGCGGCGGCACGTCGCCCGCCTGGTCGCAGGGGGCGGGGCGCAGGAGCGGTTCGAGGTCCGGGTCGAGCCGGGGCTGCCCGAGACCTGGGCCGACTCCGACAAGCTCGACCAGGTCTTCGCCAACCTGCTCGAGAACGCGCTGCGGCACGGCGACGGCCGGGTGTTCATCGCGATCGAGCCGTCACCGGTGGGCAGCTCGATCACGGTGCACGACGAGGGGGCCGGCGTACCCCCCGAGGCGGCGGCGCGCGTGTTCACCAAGTTCTGGCGGGGCGGCCGCCGGGGTGGGACCGGCCTGGGGCTCTACATCGCCAAGGGCATGGTCGAGCTGCACGAGGGGAGCATCGCCTTGACGGCGGCCCCGGGTGGTGGTGCCCAGTTCCGCATCGACCTCCCGCCCGGCACCCCACCCGGCTGACCCCCTGCTTCCAGTCGATCTTGAGTCGATCTTGAGAGATGACTGGGCGACACGCCGTACGGAGCAGTGATCTCTCAAGATCGACTCGACGCTGGGCCGGCCAGCGGGGCGGGGTACGCGTGAGCGCCTAGACTCGGGCCGACGTCAGCGAACCCGAAGGACCCCCGTACCCATGTCCGCGCCCAACAAGCCCTACGACCCCGTCGAGGTGACCGTGCTGCACCCCGACGAGGTCACCCGAGCCCGCGACGAGGCCCTCCGCGCCGTCGCCTCAGCCCCGGACCTCGCCGCCCTCAAGGACGTACGCGTGGCGCACGACGGTGACCGATCGCCGCTCGCCCTGGCCAACCGCGAGATCGGCGCGCTCCCGCCGCAGGCCAAGGCCGAGGCCGGCAAGCGCGTCGGCGAGGCCCGCGCGCTCATCCGGTCCGCCCTCGCCGTCCGCGAGGCCGAGCTCACGGCCGAGCGTGACGCCCGGGTCCTGGTCGAGGAGGCGGTCGACGTGACGCTGCCCTTCGACCGGGCGCGGGTCGGTGCCAGGCACCCGCTGACCACGATCGTCGAGCGCATCTGCGAGGTCTTCGTCGCCCTTGGGTACGACGTCGCGGACGGCCCCGAGGTCGAGGCCGAGTGGTACAACTTCGACGCCCTCAACTTCCTGCCCGACCATCCTGCGCGCACGACGCAGGACACCTTCTGGGTCGACTCGCCCGAGTCTGGCGTCGTCCTGCGTACGCACACCTCGCCGGTCCAGGCACGCACGATGCTTGCGCAGCAGCCGCCGATCCACGTGATCTGCCCGGGCCGTACCTATCGCACCGACGAGCTCGACGCGACGCACACGCCGGTGTTCAGCCAGGTCGAGGGGCTGGTGGTGGACGAGGGTGTGACCATGGCCGGCCTCAAGGGTACGCTCGACCACTTCGCCGAGGCGATGTTCGGCAAGGGCATCGTCACTCGGCTGCGGCCGCACTACTTCCCGTTCACCGAGCCGTCCGCCGAGGTCGACCTCGAGTGCTTCGTCTGCCGTGGCGACTCGGTCGACAACCCCGACCGGCCATGCCGTACGTGCGGCTCCCAGGGCTGGATCGAGTGGGGCGGTTGCGGCATGGTCAACCCGCACGTGCTGGTCGCCTGCGGTATCGACCCCGAGCGCTACACCGGGTTCGCCTTCGGGATGGGCATCGAGCGGACGCTGATGTTCAGCCGCGGCGTCGAGGACATGCGCGACATGGTCGAGGGCGACGTCCGCTTCACCCAGGCCTTCGGCATGGAGGTCTGATGCGGGTCCCCGTCTCGTGGCTGGCCGAGCTCGTCGACCTCCCACCCGGCATCTCCGCCCGTGCCATCGCCTCCGCGCTCGTACGGGTCGGGATCGAGGTCGAGGCGGTCGATGACGTGGCGGCCGACCTGATCGGGCCGCTCGTGGTCGGCCGGGTGCTCGCGCTCGCCGAGGAGCCGCACAGCAACGGCAAGACGATCCGCTGGTGCCAGGTGGACGTCGGGAACGACGAGCCCCAGGGGATCGTCTGCGGCGCCGCCAACTTCGCCGTCGGCGACGCGGTCGTCGTCGTCCTGCCCGGTGCGGTGCTGCCCGGCGGCTTCGCCATCGCTGCCCGCAAGACCTACGGTCACGTCTCGGACGGGATGATCTGCTCGGTCCGCGAGCTCGGGCTCGGCGACGAGCACACCGGGATCCTGGTGCTGTCCGAGGCCGACCTCGGTGGCGCGAGGCCCGGGGACGACGCCCGCCCGGTGCTGGGCATCCCCGACTCGGTGCTCGACATCGCCGTCACGCCGGACCGTGGCTACTGCCTGTCCGTACGCGGTATCGCCCGCGAGGTCGCGACCGCTCTGGGTGTCGGCTTCCGTGACCCCGCCCAGCGCATGCTCCCGGCAGCAGGGGGCGACGGCTGGCCGGTCGTGCTCGACGACGTCTCCGGCTGCGACCGCTTCGTCGCGCGCACCGTCCGCGGCATCGACCCGGCGGCGCCGTCCCCGTTCTGGCTGCGCAGCCGGCTCGGCCTGATGGGGATGCGGCCGATCTCGGTGGCCGTCGACATCACCAACTACGTGATGCTCGAGCTGGGGCAGCCCATCCACGGCTACGACAGGGACCGGCTGACCGGGCCGATCGTCGTACGCCGTGCGGCGCCCGACGAGAGGATCGAGACCCTCGACGGCACCTCGCGCGCCCTGGGCCCCGAGGACCTCCTCATCGTCGACGGCTCGGGCCCGATCGGCGTCGCCGGTGTCATGGGTGGTGCGTCGACCGAGCTCAGCGCGGCCACGGTCGACGTCGTCGTCGAGGCAGCCCACTTCGCGCCGCTCGTGATCGCACGGGCCTCCCGCCGGCACCGGTTGTCCAGCGAGGCGTCCCGGCGTTTCGAGCGGGGGGTCGACGACGACCTGGCGGCCCACGCCGCCGACCGGGTCAGCGAGCTGCTCTGCTCGCTCGCCGGTGGCACGGTGGACGCGCGGGTCACCGACGTCGACCTGCGCCGGCCGCGTACGACGGTGTGGCTCGACCTCGGGCTGCCGGCCAGGTTGGTCGGCATCGACCTGCCTGCAGCCGAGGTCGTGTCCCTGCTCGAGGCTGTCGGCTGCACGTTGTCCGAAGTCTCAAGTGACGCCGCGGACCAGCGCGTGCAGGTGGTCGCACCGTCCTGGCGCCCCGACCTCGTCGCCGACGTCGACCTGGTCGAGGAGGTCGCCCGGCTGCACGGGTACGACGCGATCCCCGGCGTCCTGCCCCCGGTCGTGGCCGGCCCCCGACGACCGCTGCCGGGCGTGCACCAGACCCGGGTCGGCCGGGCCCTGGCCGGCGCCGGCTACGTCGAGGTGCGTAGCTATCCCTTCGTCGGGGTCCCGGCTCTCGATGCGCTCGGGCTCGACGCCGACGACCCGCGCCGCCGGGCCACCAGGCTGGCCAACCCGATCTCCGACGAGGAACCGTTCCTGCGCACCACGTTGCTCCCCGGCCTGGTCGCAGCCGCGCGCCGCAACCTCGGCCGCGGAGCACCCGACCTGGCCCTGTTCGAGACCGCCAGCGTCTTCCACCCGCGCACCGATGGCCCGGTCCTGGCCCCGCGGCTGGGGGTCGACGCCCGCCCGAGCGACGAGCAGCTCGCGGCCCTGGACGCGGCGCTGCCGGCCCAGCCGGTGCACGTCGCCCTTCTGCTCACCGGCGCGATCGAGCCGGCCGGCTGGTGGGGCCCCCCTCGCGCGGCCACCTGGGCCGATGCGGTCGAGGCGGCGCGGACGGTGGCCCGCTCGGTGGGTACGCAGGTCCGCGTACGCGCCGGCGAGCTGGCGCCGTGGCACCCGGGTCGATGTGCCGAGATCGTCGTGGGGGAGCCCGGCTCGGAGCGGGTGGTGGGGCACGCCGGAGAGTTGCACCCGCAGGCCTGCATCGACCTCGGGATGCCGGCGCGCGCCTGCGCGGCCGAGCTGTCGCTGACCGCGCTCGCCGCCGCGGCCCTGCCTCCGGCATCGGCGCCGGACATCTCCAGCTTCCCGGTCGCCAGCCAGGACGTCGCTCTCGTCGTCGACATGACTGTTGCGGCTGCAGCGGTCGAGGAGGCTCTCGTCGTCGGTGCCGGGCCGCTGCTCGAGTCGGTGCGGCTCTTCGACGTCTACACCGGAACGCAGGTCGGCGCGGGCCGCAAGTCGCTGGCCTACTCGCTCCGGTTCCGCGCCGACGACCGCACGCTCACGGCCGACGAGGCCTCGGCGGCCAGGGACGCGGCCGTCGACGAGGCCGCCCGCCGGGTCGGAGCGGTCCCGCGTCGATGAGCCTGCTGGCGGCCGGTTACACCGGCCCAGCGGAGCTCACCGCAGCGAGCGCGCTGACGACCTGGAGCTTCGACCCCGTCGCGGCTGCGCTGGTCCTGCTCCTGGCCTGGGCCTACACCCGGGGCGTACGCCGGCTGCGCGCGCAGGGGCAGCCCTGGCCGGTCGGTCGCTCGGTGTGGTTCGGCCTGGGGCTGCTGGCCCTGGTCGTCGAGTCGATGTCGTTCCTCGGGGCGTATGCGCACACGCTGTTCTGGGTGACCGCCGCACAGATGGCCCTGCTGCTCACGGTGATCCCGGTGCTGCTCGTCCTCGGCGGCCCGGTCTCGTTGCTCACTCGCGCGGCGCCCAGCACCGAGCCGCGGGTCGAGCAGGTGCTCGCCAGCGCCCCGACGCGAGTGCTGACGTTCCCCCTGATCGGTTCGATCCTGGTCGCCACGGTGCCGTTCCTCGTGTACTTCACGCCATGGTTCGAGGCCAGCCTGCGGCACCTGCCGGTCTACTGGTCCCTGCACCTGGTCCTGCTGACGGTGGGCCTGCTGTTCTTCTGGCCGGTGCTCTCGATCGACCGCGAGCCCCGGATCCACTATGTCGCCCTCACCGTGATCGTGCTCGCCGAGACGCTGTTCGACGCCGTACCTGGTATCGCACTGTGGCTGGGTACTACCCCGATCGCGGGCGACTACTACCGCGAGGTGGCGCGGCCCTGGGGTCGGAGCATGCTCTCCGACCAGCAGTTCGGCGGCGTCGTGCTCTGGGGGATCGGCGAGCTGGTCGGGCTCCCGCTGCTGATGATCGTCGTCGTCCAGTGGATGCGCTCAGACGCGAGGGACGCGGCCCGCATCGACCGTGAGCTCGACGCAGCCGACGCTGAGGCTGAGGCTGAGGCGCAGCACGACCGCGCGGTCGAGCTCGGCTACCAGGGCATCGAGAGGAAGGGCGAGGAGTAGTCGGGCGCGGTGCCCAGCACCCGCTCGATGTCCTCGGCGCTCATGTCGGCGGCGCGGGCGCCGGCCGAGACGATCCGGTCGAGCAGCGTCACGTCGCCGGCCGTCGCGATCCCCGTCACCCCGGGCTGACGCAGGACGAAGGCCACGCAGGCGTCGATGTGCTCGGGGTCATCCCACGGCTCGTACCAGGTGGCGTACGACTGGTCGGCGCCGTCCGGCCAGTTGCGCCGCGAGACGGTCTTGATCGTCATCAGCCCGACGTCGTCCCGGCCGCAGGCCTCCACCAGCGCGAGGAAGTCGGCGCGGAACGCCGGGTCGCCGGCCAGCACGAAGTTCCAGGGCGAGAGCACCGTGTCGAAAGCGAACCGGCGCAACGCCTCGACGTGCGTGGCCGGCGCCTGGTCCCCGTGCCCGGTGATGCCGATCGCGCCCACGAGACCTTCGTCCCGAGCCCGTACCGCTGCCTCGAGCGCGCCTCCGGTCCCGGTGGCCCGGTCGAGGTCGGCCAGGTCGCCAACCGCGTGCAGCTGGATCAGGTCGACGCGGTCGACCTGGAGGCGTTCCAGGGACTCGTTGATCGAGCGCCAGGCCGCCTCGCGCTCGCGCTCGCCGGTCTTGGTGGCGAGGAACGCGTCTGGCCCCAGCCGGCCGGCCCAGGGGCCCATCCGCAGCTCGGCGTCGCCGTAGGACCTCGCGACGTCGAAGTGGTTGATGCCTGCCTCGATGGCGGCGGCGATCGACGCGTCGGCGACGTCCTGCCCGACGTCGGCCAGCGCGGCTGCGCCGTAGATCAGGACACTGCTGGGGTGCTCGAGCCGGCCGAGCCTGCGCTGCTCCATGCCCGTCAGCCTACTCACCGGTCTATGTATGAACTTGCGTATCATGGTATACATGCACGCATGGGTCTGACAGTCTCGCTCGCTGGCGCGAGCGGCTACGCAGGGGGCGAGCTGCTCCGCCTGCTGCTCGGTCATCCCGAGCTCGAGATCGGCACCCTGGCGGCCGGAGCGAGCGCCGGTCAGCCGGTCACCGCGCTGCACCCGTCGCTGCTAGCCCTCGCCGACCGCACGTTCGAGACGACGCACGCGAGCACCCTCGCCGAGGCCGACCTGGTGTTCCTCGCCCTGCCGCACGGGGAGTCGGCCGCGCTGGTGTCCCAGCTGCCGGAAGGCACCAAGGTCGTCGACCTCGGCGCCGACTTCCGGTTGGTCGAGGCGTCCGACTGGACCAGCTACTACCCGGGCTCGCACGCCGGCACCTGGACGTATGGCCTGCCCGAGCTCCCCGGGGCGCGGGCCCTGGTCGCCGCCAGCAGCAGGGTCGCGAACCCCGGCTGCTACGCGACCTCGGTCGTGCTCGGTCTCGCTCCGCTCCTCGCGGCCGGCCTGGTCAGCCCCGACGACATCGTGGTCGTGGGCGCCTCCGGCACCAGCGGCGCCGGACGCAAGGCCTCCGACGGACTGCTGGCCAGCAACGTCGCCGGCGGCGTCTCCGCGTACAAGGCCGGCGGTGTGCACCAGCACACGCCCGAGATGGAGCAGGCGCTCGCGTCGGTGGCCGGTGCCCCCGTCACACTGTCCTTCACCCCGCTGCTGGTCCCGATGCCGCGCGGCATCCTGTCGACCTGTACGGCCCGGCTCGCCGACGGCGTCAGCACCGACGACCTCCGGCGTGCACTCGCGTACGCGTACGCCGGCGAACCGTTCGTCCACCTGCTGGCCGAGGACTGCTGGCCCACGACGAAGGCGACCGCAGGCAGCAACGCGGCCGTCATCCAGGCCGCCGCCGACCAGCACGCAGGCCGCGCCGTCGTCACTGTCGCCATCGACAACCTCGGCAAGGGCGCCGCTGGGCAGGCTCTGCAGAACGCCAACCTCGTGCTCGGTCTCCCCGAGACGACTGGGCTCCTCGCACCTGGGGTCGCGCCATGACCGTCACCTCACCCGTCGGCTTCCGCGCTGCCGGAGTCGTCGCCGGCCTGAAGTCCAGCGGGCTCCCCGACGTCGCCCTCGTCGTGAACGACGGGCCCGGACAGGCGGCGGCTGGTGTCGTCACCGGCAACCGCGTCAAGGCCGCCCCCGTCGTCTGGACCGAGCAGGTCCTCAAGTCCGGCCAGCTCAGGGCCGTGGTGCTCAACTCCGGCGGGGCCAACGCCTGCACAGGTCCGGCCGGCTTCCAGGACACGCACGCTACGGCCGAGCACCTGGCCCAGCTGCTCGGCTGCGGCGCCGGCGAGGTGGCCGTCTGCTCGACCGGCCTGATCGGCGACCGGCTGCCCATGGATCTGCTGCTCCCCGGTGTCACCGCGGCAGTGGCGGAGGCCGATATCGAGGGCGGTGACGACGCGGCAGCCGCCATCATGACGACCGACAGCGTGGCCAAGACGGTGGCGGTACGCGGGGCCGGGTTCGTCGTGGGCGGCATGGCCAAGGGCGCCGGCATGCTCGCCCCCGGCCTGGCCACCATGCTCGTCGTGCTCACCACCGACGCCGTGGCCGGCAGCGACGCGCTCGACCGGGCCCTGCGCGCGGCCACCAGCCGTACCTTCGACCGGGTCGACTCCGACGGCTGCATGTCGACGAACGACACCGTGCTGCTGCTTGCCAGTGGTGCATCCGGCGTCCAGCCGAGCGAGGCCCAGCTCGCGGCCGCGGTCGAGCAGGCCTGTGCTGAGCTGGCCCGGATGCTCATGGCCGACGCCGAGGGGGCCAGCAAGGAGGTCTCTGTCGAGGTCACCGGAGCGCTGTCCGAGAGCGACGCCGTCGACGTCGCGCGGGCCGTGGCCCGGAGCAACCTGCTCAAGTGCGCGATCCACGGCGAGGATCCCAACTGGGGTCGGGTGCTCGCTGCCGTCGGCACCACGGCCGCCGCCTTCGAGCCGGGCGACCTCGCCGTGGCCATCAACGGCGTCTGGGTCTGCCGCGACGGGGCAGCGGGGGAGGCTCGGTCCCTGGTCGACATGTCCGACCGGTTGGTCCGCATCTGCATCGACCTCGGGGCCGGCGCGGCCGGAGCGACGGTCTGGACCAACGACCTCACCGCCGCGTACGTGCATGAGAACTCGGCGTACTCCTCATGACGCAGACCGACACCCACACCGAGACGCAGGTCCGGACCAGGCTTGCCCGCCGCGAGCTGGCGCTGGCCAAGGCCGCGGTGCTGGCCGAGGCGCTGCCGTGGCTCGAGCGGTTCCGCGGCCGGACCGTCGTGGTCAAGTACGGCGGCCACGCCATGACGGAGGAGTCCCTGCGGCTCGCCTTCGCGCAGGACATCGTGTTCCTGCGGCACGTGGGGCTGCGCCCCGTCGTGGTCCACGGCGGTGGCCCGCAGATCAGCGCCATGCTCGGCCGGCTCGGGGTGCCCACCGAGTTCAAGGGCGGCCACCGGGTCACCACCCCCGAGACCATGGACGTCGTACGCATGGTGCTCACCGGCCAGGTCCAGCGCGAGGTCGTCGGCCTGATCAACAACCACGGCCCGTTCGCCGTCGGCATGTCCGGCGAGGACGCCCACCTGTTCACCGCCGAGCGCCGTGACGTGGTCGTCGAGGGCGTACCCACCGACCTCGGGCTGGTCGGCGACGTCGTACGCGTCGAGCCTGCCTTCGTCCAGGGCCTGCTCGACGACGGGCTCGTCCCTGTCGTCTCCAGCGTGGCTCGCGGCGACGACGGCGCGGTCTACAACGTGAACGCAGACACCGCGGCCGCAGCGCTTGCGGTCGCGCTGGGCGCCGAGAAGCTTGTCGTGCTCACCGATGTCGAGGGTCTGTACGCCGACTGGCCGGCCAGCGACGAGGTCATCAGCGAGCTGACCGCAGCCGAGCTGGCGCGGCTGCTGCCGACCCTGGCCAGCGGGATGATCCCCAAGATGGAGGCGTGCCTGCGCGCGGTCCAGGGCGGGGTGCCCAAGGCGCACATCCTCGACGGACGGGTCCTGCACGCGCTGCTGCTCGAGGTCTTCACCTCCGAGGGCGTAGGCACGCAGGTGATCCCGTGACCAGGGTCGACTCGGCAGACTCGGCAGACTCGGCAGACTCGGCAGAGTGGCAGCGGCGCTGGCAGGCGTCCGTGATGGACACGTACGGCACGCCGCCGGTCGCGCTCGTGTCCGGGTCCGGCGCGCACGTGCGCGACGCCGACGGCAAGGGCTACCTCGACCTGGTCGCGGGCATCGCGGTGAACGTGCTGGGCCACGCCCACCCCGCCGTCGTCGAGGCGGTGTCGCGGCAGGTGGCCACCCTCGGCCACACCTCCAACCTGGTGATCAACACCCCCTCCGTGCTGCTGGCCGAACGCCTGCTCGCCCTCGCCGGTCGCGACGGCAAGGTGTTCTTCTGCAACAGCGGTGCCGAGGCCTCCGAGGCCGCCCTCAAGATCGCCCGCCGCACCGGCCGTCCTGGCATGGTCACGGCCGAGAACTCGTTCCACGGACGTACGACCGGTGCGCTCGCGCTCACCGGTCAGCCGGCCAAGCGGGAGCCGTTCGCCCCGTTGCTGAGCGGGGTCACGTACGTCCCCTACGGCGACGTCGGCGCCCTCGAGGCCGCCGTGGGCGATTCGACAGCGGCCGTCGTCCTCGAACCCGTGCAGGGCGAGGGTGGCGTGGTCCCCGCGCCTGCCGGATACCTGGCGGCGGCGCAGCGGGTGGCCCGCCGGGCCGGGGCTCTCCTCGTCCTCGACGAGGTCCAGACCGGGATAGGACGTACCGGCCACTGGTACGCGCACCAGGCCGACGGACTGACCCCCGACGTGGTCACCCTGGCCAAGGGGCTCGGGGGCGGCCTGCCCATCGGCGCCTGTCTGGCCTTCGACGCCGCAGCCGATCTGCTCACCCCCGGTCAGCACGGCTCGACGTTCGGCGGCAACCCGATCGCGTGCGCCGCGGCGCTGGCAGTCATCGACACCATCGAGGACGACGACCTGCTCGCCCGCGCCGACAGCCTCGGTATCGCGATCGCCGCCGCTGTCGAGGGCCTCGGCCACCCGCTGGTCAGCGGCGTACGCGGTAGCGGGCTGCTCCTCGCGATCGTGCTGACCGCTCCGCTGGCCAAGGAGACCGAGGTGGCGCTGCGCTTGCGCGGCGTCCTGGTCAACGCGATCGCCCCCGACGTGATCCGGCTGGCCCCTCCGCTGGTCCTGACCGACGCCGACGTGGCGGTCTTCCTCACGCTCCTCCCGGCCGCGCTCGACGCGGCGGGCGCCGGAGCCGGGGCCGGCGTCGAGGCCCTCAGCGCGGCAGGCCGGTCATGAGCGTCGTCCACTCCAAGCCGGCACGGCACCAACGCATCGTCGGGCTGCTCGGGCAGACCCGCGTCCGCTCCCAGGGCGAGCTCGTCGCGCTGCTGGCCAACGACGGTTTCCAGGTCACGCAGGCGACGCTGTCACGCGACCTCGACGAGCTCGGCGCGGTCAAGGTGCGCGACGCCCAGGGCGCCCTCTGCTACGCCGTACCCGGCCAGGGAGGCGACCACACGCCGAGGCCGGCGCCGGACGAGCCCGGGGGAGTCGAGCGGCTCCGTCGCCGGTGCGCGGACCTGCTCGTGTCCGTCGACAGCTCGGCCAACATCGTGATCCTGCGTACGCCGCCCGGGGGCGCCCAGTTCCTCGCCTCGACCATCGACCACACCGTGCTGCCCGAGGTGATCGGCACCGTCGCTGGCGACGACACCATCCTGCTCGTCACGCGTGACCCCCTGGGCGGTGCCGCGGCCGCGGCCCGGCTGCTGGCGCTGGCCGACGGAACCGACCTACCGCAAGACCACCCGCTCGATCCCGTACCGCAAGGAGACCTCTCGTGAAGGACCGCGTCGTGCTCGCCTACTCCGGAGGCCTGGACACCTCGGTGGCCATCGGCTGGATCGCCGAGGTCACGGGGGCCGAGGTGATCGCCGTGGCCGCCGATGTCGGCCAGGGCGGCGAGGACCTCGAAGTCATCCGCGAGCGTGCGTTGGCCTGCGGCGCGGTCGAGGCCGAGGTGGCGGATGCCAAGGACGAGTTCGCCGAGGAGTACTGCCTGCCGGCGCTCAAGGCCAACGCGCTCTACATGGACCGCTACCCGCTGGTGTCGGCGCTGTCCCGCCCGGTGATCGTGCGGCACCTGGTCGCCGCGGCCCGCAAGCACGACGCCACCGTGGTCGGGCACGGCTGCACCGGCAAGGGCAACGACCAGGTCCGGTTCGAGGTCGGCATCGGCGCGCTGGCCCCCGAGCTCACCTGCATCGCCCCGGTACGCGACTACGGCATGACCCGCGACAAGGCGATCGAGTTCGCCGAGCGCACCGGCCTGCCCATCGACGTCAACAAGAAGTCGCCCTACTCGATCGACCAGAACGTCTGGGGCCGAGCCGTCGAGACCGGGTTCCTCGAGGACATCTGGAACGCACCCATCGAGGACGTGTACGACTACACCTCCGACCCGGCCGTCCCTCGCCAGCCCGACGAGGTCGTGATCACGTTCGACCGTGGCGCCCCGGTGGCGATCGACGGCAAGCCGGTTTCCATGCTGCAGGCGATCCAGGAGCTCAATGTCCGCGCCGGGGCCCAGGGGGTGGGCCGGCTCGACCTCGTCGAGGACCGGCTGGTCGGCATCAAGAGCCGCGAGGTCTACGAGGCCCCGGGCGCACTTGCGCTGATCACCGCCCACCAGGAGCTGATGAACGTCACCGTCGAGCGCGACCTTGCCCGCTTCACCCGCGGCGTCGAGCAGCGCTGGGGCGAGCTCGTCTACGACGGGCTCTGGTTCAGCCCGCTCAAGCGCGCCCTGGACGGGTACCTCGACGACGTCAACGAGCCGGTCTCGGGCGACATCCGGATGACCCTGCACGGTGGTCGCGCCGTCGTCACCGGACGGCGCAGCGGCGAGTCGCTGTACGACTTCGCCCTGGCCACGTACGACACCGGCGACACCTTCGACCAGTCGCTGGCGAAGGGCTTCATCGACCTCTGGGGCCTGCCCAGCAAGATCGCCGCCAAGCGGGACGAGCGGAAGGTCGAGGGGTGAGCGGCGGCGGTACTCCCACCGACCCACCGCTGCGACTCTGGGGCGGCCGGTTCCAAGGAGGTCCCGCAGACGCACTGGCCGCGCTGTCCGTGTCCGTGCACTTCGACTGGCGGCTGGCTCCGTACGACCTGGCCGCGTCTCGGGCGCATGCGCGCGTCCTGCATCGGGCCGCCCTGCTGGACGATGACGAGCTGGCACGGATGCTCGCTGCCCTCGACGACCTGACCGCGGACGTCGCCAGCGCTGCTTTCACACCGACTGCCGCCGACGAGGACGTCCACACCGCCCTTGAGCGCGGCCTGGTCGAGCGGCTCGGCAGCCTCGGCGGCAAGCTGCGGGCCGGCCGCTCGCGCAACGACCAGGTCGCCACCGACTTCCGGCTGTACCTGCGTGACGCATCCCGCCAGCTCGTCGTACGGATCGGTGAGCTGCAGTCGGCGATCCTCGGGCAGGCCGAGTTGCTCGTCGACGCGCCGGCGCCCGGCTTCACCCATCTCCAGCGCGCGCAGCCGGTGTCCTTCGGGCACGAGCTGGCCAAGCACGTGCACGCACTTGCACGCGACGTCGACCGGTTCCACGACTGGGACCGCCGGGCCGCGTACTCGCCGCTGGGAGCCGGCGCGCTGGCCGGTTCCTCGCTCCCGCTGGACCCCGAGTCGGTGGCGCTGGAGCTCGGTTTCCACGGCGCGGTGGCCAACTCGATCGACGCGGTGTCGGACCGCGACTTCGCCGCCGAGTTCCTGTTCGTGGCCGCGATGGTCTCCGTGCATCTCTCCCGGATCGGCGAGGAGGTGTGCCTGTGGGCCTCGCGCGAGTTCGGCTGGGCGACCCTCGACGACGCGTACTCCACCGGCTCGTCGATCATGCCGCAGAAGAAGAACCCGGACGTCGCGGAGCTCGCCCGCGGCAAGGCCGGCCGCATCATCGGCGCCCTCGCCGGGCTGCTCGCGACGCTCAAGGGCCTGCCGTTCGCCTACAACCGGGACCTCCAGGAGGACAAGGAGCCGGTCTTCGACGCGATCGACACCCTCCTGCTGGTCCTGCCCGCGGTGGCCGGGATGCTCGCCACCATGACCTTCCATCGGGATCGGATGGCCGCCGCCGCCCCCGAGGGGTTCGCCCTGGCGACCGACGTCGCCGAGTGGCTGGTCGGGCAGGGCATGCCGTTCCGGTCCGCCCACGAGGTCGCGGGGGAGTGCGTACGCGTCTGCGAGGAGCGTGGCATCGACCTGACCGACCTGACGGACGCCGACCTGGCCACCGTCTCGCCCGCGCTGACCCCCGAGGTACGCGAGGTCCTGTCCGTGACCGGCTCGCTGGCCGCGCGCTCGGCCTTCGGCGGTACCGCACCCGTACGCGTCCGCGAGCAGCTCGCCGCCCTGCGCATCCTCGTGGCGCAGGCGCAGACCTTCTGACCACCTCGGCGGGCCAGCAGGGGGCGCGACCGGTCACTCCGGGGCGGGGCGGGCCGGCTTCGCAGGGCGGAATGCGCTGACGCTCGACTCGCCGACGACCCAGTAGCGTTCGAAGCGGCCGTCGTCCCGAAGGCCCACCCGCTGGCCGGTCGCGACCGCCGAGCGCAGGACGGGGGCGTCCGCCGGTACGAGGTCGAGCAACGAGCCGGGCCCGAGACGTACGCCGTCCAGCGCCCGGGTGATGCCGAGGCAGACCGCAAGGTTGCCAGGGCCGCGGGCCAGCCCGGGCCCGGCCGCCTCCAGGCCGCGCCTGGCCAGCGCCGTCTCCAGGCCCGCGACCACGACCCCCGCGCGCACCAGCACCGCCGAGGCTTCTCCCGCCGGGCCGGTAACCAGGTTCAGCAGCTCGTGCAGCCCGTAGATCGAGTACACGTAGACCGTGCCGCCGGCCTCGTACATGGCGCCGTTGCGAGGCGTACGCCCTCGGTAGGCGTGCGACCCGGGGTCGTCGGTCGCCCCGTACGCCTCCACCTCGGTCAGGCGTACCTCGACCTGCTCGCCGCTGACCCGCGAGACGAGCGTGCAGCCGAGCAGGGCGCGGGCCACGTCCGGCGCCGGCCGACCCAGGTCGACGCCGGGGTGCGCAGTCATCTTGAGCTCACTTGCAAGACTCTGCCAGCCTTCGTACGAGAGAATGCCGCTCGTGATCGAGACCGAGCGCGCGACCGCCCCCGAGGGACACCTCCTCGACGACCTGGTCTGGCGCGGCCTGGTCGCCGTCAGCACCGACCTGGGCGCCCTGCGAGCGGCCATGGACCAGGGCCCGGTGACGCTCTACTGCGGCTTCGACCCCACCGCGCCGAGCCTGCACCTGGGCAACCTCGTACAGATCCTCGTGCTGCGCCGGTTCCAGGGCGCCGGCCACCGGCCGCTGGCGCTCGTCGGGGGAGCGACCGGGCTGATCGGGGATCCCAGGCCCACCGCCGAGCGGACGCTGAACGCGCCCGAGACGGTCGCCCTGTGGGTCGACCGTATCCGGGCCCAGGTCGAGCCGTTCCTGTCGTTCGAGGGGCCGAACGCGGCACTCATGGTCAACAACCTGGACTGGACCGCCGACCTGTCAGCGATCGCCTTCCTGCGCGAGGTCGGCAAGCACTTCCGGGTCAACAAGATGATCGCCAAGGAAGCGGTGAGCGCGCGGCTCAACTCCGAGGCGGGGATCTCCTTCACCGAGTTCAGCTACCAGATCCTGCAGGGCATGGACTTCCTCGAGCTCTACCGCAGGCACGGGTGCATCGTGCAGACCGGCGGGAGCGACCAGTGGGGCAACCTCACCGCTGGGCTCGACCTGATCCACCGGGTCGAAGGCGTGTCGGTACACGCGCTGGCGACCTCTTTGATCACCAAGGCCGACGGCACCAAGTTCGGCAAGACCGAGGGGGGCTCGATCTGGCTCGACGCCGAGCTCACCTCGCCGTACGCCTTCTTCCAGTTCTGGCTCAATGCCGACGATCGCGACATCAGTACCTACCTGAAGATCTTCAGCCTGCGGCCCAGGGCCGAGATCGAGGCGCTGATCGAGGCGACGGCCGCCCGGCCGGCCGCCCGTGAGGGGCAGCGTGCGCTCGCAGCCGAGCTGACCGCTCTCGTGCACGGTGACGCCCAGGCGCAGTCGGCCGCGGCCGCGGGGCAGGCACTGTTCGGCCAGGGCGCGCTCGACGCGGTGCCGGAGCCGACACTGGCCGCGGCCCTGGCGGAGACGACGGTGGTCACCGCCACGGCTGGGGACACGTTTGCCGACCTGTTCGTGGCCACGGGGCTGGTCGCAAGCAAGGGAGCGGCCCGTCGCGCCGTGGCCGAAGGAGGCGCGTACGCCAACAACCTGCGGATCGAAGACGGGGACGCCGTCCCGGGCCCGGCGGACTACCTGCGGGGCCGGTGGCTGGTGCTGCGTCGTGGCAAGCGTTCGCTGGCAGGGGTCCGTGCACCGGAATCCGGACCGTCAGGCCCCTGACGTGCGGCGACGTGTCCGAGGGGGGTCCGATCGCGGCCGGGGACGAGCCCGACTTGACTCCGTTCGGCCCACTCCGTAGGGTTCCGTCCTGCCGCCCGACAGGGAGCAACGGACACCGCGAGGTGGCCGGTCCCGGGGTGGCCCCCAAGCGGTCGACCTGCTGCCAGTTCGTCTGGTGGTGGGCCTTCGCACGGGGGGCCGGACCCGGACTCGGGGGTGATTTGACCCGACGGTCCCAGACGGCTAAGTTAGAACGGTTGCCCCGAGAGTCCGGCCGGAAGGCCTGCCTTCGGTGTGCGTCCGCTCCTTGAGAACTCAACAGCGTGCCAAAAGTCAATGCCAAAAAACCCTGTCCCTGGGGTCGGCGGCAGGCCATTCCGGTCTGTGCGCGCATCAGGACAGAATTCCTTTGGTGAAGACAGACGACAGTAACGTCTGAAATCGCCAGATCTTAAAGGCGTGTCAGTTGATTCCCAGCTGACCGTCGCTTTCCGTAGTCGGCAATCCGTGCGTTCGCGTACGGCGCCAACATAGACATCAACGGAGAGTTTGATCCTGGCTCAGGACGAACGCTGGCGGCGTGCTTAACACATGCAAGTCGAGCGGTGAAGTCCCTTCGGGGGCGGATCAGCGGCGAACGGGTGAGTAACACGTGGGCAACCTGCCCTTAGCACCGGGATAACTCCGAGAAATCGGGGCTAATACCGGTTATTACCTTCGACGGCATCTTCGAAGGTGGAAAGCTCCGGCGGCTAAGGATGGGCCCGCGGCCTATCAGCTTGTTGGTGGGGTAATGGCCCACCAAGGCGACGACGGGTAGCCGGCCTGAGAGGGCGACCGGCCACACTGGGACTGAGACACGGCCCAGACTCCTACGGGAGGCAGCAGTGGGGAAT
>JANMWN010000290.1:0-11578 GCA_031394045.1 Sporichthyaceae bacterium
CTTCGCCGGCGACGCTCATACCGGTCCGAGGCGTCCTCGGGTACAGGCTCATCACCATCGGCGTCGTTTCCTCGCTGAGGTGAATGCGGTCCTCTTGGTGCTGCCAGTCGCCCTCGGCCTGGCAGATGACCTGGTCGCACCAAGATGGGTGCGTGGTGCCGGCCTCGACCGGCGTACGGGTGGTGGTCATGGCGGTGCCTCCTGAGGCTGTTGTCGCGGACCGCCTAACTAGGCGCTCTGCGTGACGGTTTCTGAGCGTGGCGCTCAGCGTCATCCTCGGTTCGGCCTTACAAGCAGGTGGTCGGGGGTTCAAATCCCTCTGCGCCCACCGTTCTTAGCGCGCCACGCAGACGTGTCCGGGTGGGAGTGCGCTGGAGCGCGCTCCCACCCGGACAGGTCGGGGTCGGTACGTACGAGCTAGCCGCGGGCGAGGCGGTTCATCCGGCGGGCCGTGAAGGCCGCCTTGAGCTTGGCGTTGCTCGTGACTGCCGCTGCGGCGGGTGCGGTGAGCAGGAAGTCCGTGCTCGGGAGGTTCAGCGCTGTCACGTCGAGCAGGATGTGCACGGTGCTGGACGCGTAGATCCAGACCGAGCCGTCCGCCGTCGGGGCCACGCCCCCGTTGGCCAGCGTGACACCTGCGCGGTAGTTGAGGCTTGAGGTCGACGGCTGCACCCCGGCCGCGGTGGGCGCCGGTGCCACGGTAAGGAATCCGGTCGCCGCGGGAGCCACGACGGTCAGGTTGATGAACGCGCTCTCGAAGAACAGCGCCAGTGCCGACAGGTCGAGCTGCAGCCAGCTCTTGCCCATGAGCTGCCCCGCGGTGTTGAGCCCCGTAGTCGTGATGATGTTCGTACGTCCGCCGGCGGTACGCGTGTCGAGCATGCGTACGGGGGTGATGCCGATGACCTGGTTGGCCGTGGTCTCGGTGAAGACGAGGGCGGCATGCGGCTTGCTGGTTCCGTCGACGTACCAGAGGTCGGTGTTGGCTCCACCGGCGAAGATCTCGCCCTCGACGGGAGTGATGGCGGTGAAGATGCCGTCTGCGGACTTGGTGAGTGAGAGCGGCGCGTGCGAGGTGCCGCTGTTGGTCAGGGCCAAGGTGGTCCCGGTCGTCACGGACGAGGTCAGCGAGGTCGCTGCGGCATCCGCAGTGTTGGCGCTGCCGAGGACGAGGTTGCCGCCGGAGGCTGCCTGCGCGCTGCTCGTGCCGGCTGCCTGGACGACAGCCGCGCCACCGGCGAGGGCGGCGATGGTTCCGGCGCGACGCAGGAGCGCGCGGCGTCCGAGCACCTCGGCGTCGGTCTGGTCGGTGTCGATGGGCTCATGGTTCTTGCGCATGTGGGGGGTCTCCTATGAGTCGGCTACCCAGGGGCTATCGGCAGGACGCGGACGGATGCTGAAGCGGGTCCGGGGCGGGTACGCCCGGACGGGTGAACCGGGACGACCCCGCCGGATAGCCTTCGCAGCGTGCCCACCGCCGCTGACGTGATCGCCGTCCTGGACCGGTTGTACCCGCCGGGGACGGCCGCCGACTGGGACGCCGTAGGCCCGGTCTGCGGCGACCCGGCGACCGAGGTACGCACGATCCTCCTGGCGATCGACCCGCTCGAGGCGGTGGTGGACGAGGCGTTGACCCTTGGCGCGGACCTGCTGATCACTCATCACCCGGTCTACCTGCGCGGGACCTCGACGGTCTGGGCGGGTACGCCGAAGGGGCGCCTGGTCCAGCGGCTGATCACCGGTGGCTGCGGCCTCGTCGTCGCGCACACCAACGCCGACATCGCGGTGGCCGGGGTGAGCGAGGCGTTGGCGGCGGCACTCGGCCTGACCGGCTGCGTCCCGCTGGTGCCCGACCCGGGCGACCCCGCCACCGGGAGCGGCCGGGTCGGTCGGCTGGCCGGTCCGATGACCCTGCGCTCCTTCGCCGCCCACGTCGCCGCGGCTCTGCCCGCGACCCCCGCCGGTGTGCGTACCGCGGGCGACCCCGACCAGATGGTCTCGACCGTGGCCGTCTGCGGCGGGGCAGGGGACTCGTACCTCGCCGACGCGACCCGGGCCGGCGTCGACGCGTACGTGACTGCCGACCTGCGCCACCACTACGCCTCGGAGCACCTGGCCGCGGGTGGTCCCGCCCTGGTCGACCCAGGGCACTGGGCCAGCGAGTGGCCATGGCTGCCCGTGGCCGCGCGGGCGCTCACCGACGGGCTGCGAGCAGCGCACCCGGGCGGCACTACGGTGAGGGTGCACGTGTCGGAGACGATCACCGACCCGTGGACGCTGCACGCTCTACCTGGCCCCCGGGCCTGACTGAGGGAGTCACCGCTGAACGCCGATCACGACGACCAGCTCCGCCTGCTCGACGTCCAGGGCCTGGACTCCAAGCTCGACCAGCTCGCCCATCGCCGGCGCAGCCTGCCCGAGCTCGCCGAGATCGCGCGCGTCTCCGCGACGATCACCGAGGTCGGTGACCTGGTGGTCGGCGCCGAGACCGAGGAGTCCGACGTCCTGCGCGAGGTCGCCAAGGCCGAGACCGATGTCGAGTCCGTACGCGCCCGGTCGATCCGCGACCGGCAGCGGATGGAGTCCGGTGCTGTCGGCTCGGCCAAGGAGCTCGAGGCGCTGCAGCACGAGGTCGACTCGTTGGCTCGGCGGCAGAGCGCCCTCGAGGACGTCGAGCTCGAGGCGATGGAACGCCTCGAGTCGGTCCAGTCGCACCTGGCCGAGCTCCGGTCCCGGCTCGAGACGGCGCGGCTCGACCTGGCCGAGCTCGAGGCCCGCAGGGACGAGGCGTTCGCCGCGATCGACAAGGACGCCGAGTACATCGGCGGCGAGCGGGCCAGGGCCGCCACCGGCCTGCCCGACGACCTGATGACGCTGTACACGAAGCTGCGCGCCGACCAGGGTGGGGTCGGCGCGGCCGCGCTGCGCCAGGGCCGCTGCGAGGGCTGCCGGCTGCAGCTGACCCCGATCGAGAT
Source organism: Sporichthyaceae bacterium (assembly GCA_031394045.1). Classification (GTDB taxonomy): domain Bacteria; phylum Actinomycetota; class Actinomycetes; order Prado026; family Prado026; genus JANYIP01. The sequence continues at coordinate 2,976 of JANMWN010000290.1, forward strand.
CGGCCGGATCCGCGACGCGCCGGGTGAAGAGGTCATGCGCTGCGAGGAGTGCCGCCGCATCCTGGTCCGTACGCCCGAGTCGGGGCTGTAGGTGGCCCGCCGGCTCATCGTCGAGGCGGACGGCGGCTCGCGCGGCAACCCGGGCTCGGCCGCCTACGGCGCGCTCGTCCGTGACGCGACGACCGGAGAGATCCTGGTCGAGATCGCCGAGCACATCGGCATCGCTTCGAACAACGTCGCCGAGTACCGCGGCGCGATCGCCGGGCTGACCGCCGCACGCGACCTTGACCCCGAGGCCCAGGTCGAGGTACGGATGGACTCCAAGCTGGTCGTCGAGCAGCTCTCCGGCCGGTGGCAGGTCAAGCACCCCGACATGAAGGTCCTCGCCAAGCGGGCGCTCGCGGTGTGGCCGGGCGGGGACGTGCACTACACCTGGGTGCCGCGCGAGCGGAACAAGGACGCGGACCGGCTGGCCAACGAGGCGCTCGACGCCGCGGCCAAGGGACTGCCGTGGGTCCCACGCAGCGAGCGGCCACCCGAGCCGGCCTCGTCCATCGCGAGCGCCAAGCCCGCGAACAAGCTGATGGGCTGGGCCAAGGACCTGGGCGAGCCGACCACGTTCGTGCTGCTGCGGCACGGCGAGACGGCGCATACCCGAGACAAGCGCTTCAGCGGTTCCGGCGGAGCCGACCCGTCGCTGTCAGAGACCGGGCAGGCCCAGGTCGAGGCGGTGGCGGCAGTCCTGGCCGCGGCCAAGGACATCGAGGTCGTGGTCAGCTCGCCCCTGGTACGTACCCAGCAGACCGCCACAGCGGTGGCCGCGGCCCTGGGGCTCGACGTCGAGGTCGACGACGGCGTCGCCGAGTGTGCCTTCGGCGACTGGGAGGGCCTGACCTTCGCGGAGGTCGAGAGCACCTGGCCGGACGCGCTCGCGGCCTGGCTCGGCTCGACCTCGGTGGCCCCGCCGGGCGGCGAGTCGTTCGACGAGGTCACCCGCCGGGTCCAGCGCTCGCGCGACCGCATCCGCGAGACGCACCCCGGGCGTACGGTCCTGGTGGTCTCGCACGTGACGCCCATCAAGACCTTCGTCCGCCTCGCGCTCGGGGCGCCGGGCAGCGCGCTCTACCGGATGGAGCTGGCGCCCGCGTCGCTGACGACAGTGGCTTGGTACCCCGACGGCAACGCCTCGCTGCGCTCCTTCAACCAGCCCAGCGGGTGAGCCAGAGGGCGCCGGTGGTCGCGACGAGCAGCACCGGCACCCCGACGATCCCGGCCACGGCGAACCCACCCGCCTTGATCTCCAGCCCTCGAGCCCGGCATCGCTCGCGCCAGAGCAGGGTCGCCAGTGAGGCCCACAGCGTGATCAGCGGCCCGAGGTTGGTCCCTACGAGCAGCGCGAGCAGCCGGTCCGGCGACGACGAGGCCACCGGCTCGAGCGCGATGTACGCCGGGAGGTTGTTGACCAGGTTGCTGCCGACGGCACCGCTGGTCGCCGTACGCAGGAGCGAACCGAAGGTGTCACCTGCACCGGGACCCGCGAGGTCGCCGAGCACCCGTGAGAGGCCGTGCTGCTGGCCGAACCCCACCACCAGGAACAGCCCGAGCGTGATGAGCACGAGCCGCCACGGCAGCAGCCCCCAGCGCAGCGCCGAGCGTCGCCGCCACAGGAACGCGAGCACCAGCACAGCCGCCCCCGCCGTCGCCACCACCCAGGGCGGCACGCCGGCGACGAACAGCGGACCCACGCTCAGACACACCCCCACGGCGGCACGGAACAGCAGGGGGTCGCGGGGCTCCTCGGCGTCGACCGCCGAGTAGCGCCCGCGCAGGGACGTACGCAGCAGCAGCCCCAGCACCAGCACGGACACGACGACGGCGACCAGGGCGGGCACCCACATGCGGGTCATGTAGTGCGCCACCGACCAGTGCAGCTTGTCGACCAGGAGCAGGTTGGTCAGGTTCGAGACCGGCAGCAGCAGCGAGGCGGTGTTGGCCAGCCACACGGTCGCGAGTGCGAACGGCCAAGGCGCGATCCCGAGCCGGCTGGCCAGCGCCAGCACCACCGGCGTGAGCAGCACCGCGGTCGTGTCGAGCGATAGCAGGACGGTGGTGGTCGTGCCGAGGACGACGACGAGCAGCCACAGCCGCAGCACCGAGCCGCGCCCTCCGCGCGAGGCCAGTGCCGCCGCCGACTCGAACACCCCGGCTGCGTCGGCGAGCTCGGCGACGACCGTGATCCCCAGCAGGAACACCAGGATCGGCGTCACCCTGGCGATCGACACCCACTCCCAGGTGTGCTCCACGACTGCTGCTCAGAGCTCGGCGACGACGATGTCGAGCTGGTGCTGGCGGCCGGCCTTGCGAGCGGGCGCCGGTGTCGGTTCCGCGACGTAGCCGAGTGCGCGGATCACCTCGAGCAGCTCGGCCGGCTTGCGCGGGGCAGCGCCCGAGAGCAGCAGCGACCGGACCAGCCGGCCCTTGGTGGCCTTGTTGAAATGGCTCACCACGACCCGCGAGCCCGGGTCGCCGGGCCGGCGTTCCTGCAGCACCCGAACCGTGACCGTACGTTCGGCGACCGGGCCGGAGGGCCGCCAGAGCGAGGCATAGCTGGTCGAACGCAGGTCGAGCACCGGCCCCTTGCCGGCTGGCTCAGCAGTGGCTTGGTCCAGAGCCGCAGCCAGCGGTGCGCGCCACATCGAGGCCAGGGTTCCCAGCCCGGGGAGCACGACGTCGGGCGAGAGGCGGTAGGCGGGCACCCGGTCGCCGAGCCGCAGCACGCCCCAGAGCCCGCTGAAGATCAGCAGCGAGCGGTTCGCCCGCCGCCGGGCGTCGGCCGGCAACGATGCCAGCCCGAGCGTGTCGTAGAGGACGCCGGTGTACAGCTCGGCGGCGGTCCGTGTCGGCGTACGCAGCAGCGCGGCGTTGCGGGTCACCTCGTCGGCCAGCCCGGGGGAGAGGCCGAGGGTGCCGCGCGCCACCTCGGGGTCGGCCGAGCACAGCTCGACCAGCGCGGTCAGCAGGCGGCGCCGGGTCGCGGCCAGGTCGGGGAACGTCAGGGCGTCGACGTCGAGCGCGCGGCCTCGGCGGGGGGCGGGCGCTTTACCCTCGGAGGGCGGCAGGAGGACGAGCACCGGGCCCACCCTAGGTCGCTCCGGCAGGTGGTCGCGCGACGGGCGGCCGCAGTGGCTAGCGTGGAGCCGTGCGCCGTCCTGTCCTTCGCCTCCGGTCCGAGGAGCTCGCGGGGCTCCGGCCGGCCTTCGCGGGCGTACGCCACGACCTGCAGGTGCCGGACACGTTCTCGCCTGAGGTGGTCGCCGAGGCCGAGGCAGCTGCGGCTGCGCCGACGATGCTGGCCATGCCGAGGACGGACCTCACGGCTATCGCATTCGCCACGCTCGACCCGCCGGGGTCCATGGACCTCGACCAGGCGTACGCGATCGAGCGGTCCGCGGGCGGGGGCTTCCGGGTCCGGTACGCGATCGCCGACGTCGCCGCCTTCGTACGCCCCGGGGGTGCGGTCGACCTCGAGGCGCACCGCCGGGTCGAGACGCTGTACTCGCCGGACGGGCGGGTCCCGCTGCACCCCACGGTCCTTTCCGAAGGTGCCACCTCGTTGCTGCCAGGCGTCGACCGCCCGGCCCTGGTGTGGACGCTCGACCTCGACGAGCACGGCGACCTGGTCGGCACCGACGTATCGCGGGCGGTGGTACGCAGTCGGGAGAAGCAGGACTACCCCGCCGTGCAGGCGGCCCTCGATGACGGCAGCGCGCCTGAGCCGGTGCAGCTGCTGCGCGAGGTCGGCGGTCTCCGGCAGGCGCTCGAACGCGCGCGTGGCGGGATGAGCCTGAACACCCCCGAGCAGGAGGTCGTGACCGATGCCGACGGCGGCTGGAGCCTGCACTTCCGGGCGTCACTGCCGGTCGAGGACTGGAACGCCCAGATCTCCCTGCTCACCGGCATGGCCGCCGCCCAGCTCATGCTCAAGGGCGGCATCGGGGTCCTGCGCACGATGCCGCCCGCCGATCCGCGAGACGTCGACCGGCTGCGTCGCGTCGCCCGCGGTCTTGGCATCGCCTGGCCTGCTGAGCAGCCGTACGGCGAGCTGCTGTCGAGCCTGCACCCGGTGCGCGGGCGGGAGGCGGCGTTCCTCACCGAGGCGACCCGGCTGTTCCGCGGCGCCGCGTACGCCTCGTTCGACGGCACCGCCCCGGTCGAGCAGACGCACGCGGCCATCGCTGCGCCATACGCCCACTGCACCGCGCCGCTGCGGCGGCTGGTCGACCGCTACGCCGGCGAGGTCTGCGTCGCGCTCTGCGCGGGCGCCGCGGTGCCCGAGTGGGCCAGGGCCGCGCTCCCGGCGCTGCCCGACGAGATGGCCGAGGGGATCCGCAGGGGCAACCGGCTCGACCGTGCGAACCTCGACCTGGTGGAGGCCGCGATCCTCGCCCCCGCCGTGGGACAGGTGTTCAGCGCCGTGGTGGTCGACCTGGACGAGCGCCGCGGCGGCGCGACCGTCCAGGTCGCCGACCCCGCTGTGCTCGCGCACTGCGACGCCCCGAAGGGCCAGCTCCCCCTGGGCGGTACCATCTCGGTGCGCCTCGACACGGCGGACGTCGCGACCCGCAGCGTCCGCTTCAGCCGGGTGCCATGACCAGTCCGTCGGCCGGGCCCGGTACCACCACCGTCGAGGGCTTGATCGCTCGCGGCCCGGCAGGCGCCGGTGGGTGGCGGCCGCTCGTACGTACTGACAGGGAGCCCAGGGTCCTGCACACCGACCTCGGCGCCGACCCGGTCGCCGAGCCAAGTGAGCCCACCGAGCCAACCTCTGCGCACAAGGCTGGCGACCGTCCGCTGCTCGCGTTCGCCCACCTGTCCGACCTGCACGTCTGCGACCACCAGTCGCCCTCGCGGGTGCCGTACCTCGACCGCTACGCGGACCCCGACTGGCCCGAGCACGAGCAGGTTCCGGCGGTCGGCACCTACCGCGCGCAGGAGCTGATGACGACGCAGGTCGTGGACGCCATGGTGCGCGCGGTCAATGCGCACGTCGGTCAGCCGACGCCGGCCAGCGGGCAGGAGCTGGCCTTCGCGATCACCACTGGCGACGTGACCGACAACGCCCAGCGCAACGAGCTGCACTGGTACCTCACCCTGCTCGACGGTGGCCACGTGGTGCCGGACTCCGGCGACCTGACCCGGTACGAGGGCTTCGCGACGTCGGGTGACGTGCGTTACTGGCACCCCGGTGGCGAGGTCGAGTGCGTCCAGCGCAGCAGGTACGGCTACCCGCTCGTACCCGGGCTCGTCGACGCCGCCCGGCGACCGTTCGACGCGGTCGGCTTCGAGCTGCCCTGGCTGGCGGTGCACGGCAACCACGACCTGCTGCTGCAGGGGACCGTCCCCGGCGGTGCGCACCTCACCCCGATCTCGATCGGTACCCGGATGCTCACCGCCCTGCCGGCCGGCATCGACGTGCTGCCGTTGCTGATCGCCCTCGACGTCGCCGAGCCGTGGGCCGTCGCCGCCCTCGGAGAGGGACCCACGATCGACGTCACAAGTGACAGCGGGCGGCGGCTGCTCGAGCGTGGTGACTTCGTGGCCGCCCACTTCCAAGGCGGTCCGCACTCGCCGGGGCCGGTCGGGCACGGCTTCACCGAGGCGAACCGCTCGTCGGGGCACGCCTTCTACGCCCGCGACGCCGGCACCGACGGGGCCGTGCGCTGCATCGTCATGGACACGGTCAACCCGCACGGTGGGTGGCAGGGGTCGCTGGACGAGGAGCAGCTCGGCTGGCTCGACGACGAGCTCTCGCACGCCGACGAGGCGCGGCAGTACGCCGTGCTCTTCAGCCACCATCCGCTCGAGACGCTCATCAACGACGTCAAGCCGGCCGGCGCCGGTCGGCGGGTCCTCGGGGACGAGCTGCTCGCCCTCCTGCTGCGGCACCCTTCGGTGGTGGTCTGGGTCAACGGGCACACCCACGCCCACGCCGTACGACCGCTGGTCGGGCCGGACGGTCGAGGCTTCTGGCAGGTCACCACCGCCTCGAACGTCGACTGGCCGCAGCAGTCCCGGATCGTCGAGCTCATCGCCAGGGCCGACGGCATGCTCTCGATCTTCGGCACCGTCCTGGATCACCTGGGTGCGGCCGAGTGGGACGGTCGTGTCGACGAGCCGCTCCAGCTGGCCGCGCTGTCGCGGCTGCTCGCCGCCAACGACTGGCAGCTCCGGGAGCACGACGGTACGGGCGAGCGCGGGGCCGGACGGGTCGTCGACCGCAACGTCGAGCTCGTCCTGCCTGATCCGTACGCCGTCGCCGGCCTGACGGTGGCGGCCGAGCCGTGGGACGCGCCCGACGGTGCCCGGCTCCGGGCGGCGCAACGTACTGAGCTCGACGCCCGCTACGGCAGCAACGACCACGAGCCGGGTATCGCGCCCTCGGCCGAGGACATCACCACCTTCCTGGTCGCCAGGGACGCGGCCGGCGTGGCGGTCGGCTGCGGTGGGTTGCGGATGCTCGAGCCAGGTGCGGCCGAGATCAAGCGGATGTACGTCGTTCCCGAGGCGCGCGGCACCGGCGTCGCGGTCGCTGTCCTGCGCGCGCTCGAGGACGCCGGGCGCGGGCTGGGCCTTGAGACCCTCAAGCTTGAGACCGGCTTCGGCCAGCCCGACGCGATGCGGTTCTACGAGCGCGAGGGGTACGTACGCATCGAGAACTTCGGCTCGTACATCGGCGCCGACATCTCGCGCTGCTACGCCCGCCGGCTCTGACGGGGCCTGACCGGTTCTGCCGATTCAGCCGGCTGGGGGAGCGGCGGCGGGCCGCTACCCTTGCGCTACGGCGGACGAGCCGGCTGGGCGGCCGCGTCGGTGCCAGGGCAACCTGGTGCCGCCGAGGAACGTCCGGGCTCCACAGGGCAAGGTGGTGGGCAACGCCCACCCGGGGTGACCCGCGGGACAGTGCCACAGAAAACAGACCGCCGGTTGCGGGCTCTGCTCGCAGGGTGCGCGACCGGTAAGGGTGAAACGGTGGTGTAAGAGACCACCAGCGCGTGAGGTGACTCAGGCGGCTAGGTAAACCCCACCTGGAGCAAGGTCAAAAGGGCCGGTCGCCTCGGCGGCCGACCTGCGCAGGCGTTCGAGGGCGGCCCGCCCGAGCCTGCGGGTAGACCGCATGAGCCTGTCGGCAACGGCAGGCCTAGATGGATGGTCGCCGGCCGCGACAGTGCCGCAAGGCGTCGCGGTCACAGAACCCGGCGTACAGGCCGACTCGTCCGCCCCACCTGCGCAGATGCCCGTGACAGGGGCTCTGACGTGCGCAAACGGTCCCTGGACAGTGCTGCCCGTTCCGGTCCGTTCAGGTCCATTCTGCGGACTGGCTGCGGACTCAGTGCGGACTACCCATCCAGAGCGGCGCCGTCGTTATGCGAACGTGATGCGAACGTACTTCCCCGAGGGTCAGCTGTCTGCAACAGTCACAGACAACACTCTCGCACTCCCCGACGGGAAGCCACCATGAGCCTCGCGATCTACACACCAACCGTTATGGCCCACGTGTACCGCCAGCCGGAGCCGTACGCAGTCGTCACGGTCAAGCCGGAGTACGACCTCAACGACGCCATGGACGTCATGTCCCGCCTGCTCACAATGGCCTCCCCCGAGGATCTGCGCGAGCCGCGCGCCTTCTTCGGAGAGGCCGACCCTGGCGGGTGCCTGAGCCTGGGTCTGGAGGACAGCGGCGACTATTCGATGTTCGTGGCCATCGACGAGCTTCTTGAGTGGGACGACGAGGAGCGCGTCACCTCGACTGCCAGCGATGAGGAGTGGGCAGCCATACGCGCAGCCTGGGGCTTCTGACTGCTTCCGTGGCTCATCCCCCGCGCGGGGTGGGCTGCGGTGGCTGCCAGACCCCCACCAGGAGGAACCATGACCGTACAGACCTACCGCGAGTGCAGCTCTGCCGAGCTGCTCGATCAGACCGGCTGGCGCAACGTCCTCGCCATCAGCGGAGGACGCGTCCAGGTCCGCGAGACGGGCGTGACCTTGCCCGTTCACGCCGGCTACAGCGTCGAGATCGACCTAGCGGGAAACGACACCTACACGGTCCGCCGCGTGTTCACGCGCGCCGGCAAGCGCTTCGACAAGGGCACGACCGAGGACGTCTACGCCGATCAGGTAGGCGAGGTCGCCTACCAAGCGTCCTGCTACGTCAACGGCGCGTTTCCTGCCAGCTACCGCACGCCGTGCCCGATCTGCCCAGACGGCGACGTCAACGGGCACTGTCCCTGGAGGGACTGACCCCGGCCGCTGCAAGCCGCTGGCCGCTACCCTTCAAGGCAAGGCGCCCCCGCCCCACGTGCATCCCCCGTCGCGTGAGCGGGGGTGCTGCCTGTCCGGGTAGCGCTAGGACGGGATCACAGTGAGCGCCAGCGATAGCGGACGCGGGCTGGCCACCACATGAGGGCTCTTCGAACTTGATGGGGATTTGATCTTCAGCTGGCGGTCACCCGGCGAAGTTGTCGGGTGCAGGCGAACCGTACTCGTAGCCGCTGGTTGTCGAGGTTGCGGAAGCCGTGGGCGGTTCGTGCGACGGTCTTGACGGT
>JANMWN010000299.1:0-8012 GCA_031394045.1 Sporichthyaceae bacterium
AGCGGAGCATGTCCTGATGGACGTCCTGGTCTGCATCAAGCGGGTGCCGCTGAGCGGCGGCCGGTTCGTCCTCACCGAAGACGCGACCGAGATCGATACCCGGCGGCTCGGCTTCACGGTGAGCCCGCACGAGGAGACCGCGGTCGAGGTCGCCGTCCGCCTGGTCGAGGCCCACGGCGGTTCGTCGACCGTGCTCTCGCTCGGGGTGCCTGAGTCGGAGGAGCAGATGCGCGACGCCATGGCGATCGGCATCGACCGCGGCATATTGCTCGAGACCGACGGCGCCGAGTGGGACGGGCAGGCGACGGCCGAGGCCATCGCGGCCGCCGTCCGTGCCGACGCCAGCGGCTTCGACCTGATCCTGTTCGGCAACGAGTCGGCCGACGCGGCCGGCTCGCAGGTGGGCGTACGCGTGGCGCACCTGCTCGGCCGTCCGGCGTTGACCGGCCTTAAGGGGTTGTCCGTCGAGGGTGGACGGCTACGCGGCGAGCGCCCGGCCACAGGAGGGCGCGAGGTCTTCGAGGTGCCGCTGCCCGCAGTGGCCACGGTCAAGGACGGGGTCGCGATCCCGCGCTACCCGTCGGTGCCGGGGCGCATCCGCGCGAAGAAGAAGCCGATCGAGCGGTCCACCCCGACGCGGCCTGCGTCCCGGCTCGAGAAGGTCAGCTTCACCCTGCCGGCCGAGACCGGGAAGCGCGCCACCGTCCTCGGCGACGGGCCTGCCGCGGCTGCCGCCGTCGTCGACATCTTCCGCAAGATCGGGGCGATCCAGTGATCCTCGTCCTCGTCGACCACGACCGCGGCGAGCTCGCCGAGCTGTCGCTGCAGGCGATCGCGTTCGGCCGACAGCTGGCTGCTGCCAACGGTTCTGAGCTGCACGCGCTCGTGGTCGGCGCCGACGGCAAGGGCGTGGCCGCGTCGCTTGGCGCGTACGGGGTCGGGACCGTCCACCTCGCGACGCACGACGGCCTGACCGACTACGCGCCGGCGGCGAGCGCCCGTGCCGCCGCCGAGCTGGTGTCGCGGCTCGCGGCCAGGGCCGTCGTCGGTGTCGGCGACCAACGCGGCAACGAGGTGCTCGCCCACCTGGGTGCGATCACCGGCCTGCCGGTGGCTGCCGACTGCACCTCAGTCGTGCTGGGCGAGCCCACTCAGGTCGAGCGCGCGCGGTGGGCCGGCAACCTGTCGGAGACCGCGCTGCTGCACGCGCCTGTCGCGCTGGTAAGCGTGGTGCCGCACGCGGTCCGCGCCGACGCACCCGCGGACGGCTCGGCCACGGTCGAGGAGTTCACGCCGACGCTTGCCGAGGGCGACCTCGCCGTACGCGTGGTCGAGCGGGTGCCGGACGCGGCTGGCGGTATCTCGCTGGCCGAGGCCAAGGTGATCGTCAGCGGTGGTCGTGGGGTCGGGTCCGCCGAGGGGTTCGCCCTGCTCGAAGAGCTCGCGGGTCTGCTGGGCGGTGCGATCGGGGCTTCCCGCGTGGTCACGAGCGCCGGCTGGCGGCCCCAGGCCGAGCAGGTCGGGCAGACCGGCACCAAGGTGTCGCCGGACCTCTACATCGCCTGTGGCATCAGCGGTGCCTCGCAGCACCTGGCCGGCTGCCACACGTCCAAGACCATCCTGGTCATCAACAACGACGCGGACGCGCCGATCATGGCGCACGCCGACTACGCGGTCATCGGCGACCTGCACAAGATCCTGCCCGCCGTCATCGAGGCCACCCGCGCCGCCAAGGTCTGAGCCAGCCTGTACGGTTGCTGAACCACCGATCAGGAAGGACCTTCGCACCCATGACCGCCCAGATCCTTGACGGCAAGGCCACTGCGGCCGCGATCCGAGCCGAGCTCGCCGAGCGCGTCGCCAAGCTCGTGGCCGACGGCATCCATCCGGGCCTCGGGACGGTCCTGGTGGGCGCCGACCCGGGCAGCCAGGCGTACGTCGCGGGCAAGCACCGCGACTGCGCTGAGGTCGGTGTGGCGAGCATTCGCCGTGACCTTCCCGGCGACGCGACGCAGGCGGACGTCGAGGCCGTGGTCGCCGAGCTCAACGCCGACCCGACCTGCACCGGCTACATCGTGCAGCTACCCCTGCCGAAGGGCCTCGACGCGGGGCGCGTCCTCGGCCTGATGGACCCGGCCAAGGACGCCGACGGCCTCCACCCGACCAACCTCGGGCGCCTGGTCCTCGGCGAGGAGGCACCGCTGCCCTGCACGCCGAGGGGCATCGTCGAGCTGCTCCGCCGCTACGGCGTACCCATCGCGGGCGCCGAGGTCGTCATCGTCGGTCGCGGCGTCACCGTCGGCCGCCCCCTCGGGCTGCTGCTCACCCGTCGCTCCGAGAACGCCACCGTCACCCTGTGCCACACGGGTACGCGTGACCTCGCCGACCACGTACGCCGGGCCGACATCGTCGTCGCCGCCGCAGGTGTGGCCGGCCTGATCACCGCCGACATGGTCAAGCCGGGCGCGGCCGTCCTCGACGTGGGCATCACGCGGACCGAGGCCGGGCTGGCCGGCGACGTGGACCCTGGCGTAAGCGACGTGGCGGGCTTCCTCGCGCCCATGCCGGGTGGCGTCGGCCCGATGACGCGGGCCATGCTGCTGGCCAACGTCGTCGAGGCGGCGGAGCGCGCCAGCGCCTGAGAGGACGGCACCTGTGGTGGACCACGCCGAGCTCGTCCAGCGGATGGGCGAGACCCCGGCACGTGTACGTGCGCTGCACCCTTCTGCGGACCCGGCCGACCACGAGGGCTGGCCGGCCCAGGTGATCCTGGGGCACATCACCTACGTCGAGCAGCACGTCTGGCTGCCGCGCCTGCACGAGATGGCCACCGTGGACCGGCCGCAGTGGGACTGGTGGGAGCCGGCCGGCATCGACTGGCTCGGGCTGTACGGAGCGCAGCCGTGGGACGCGGTCGTCGAGGAGTTCGCTTCGGCGCGAGCCGCAACCGTGGCGTACCTGACCGACCTGCCGGAGGCCGGCTGGTCGCGGCACGCCCACCACACCGTGTTCGGCGACCTCGGCGTCGCCGGGCTGTGCGAGGAGATCCTCGCCCACGACAACGACCACCTGGCCCAGCTACGCGGGCACGGCCACGACCACCATGGCGGGCAGGTCAGCGGCTAGGTCGGCGCCCAAGCTGGGCGGTCAGGAGGCCAGCGCGTCGAGCGACACCTGCCACAGGTGGGCGGCCGCCTCGGGGTCCAGGGCGTACGCCGCGACACCGCTGCGGGTCCCCGGCTGGTTCGGGCCGGCCTCGTTGCAGTCCTCGAAATAGCGGCCGCCGATGCCGTCGAGCAGCGGTGACGTCGCGAGCAGCACCGACGTCGCGGCGCCCTGCTCAGGTGTCTTCATCATAACCTCTGCGCCGCCCTCGGCCTTGGCGCGGGCCATCGCCCACTCCAGGTCGATGTGCCGCTGCAGGTTGGTGTGGATGACACCGGGCATGAGCGCGTTGACGGTTATGCCGTCAGCCGCCCAGCGCGTGCTGGCCTCGACAGCGAAGAGCACGTTGGCGGTCTTGGACTGCCCGTACGCCAGCCACGGGTCGTACGCGCGCTCGCTGAAGTGGATGTCCTCGAACACGATGGGGGAGCGCAGGTGCCCGGCCGAGCTGACCGACACGACCCTGGCATGACCCGCCTCAGCCAGCGCCGGGTGCAGCCCGGTTGCCAGCCCGAAGTGGCCGAGGTGATTGGTCGCGAACTGCAGCTCCCAACCCTCGGGCGTACGCGTCTCCGGGGAGGCCATCACACCGGCGTTGTTGACCAGGATGTGCAGCGGGCCTTCCCATGCGGAGACGAACGCGGTCACGGAGGCGCGATCGGTGAGGTCGAGCGCGGACACGAGAACGTTCTTGTTGCCCGTCGTCGCGACGATGTCGTCGACGGTGCGCGCGCCGGCGGCCAGGTCGCGGACCGCGAGGGTCACCCCGGCGCCGGCGGCAGCAAGAGCTCGTGCCGTCTCGATGCCGATGCCGGAGGAACTGCCGGTGACGATGGCGCGCTGCCCGCTGAGGTCGAGGCCGGTGACGACCTCAGCGGCGGTGGACTCGGCGTCGAACGGGGTGCTGACCGGTGAAGTCGCAGTCATGACTCTCCTGATGGGTACGGTCCGAGACGGACTCGTTGAGGCTATCGCCGTGGCTGCACCCGCTGACGTTCATACCCACCCGTCGCGCCGACGGCCGGCAGGCTCCGCGGGGCTGGCTGTCGGAGGTGCCTGCAAGGGTGAGCGCCCGAGCCTCCAGTAGAAGGAGAACTGCCATGCCCGGAAACGTCCCGCCGGTCGCCGACGAGCGCTCGGGCCTGCTCGCCTACCTCGCACAGCAGCGGGACGCGCTGCGCGTCGCTGCCCACGGGCTGACCGACGATCAGGCCCGGTTGGTGCCGACGGCCGGGTCGTTGAGCGTGGGTGGTCTGATCAAGCACCTGGCCTCGACCGAACGGGGCTGGATCGACATCGTCCTGCAACGACAGAGCGACTCCGGCGATGACGCTGTGGACGGGTACGAGCTGGGTTTCCAGCTGCTCCCCGACGAGACGCTGGCCGAGGTCCTCGCGACCTACGAGGCGGTCGCGGCCGAGACCGAAGCTGTCATCGCCGGCATCGACGACCTTGGCCAGGCGGCGCCCGTGCCCAAGGGCGTGCCGTGGTACCCACGGGACGTCGACGCGTGGTCGGTGCGCTGGGTGCTGCTCCACCTCATCGGGGAGACCGCTCGCCATGCGGGCCACGCCGACATCGTCCGCGAGTCGATCGACGGAGCGACGTTCTACCCGTTGACGGCGGCCGTCGAGGGCTGGCCGGCGAGCCACTGGATGCAGCCGTGGCAGCCACGGACCCGGGCCGTGGCAAGCTTCGTCATCGACAGCTGGGACCAGGTCGGCTACGACGAGGCGCCAGGTGCGGAGCTGGCCAAGACGCGGGTGACCAAGACCTTCTCCGGCGACCTGATCGGTGCGAGCACGGCCGAGCTGCTGATGGTCGCCGCCGCTGGGGGAGCGATGGCGTACGTCGGGCAGGAGCGCATCACCGTCGAGCTCGAAGGGCGGGCCGGCAGCTTCATCACGCGGCACTCCGCCTACGGCGACGCGTCCGGCGGGACCGGCTCGTGGACCATCCTCGAGGGGTCAGGAACCGATGGCCTCGAAGGCATCACCGGCCGCGCCGACATCGATCGCCACGACGACGGCAGCCACACCTTCACCCTGGACTACTCGTTGGCTTGACCCAGATGATCATGACCTCAAGGTTCTGCCCATCATGACTAGACGATGACGCGGCAAGGGCAGCGGGAGCGTCCTGGGCACATTCGTCGCCGCCACCGCGATGGGCGCGTTGAATGCCTGTACGTTGAGTGGATCATCACGTGACGCCGCTCCTTCGTCCACGAGTTCGCCCCTGCCGCCCGTGTTGTCCACAACTACGGCTAGCCGACGATGGCGAACGCACGGAACACATCGTGGAAGAGCAGGACTCCGACATCGCGTTGTTGGCGCCGCAGTAGAACGCGTTGTTGACCAGGGCCTTGCCGCACGGGTGTTCGGGAAGCCGACTGTGCCTAGTTGCGGGCCCGGTTGGCCTGCTGGTGGAACCTTCCGCCAGACCCCTTCATAACCCCTTAAACCCCGATCAAGGCCGCCAGCTCGCGTTCCAGCCCGACGTCACCGGTGGGCACGACCTTGAGCGGGAGCCCGATCGTGGCCGCGGCCTCCTCGGCGAGCCCGAGCAGCTCGGGTGTCGCCCGCTGCGCCAGCCAGACCACCCGCCGGTAGTGCCGGAAGTAGTCGTCGCGCAGCTCGGGGTGCTCGTCGAGGCCGAGCTCGATCACGACCAGCCGGCCGAAGGAACGCACCAGGAAGTCGGTCAGCACGTACGTACCCGGCTCGGCCTCGAACATCGCTGCCATCTCACGCTGGCCGGCGAACATGTCGTAGCAGTGGGCGCCGCCGATGCGGGCCAGGCCCAGCTCCGTGCACAGCGCGTCGAGCGCGCCGTAGGTGCCGCAGTCCGCGTAGCCGACCGCGAGCCGCGCCCCGTACTTCGGGCGCAGCCGACCCACGACCAGACCAACCTGCGCGCTGATCTTTTCGGGGTGGTTGTGCAGCAGCGGCGGCAACGGGTGGACGTCGACTGGCCAGCCGTTGCGAGTGGCGATGTCGCTCAGGTGGGTCGCGATGGCCCCGCAGGCGACGACACCGAACCGCTCGCCCCTGCCCGCAAGCCCGGTCCCGGTCAGCGGCTCAGTCGTGGACAGGGAAGGAGAGCTCGTCGACGAAGCGGTCGTTGAAGTCGGCGCGGTCGGAGAGTTCGACGTACTCCACCTCCTCGAGCAGGGCCGTCGCGCCGGCGCGTTCGGGCTTGGACAGAAGGGCCATCTTGGCTCCCTCGCCCGCGACATTTCCAGCACTGACGATACGGAGGACCGGCAGCCTGGGCACCAGCCCGATCCGGATCGCGCTCGCCGGCGAGAGGTACGTGCCGAAGGAACCGGCCAGGAGAACCTGGGCGACGTCCTCCTCCTTGAGCCCGATCTCCTCCAGCAGCAGCCGCCAGCCGGTGGAGATGGCCGCCTTGGCGAACTGCAGCTCGCGGACGTCGCGCTGGGACAGGAACACGATGTCGGTCGCGTCCTGCACGAACCCGGGCTCGCCGTGCCACGCAAGGACGAAGATCCGCTCGCCGGCCAGGGTCATCAGGTTGGGCGCGAGCCCGGGGCTGATGACGGCGGCCTCTTCGTCCTTGACGAAACGACCCGAGCGGTCGAGCAGCCCGACGCGTACCAGCTCGGCGACGGCGTCGACCAGGCCGGACCCGCACAGCCCCATGGGCTTGACGTCGCCGATGACCTGCAGCGTCAGCGCGTCGTCGACGACCTTGACGACCTCGATGGCGCCGTCGGCGGCCCGCATGCCGCACTTGATCGACGCCGCCTCGAACGCGGGGCCGGCCGGAGCAGCCGTCGACACGAGCCGCTCCGCGTTGCCCAGCACGATCTCGCAGTTGGTGCCGACGTCGATGAACAGCCGCATCCGCTTGTCACGCTCCATCCCCGCGGCGAGCACACCCGCGACGATGTCTCCACCGACGTACGCACCGAGGGCGGGGAAGACCGTTGCCCTGGCCCGCGGATGCACCTGGACACCCAGGTCGGAGGCCAGCAGGTCGGGGTACGAGCGCGACGCCATGATGAACGGCGCGACGCCGACCGGCTCAGGGTCGATGCCGAGCGCCAGCTGGGTCATGGTCGCGTTGCCCGCGAGCGCCACCTCGTAGACCTGCCGCGGGTCGATCTCGCCCGCCACGCAGACCTCCTGGGCGAGCTCGTCGAGGGTCGCGTGCGCGAGACCCCGCAACCGGTCCAGCGCAGTGTCGTCGAGCATCGTCGCGCTGATCCGGGTGATGACGTCGGCGCCGAACGGCTGCTGCTTGTTGAGCATCGAACGTACGGCGACAGGAGTGCCGGTCGAGAGGTCGAGCAGCGTCGCCACCACGGTGGTGGTCCCCAGGTCGAACGCGATGCCGTGCCGCGTCGCGCTGGTGTCGCCGGGCTCCACCTCGATCAGGATGTCGTCCACGATGACCGCGGTGACCTTGAAGTCGTTGGCACGCAAGGTCCGGCCGAGCGTACGGATGGCCGAGAGGTCGACCCGCAGCTCGAGGTCGTCCATCGCGGCGAGGATGCGCTCGACGTCGGTGACCTGGTCGTGCAGGTTCGGCTCGGTCAGCTCGACGTAGCGCTTTTGGACGGCGGGGCGAAGGATGACCTGGCGCCCGACCCCCACGGTCGCGGCCTTGGGCCGGGTGGTGAGCGGCGGGACCTCGATCTGCAGGTCGGTGTTGGCCTGCGCGATGCACGCCAGCCGCCACCCCGACCTGAGCTCGTCGGGGCTGAAGGCGCGTACGTCCAGGCGCGAGATGGGCACCGAGCCGTCGATGATGCGGACCTTGCACTTCTTGCACGTACCGTGCCCGCCGCAGGTCGAGTCGACGGCGATGCCGTTCCAGCT
>JANMWN010000340.1:0-5648 GCA_031394045.1 Sporichthyaceae bacterium
GCCGCGCCAGCAACGGCCCGTACATGGCTGCGTACCAGGACCCGCTGCCCGTGATGCTGTAGCCGGGCCGCCCTCGTGGGGCACGTAGGTGCCGAGCGCGGGCTGGCTGTGGTCGCTCGTCGGCAGGAACGCGAAGCCGACCGAGACGTTGCCGCGCACGCCACCGCTGGGGTCCCAGGGCTGGGCGAGCCGGCCGCACAGCGCCCCCTTGACGATGCCGCACGGTCGCAGGTCGAGGTTCCCGACACGCACGGTGCCGCTGACGCCCGCCCCCGGGGCAGCAACGGCAGGGTTGGGCCCGGCGGACGCTGGCGACGCCGTCCCCAGCCCGGCGGCCAGCTGCGCAGTCGTGACCGAGACAGCCGCCAGCCTGGTCCACAGCTATCGCCTGGTCGCCACAGGCGCAAAATAGGCAACGCCCGTAGGCCAGCGCGAGGAATCGCCGAGAGTCTGACCGATGAGCTGACCCGCCGATCAGCAAGCCTGGCGTGCGTCCAGGGCGCCAGCGTCAGACGGCGGCGTCGATGGCCTGGCTCGGCCAGATCGCACGCAGCGCCGCCACCATCAGCAGCCCACCTGCGCCAGCAAGACTGACCGCTCGAGCGGGTCCGATCCCGGAAAACCCCGCAAGCCAACCGACGAGCGCGAACGACATCGCGGTGGCGGCGTTGAACCCCGCGGACGCGATGCCGAGGACCCGCCCACGACGCGAGCGCTCGGTGAACATCGTGACCGCGGAGATCACCGTCAGCACGAACGCCTGGAGCACCCCGGCCACGAACCACAGCGCCGCGGCCACGAGCGGCGGCGGCTCGATCGACGTCGCGAACAGGGGCAGGCACGACAGGGCCGCGAGCGGTAGCAGCAGCCGCAGCTGGTCGCGCAAGGGCACTCGGGGCAGCAGCAGCGCACCGATCGCCGACCCGGCGGGTACGGCCGCCAGCAGCACGCCGCCGATCAACGGCGCGAGCCCCGGCTGGTAGGCCAGGGCGATCGCCTCAGGTGCGACCAGGAAGAGCGCCGATCCCCAGCCCAGCAACGTGATCGTCCGTCGTACGGGGTCCCCGAACAGCTCGCGCGCGCCGCCCACGGAGTCGCGGATCATCCGCCCGGGTGACGTCCCAGGGTCGTCGGCCGCGGGGCGCTCCCGGACGTACACCCGTATCACGACGAACGACACGAGGAAGGTGACGGCATCGATCGCCAACGTCTGGCTGACCCCGAGCAGGTCGACGAGCGCCCCGCCGGCGATCGATCCCACCACCTGGGTCGAGAGGTGCACGGTGCGCGAAAGTCCTTGTGCTGTTACGTACTCGGCACGGTCGTTCACGACGTCGGGGTACAACGAGGCTCGCGCGGTTCCGAACGGCAGCGACACGAACTCGCTGATCAGGAGCAGCACGAACACTGCGAGCAGAGGCGCGGAGCCCATCGCCAGCACCGCCAGGCCGCCGATGATGACCAGCCTGGCGAGGTCACAGGCGAGCATGATCGCGCGACGCGGGTAGCGGTCGGCGAGCGAGCCCAGCACCGCCTCCCCGAGCACTCCGGGCAGGTAGGAGATCGCGAGGGCCAGCGCGC
Organism: Sporichthyaceae bacterium; assembly: GCA_031394045.1. Lineage (GTDB taxonomy): Bacteria > Actinomycetota > Actinomycetes > Prado026 > Prado026 > JANYIP01. The sequence continues at coordinate 1,582 of JANMWN010000340.1, forward strand.
TGAAGAGCAGGTTCTCGGTGCGCTGGAGCACGAGCAGCGCGATCGCGACCCGGGCCGCCTGGTCGCCGATGTCGGAAGCGGCCTGGGCGATCAGCAGCCCACGGGCCTCGGGGTTGGCGAGGACGCGGCGGTAGGTCCCGCTGGTCGAGGTCGCCCTGGCACCTGTCACGCGTAGAAGACTCTCTCCACGACTGCTCGTGCTCGCCGCGTCGCTCGCCGGTAGTCCTCGACGAGCGCCCCTGCCTGTCCCGGAGCGTAGCCGACGACACGGGCCACACCCGCGAGCTCGCGGGTGTCCGAGGGCAGCGTGTCCGAAGCCCGCCCGCGGACGAGCATGATCCCGTTGCGCACCCTGCTGGCCAGCCGCCACGCGTCGGCCAGCGTCGCGGCGTCCGCCGGCTCGAGCAGCCCCTCGGCGACCGCCGCATCCAGGGCGGCCAGGGTGCGGGTCGTCCGCAGTGCAGCAGACCCCGCAGCATGCCGCAGCTGGAGCAGCTGCACCGTCCACTCCACGTCGGCGAGCCCGCCGGGGCCGAGCTTGGTGTGGGTCCCCGGGTCGGCCCCACGAGGCAGCCGTTCGGCCTCGACCCGAGCCTTGATCCGACGGATCTCGCGTACGTCGGTGTCGGTGAGCCCCGCCTCTGGGTAGCGCAGCGGTGCGATCAGCGCCATGAACCGGGCTCCGACCTCGGCGTCGCCTGCGATCGGCTCGGCCCGCAGCAGGGCCTGGCTCTCCCAGACGTGCGACCATCGCGCGTAGTACGCCGCGTACGAGGCGAGGGTACGGACCAGCGGCCCCTGCCGACCTTCGGGGCGGAGGTCCGCGTCGACCAGCAGCTGCGGGTCAGGGCCGGGCAGCGCGAGCAACCGGCGCAGCTCGTTGGCCACGGCGTGGGCTGCGTCGGAGGCGAGCTGCTCCGGCGCCGCAGGGTCGGGCTCGTGGACGAAGAGCACGTCGGCGTCGCTGCCGTACCCCAGCTCCCCGCCACCGAACCGGCCCATCGCCACGACGCAGAGCCGGGTCGGTAGCGGCTCGTCCAGAGCGGTCTCGACCAGCGTGACTGCTGCGGCGAGCCCGCCGGCTATCGTCACCGAGGCGATGTCGCTGAGCGCAGTTCCGACCGCGCCGACGTCCAGCAGCCCGAGCAGGTCGGCGACGGACACTCGGAAGAGCTCGCGCCGACGCAGGGCGCGTACCGCCCGGATGGCCTGGTCGGAGTCGGGGTGGCGACCGGTCGCGGCCAGCGCCTCGGAGAGCAGCGCCTCCCGGCTGCGCGGGACGAGCTCGTCGTCGTCGGCGAGCATCGCGACCGCCTCAGGGGCCCGCAGCAGCAGGTCGGTGGCGTACCGGGAGCTCGCCAGAACGCGGGCCAGCCGCTCGGCGGCCGCCCCTGCATCGCGCAGGAGACCGAGATACCAGTGCGTGGTCCCGAGCGCGTCCGAGACCTGGCGGAAGCCGAGCAGGCCGGCATCGGGGTCCGGCGAGGCGGCGAACCAGCCGAGCATCACCGGCAGCAGCGTGCGCTGGATCGCCGCGCGGCGGCTGACTCCTGTCGTCAGCGCCTCGATGTGCCGCAGCGCTCCCCCGGGGTCGGCGTACCCGAGCGCCTCCAGCCGTGCGCGGGCCGCCTCCGGGGTGAGCCTGGCCTCGCCCGGCTCGAGCCGGGCGACGGCGTTGAGGAGCGGGCGGTAGAACAGCTTCTCGTGCAGCCGTCGGACCTCACGGCCGTGCCGCCGCCACTGCTCGGTCAGCTCGGCAGCCGGGTCGGACCGGAAGCCCATGGACCGCGCGATCCGCCGCAGCTCGGCCTCGTCCGTCGGGACCACGTGGCTGCGGCGCAGCCGGAACAGCTGGATCCGGTGCTCCATGATCCGCAGGAACCGGTAGGCCCGGTCGAGCTCGGCGGCGTCGGACCTGCCGACGTACCCCAGGGTGGACAGCTGCTCGAGCGCGAGCAGGGTCGTGGGGCTGCGTACGAAGATGTCGCTCCTGCCGTGCACGAGCTGCAGCAGCTGGACCGAGAACTCGACGTCGCGCAGGCCGCCCGGACCGAGCTTGAGCTCGCGGTCGGCGTCCTTGGCGGGGATGTTCTCCTCGACCCTGCGCCGCATCGCCCGCGCGTCCTCGACGAAGCCGGGTCGCTCGGACGCCTGCCACACCAAGGGCGTCAGCGCCTCGACGTACGCCGCCCCGAGGTCGAGGTCACCGGCCACCGGACGGGCCTTGAGCAGCGCCTGGAACTCCCAGGTCTGCGCCCAGCGCTGGTAGTACGCCAGATGACTGGCGAGGGTACGGACCAACGCGCCCGACCGGCCCTCGGGGCGCAGGTTCGCGTCGACCGGCCAGATCGAGCCCTCGGCGGTCTGCGCGGAGCAGGTACGCATCAGGCCGGAGGCCAGCCGGGTCGCGGTCGCGAGCGCGGCCTCCTCGTCGCCGCCGTCCAGCGGCTCGGCCACGAAGATGACGTCGACGTCGCTCACGTAGTTGAGCTCGCGGCCCCCGCACTTGCCCATCGCCACGACCGCGAGGCGGCACGGCGCGAACCCCTCGGGCAGCTCGGCCCGCGCGAGGCCAAGGGCCGCCTCCAAGGTCTCGGCGGCGAGGTCCGACAGCCGGCTGGCCACCTCCTCGACCGAGCTCGCCCCGGAGACGTCGTCGGCCGCGATCACCAGCAGGGAACGGCGGTACGCGACCCGCAGCGTGTCCAGCGCGGCCGGCCCCGACAACCCCGCGAGGAGCGAGTCGATGGTCGGGGCCACAGGGCCACCGGCCTGCAGCGCTCGCCACTGCTCCGGGTGCCTGGCCAGGTGGTCACCGAGGGCGACGCTGGTTCCGAGGACCGCGAACAGCCGGAGCCGCAGCTCGGCATCGTCGGCGAGCGCGGCTCGGAGCCCGTCGGCGGCCCGCTGGTCGAGCCCGGACGATGCCAGGATGCGGACGAGGCTGGACACGGCGAGGTCTGGATCCGCCGTGGCCGCGAGGGCGTCCACCAGGGCGTCGCTCTGGTCGGGACCGGCGAGCGAGCCGAGGGCAGGATCCGCGAGCAGAGCCTGGGCTCCCGCGACGTCGGCAAAGCCCAGCCGGACCAGCTTCCCGGCAGCGCTGGCGATCCGGCCGTCGGTCACGTCGACGACCCTAGCCGCGAGCGGCTCAGAGGATCGGGAGGTACCGGTCACGCTCGAACGGGGTCACCTGGGCGCGGTACTCCTCCCACTCCTTTCGCTTGTTGCGCAAGAAGAAGTCGAAGACGTGCTCGCCGAGCGTCTCGGCCACGAGCTCGCTGCGCTCCATGACCGCCACGGCCTCGTTGAGCGACTGGGGCAACGGCTCGATCCCGACGGCCCTGCGCTCGGACTCGGTGAGCGACCAGACGTCGTCCTCGGCACCGGGGGGCAGCTCATAGTCCTGCTCGACGCCCTTGAGCCCGGCCGCCAGCATGAGTGCGAACGCGAGGTACGGGTTGCATGCGCTGTCGAGGCTTCGTACCTCGATCCGGGTCGACTGGCCCTTGGCCGGTTTGTACATGGGTACGCGGACCATGGCAGAGCGGTTGTTGTGCCCCCAGCACACGTACGCAGGGGCCTCGCCACCGCCGTACAGCCGCTTGTAGGAGTTGACCCACTGGTTCGTTACCGCCGTGATCTCCGGCGCGTGCCGAAGGAGGCCGGCGATGAACGCCCGCCCCACCTTGGAGAGCTGGTACTCGGCACCGGCCTCGAAGAACGCGTTGCGGTCACCCTCGAAGAGCGAGAGGTGGGTGTGCATCCCGGACCCGGGGTGCTCGGCGAACGGCTTGGGCATGAACGAGGCGTAGATGCCCTGCTCGAGCGCCACCTGCTTCATGATCAGTCGGAACGTCATGATGTTGTCTGCCGTGGTGAGCGCGTCCGCATACCGCAGGTCGATCTCGTTCTGCCCAGGTGCACCCTCGTGGTGGCTGAACTCCACCGATATACCCATCGCCTCGAGCATCGTGATGGCCTGCCGGCGGAAGTCCTGGCCGAGCCCGTGCGGGGTGTGGTCGAAGTAGCCGCTGTTGTCGATCGGGACCGGCAGCTCGCCGGTC
>JANMWN010000355.1:0-11842 GCA_031394045.1 Sporichthyaceae bacterium
GGCGACTCGTACGCGGGTCAAGGACTGGTGTTCTGCACGCGCGAGGGTGAACCACTGCATCCAAAGGTGGCTTCCAACCTGTTCCGCAAGGCCGTGGGACGCCACGAGATGCCGTACCTGTCGATGCACGGGCTACGTCACACCTGGGCGACACTCGCGCTCCAAGCCGGAGTTCACCCGAAGGTCGTCCAGGAACGACTCGGCCATTCGACCATCGCGATCACCCTCGACATCTACAGCCACGTGAACCCGGCCATGGACGCCGAGGCCGCCAACAAGGTCGCGACGCTGATCCGTGAGAACACTTGAGTCGTCCACCCGCAACCGGGTGCTGCCGTGACCGTCCGCGGGGGATCGCTGAGTTTCTGTGACCAATCCTGTGACCAGAGGCCCAATTCCGGGCTCTCAGAGCGACAGCCGGTGCCTCTGACCTGCAGAGACACCGGCTGGATTGCGTCGGGGTGGCGGGATTCGAACCCACGACCTCTTCGTCCCGAACGAAGCGCGCTACCAAGCTGCGCTACACCCCGATGGTGCCCGTGCAGGATAGCCGAGCACGCCGATCGCACCCAACCGGGTTCAGTCGCGGGCGACCAGGGTGAGCAGGGTCGCCTCCGGCGGGCAGGCGAAGCGGACCGGTGTGTACGGCGAGGTGCCGAGCCCCGCCGAGACATGCAGCAGCGTCGAGTCGGTGTGGGCGGACAGGCCGCGGGCCCGCCGAGGGTCCAGGTCGCAGTTGGCCACGAGCGCGCCGTAGAACGGGACACGCAGCTGACCGCCGTGGGTGTGCCCGGCCAGCACCAGCGGCAGCCCGTCCTCGGCCATCCGGTCCACGACCCGGTGGTACGGCGCGTGCACGACGCCGAGGCTCAGGTCCGCGTCGGCGCCGGGGGGGCCGGCGACCGCGTCGTACCGGTCCCGCCAGATGTGCGGGTCGTCGACGCCGACGAGCTCGACCTCGCGCTCGCCGACCTTGACCCGGCCGCGTGCGTTGGTGAGGTCGGCCCAGCCGGCGGAGCGCAGCGAGTCGCGCAGGTCCTGCCACGGCAGTTCGGTCGAGAGGGCCCGGTCTCCGGTGTCGGGGCGCAGGTAGCGCGCCGGGTTCTTCGGTACGGGTGCGTAGAAGTCGTTGGAGCCGAACACGAACGCCCCCGGCAGCTCCAGCAGCGGCTCGAGCGCGTGCAGGACGGAGGGCACCGCCTCGAGGTGCGCGAGGTTGTCTCCGGTGTCGATGACGAGGTCGGGCTTGAGGGTGGCGAGGCGGCGTACCCACTCCTGCTTTCGCTTCTGCCCCGGCGTCATGTGCAGGTCGGTGACCTGCAGCACGCGCAGCGGGGCCTGGCCGGGCGCGAGCACGGGGACGGTGAGCCGGCGGAGCCGGAACGAGCGGACCTCGTACCCGGCCGAGTACGCCAGACCGGCCGCGCCCGTGACGGCACAACCGAGCAGGGTACGGGTCACGAGGTGCATCGGTTCATGGTCGCACGGTTGCTGAGATGCTTGCCGCATGACCCTCAAGGAGCAGCTGCACAGCGACCTCACCGACGGCATGCGCGCCCGCAACGAGCTGCGTACGGCCACGCTGCGGATGGCGCTGACCGCGATCACCAACGAGGAGGTTGCGGGCAAGGTCGCCCGTGAGCTCTCCGACGACGAGGTCGTGACCGTGCTCCAGCGCGAGGCCAAGAAGCGGCGTGAGTCCGCCGAGGCCTACGACAGCGCCGACCGGCCCGAGCTGGCCGACCGCGAGCGGGCCGAGCTGGGTGTCCTCGACGTGTACCTGCCGGCCGCGATGGCCGACGAGGCGCTGGCCGCGATCGTCGCATCCGCCGTGGCGGAGGCGCGGGCGGCCGGAGCCGAGGGCCCGCGTGCCATCGGCGCGGTGATGAAGCTCGTCACGCCACAGGTGGCAGGCCAGGCCGAGGGCGGCCGGGTGGCCGCGGAGGTACGTCGCCAGCTCGGCTAGCCCGGAGCTCGGCTCGCCGGCTAGGGCGACGGCGTCGCTGTCGGCGTACCCGTCGGCGTACCCGTGGGTATCGCCGTGGGGGAAGGCGGCGTGGGTACGCCGGTGCTCAGGTAGATCTTGATCGTCGCCCCGGTGGGCACCGAGCTGCCGGCCGCCGGGTTGGTGGACGCGACCCTGTCCGCGGGAACGGCCGAGGCGACCTTGACCGAGATCAGCTGACTCTGCAGGCCGGCCGCCTGCAGCGCTGCCAGCGCTTCGGGCAAGGTCATGCCGACGAGGTCGGGGACCTTGATGGTGAAGCCCCTGATGATTGACGGGTCGGGCTTGTTGAACGTCCCGAACGGCAGCTGCAGGATGTCGGTCGTGGCGATCATGACGGACTTCCAGATGGGCCCTGGCAGATTCAGGCCGAAGGCCGGGCTGTAGCGCTTGCCGCCGATCAGGACGTTGTACATCGCCCAGAGGTTGACGTTGGAGGAGCCGGTCGGGTCGCCGACCCACGAGGCTGCCGCCAGCTGGGTGGTGTAGCCGCAGAACCAGACGTTGACGTGGCCGTTGGTGGTCCCGGTCTTGCCGGCCGTCTGGTGGTTGAACGCCATGGCGCGGCCGGTGCCGTTGGTCATGACGCCCTCGAGGATCGCGGTGACGCCGTCGGCGATCTCCTTGGGGATGACCTGACCGCAGCGCATCGGCGGCACCTTGACCGGCTTGTTGTTCTTGTCGGTGATCGTCAGGATCGCCCGGGCTCCGCAGTGCAGGCCGTGGGCGGCGAACGCCGCGTACCCCTCGGCCATGGACAGCGGTGCGATCGGGTTGACACCGAGCGTCAGGGTCGGCACCTGGGCGAGCGGCAGACCGTCGGCGCGGTGGACACCCATCGCGGCGGCGATCTGGGCGGGGCGGCACAGGCCGGTCTGCTTCTCGATCAGCATGAAGGCGGTGTTCACGGAGTTGGCGGTCGCGCTGAGCATGTTGTACGTGCCGCCGTGCCCCTCGTCGTTGTAGACGTACGCACCGGGGGCGGACACGTCCTGCCCTGCGCAGTTGGTGTACCCGACCGCCTCGATCTTGTTGGGCGCCCTGATGATCTCGTTGACGGGGATCTTCTGCTCGAGCGCCGCAGCGAGGACGAACGGCTTGAACGTCGACCCGGTCTGGAAGCCGACCCCGTTGAAGTTCGTGGCGGCGCTGCTGCGGTCGACGTTGTAGTTGTACGTCGTGTACTCGTTGCCCTTCTTGGCGCCCCACAAGCGGTTCTGCGCCATCACCAGGATGTTGCCGGTGCCGGGCTGGATCACGCTGATGGCCGCGCCGTGCCGGTCCGTCATCGGGACCTTGGCGACGATCGCGGCCTGGGCGGCGGCCTGGGCGCGTGAGTCGAGCGTCGTGGTGATCGTCAGGCCGCCCTTGGCGAGGAACGCCTCGCGGTCGGCGGCGGTCTTGCCGAAGGTCGGGTCGGACTTCAGGATCGACAGGACGTAGTTGCAGAAGTACGGCGCGATCGACGTGCTCGCCGTGCAGCCGTTGGGCGGGGGTGCGGACTTCTTGGTCAGCGTCGCCATCGGGGTCGCGATCGCGGCGTAGTAGTCCTTGCCGCTGATGACGCCCTGGTCGAACATCCGGGAGAGCACGACGTCGCGGCGCTTGGTGCCGAGCTTGGGGTTGCGCAGCGGGTCGTACGAGACCGGCGACTGGACCAGGCCCGCCAGCGTCGCGGCCTGACCGAGGTTGAGCTTCGCGGCGTGGACGCCGAAGTAGCGCAGGGACGCGGCCTCGGCACCGTACGCCCCGTGCCCGAAGTAGGCGATGTTGAGGTAGCCCTGGAGGATGTCCTGCTTGGACCACACCTCTTCGAGGCCAAGGGCCAGCCGCATTTCGCGCAGCTTGCGGGCCGGCGTACGCGCGGTGGCCTCGGCCCGGTCGGCGTCGTTGGTAGCGGTGGCGACGAGCACCTGCTTGACGTACTGCTGGGTGATCGTGGACCCGCCTTGCACGCTCTGGCCCTCGAGGTCGCTGACGAGGGCGCGGGCCAGGCCGTGCACGTCGACGCCCTTGTGCTGGTAGAACCGGTTGTCCTCGACCGCGACCACGGCCTGCTGCAGGAGGGGGGAGATCGCGCTCAGCGGCTCGACGATCCGGTTCTGGGCGTAGATCGTCGCGAGCAGCTTGCCGTCCTTGGTGTAGATCTTGGTCTGCTGCGAGAGCAGCGGCTGGCGTAGGACGCTGGGGAGGTTCTCGAAGTCCTGGCTGGCGGTCTTGGCGGCCGCTCCGACGGTGCCCACGAGGGGCAGCAGGAGCCCGGCGACGAGCACGCCGGACAGCACGCTCACCACGAGAAAGAGCGCGAGACGGATCAGAACGCCGAAAGGACCGGCGGCCGGGGGGCGAGCCATGCCTCCCAGAGTACGTCGAGATCTGACCGGAACCGCGCTCCGGAGGCCCGTTCTGAGCGTGACGGGTGTGACTGGAGAGCACAAAAGTGGTCTAGGAGGTTCTGTACATAGCCCGTTCGGGCCAGTAGGGATTGAACCGTTCGGATCTGTCGCACCATAGGTCTTGTTCCGTACCTTCCGGCACATGGCCTGGATCAATGACTGGACGACCCGTGCTGCGTGCCGGGTCAGCGACCCTGACACGCTGTTCGTCCAGGGCGCCGCGCAGAACCGCGCGAAGGCGGTCTGCCTCGGCTGCCCGGTGCGTACGGAGTGCCTCGCGGACGCCCTCGACCACAACATCGAGTTCGGTGTCTGGGGCGGGATGACCGAGCGCGAACGCCGTGCGCTCCTGCGCCGCCGACCCAACGTGACGTCCTGGCGGACCCTCCTGGAGACCGCCCGCGACGACTACGAGCACACGATCCTGGCCCCGTACTCCGCAGTCGGCTGACGCTGCCCACCGGCAGTCGACCCCGAAGATCAACCCCCACATCAACCCCAACCCCGCAGCTACGCAAAGGCCCGTCGTCGGTCGCCTTTGCGGGTGATCGTGTCGTTTGTTGCTGGCCCGACGACAACAATCGACACAATCCGCCCGGAAGCCGGCCCTCACCCGTCGTAGCTGCGCCGTTGACGTTGCCGTTGACCTCCGGCAACCCCTACTCCGTAAGCGAGGCTCCGATGGCACGAAGGCCGGCCAGGTCGTGGACGTCGGAGCCCTGAGCCTCGGCCTCGGCCACCGCCACCCCTGGGAAAGCGGACGTGAACCCACCCACGAGGTGCCGCTCGCGTGCGATCAGCGTCATCCGCTGGGCGTGCAGGCGTAGCAGCCCCGCCGTCAGGGGGTGCTCCCCCCGCTCGGTGAGCTGCTCGGCGGCTCCCATGCTCCGGTCGGCCGACAGCTCCGGGGCGCTCGAGCGGTGCACCCGGTTGAGCACCAGCCCGGCCAGGGGCATCTGGTCCTGAGCCAGCCGCTCGACGAAGTACGCGGCCTCGCGCAGCGCGTCCGGCTCGGGGGCGGCCACGACGACGAACGCGGTTCCAGGCGCCTGCAGCAGCGCGTACGTCGCATCGGCCCGCTCGCGGAACCCGCCGAACGTCGTGTCGAGCGCGGCCACGAAGGTCTGCAGGTCGGTGAGGACCTGCGCCCCCATCACCTTGGACAGCACGCCGGTGACCGCTCCGATGCCGGCCGAGAAGACCTTGAGATACGCCTTGCCCCCGACCTTGGCCGGAGCGAGCAGGATCTTGATGAAGCGCCCGTCGAGGAACGAGCCGAGCCGCTTCGGGGCGTCGAGGAAGTCCAGCGCCGACCGTGACGGCGGGGTGTCGACGACGATGAGGTCCCAGGGCTGCTCGGACCCGTCCACCGCCAGCTCCTCGCGCAGCTGGCCGAGCTTCTCCATCGCCATGTACTCCTGCGTACCCGCGAAGGAGGACGAGAGCGACTGGTAGAAGGGGTTGTCGAGGATGGCCTGGGCCCGCCCCGGCTCGGCGTGCTGCTCGACGATCTCGTCGAACGTCCGCTTCATGTCGAGCATCATCGCGAACAGCGCGCCGCCGGACTTCCCGACGCCGGGCACCCGGCGCGGGGTGTTGTCGAGCACGGTGAGCCCCATCGACTGCGCCAGCCTCCGGGCCGGGTCGATGGTCAGCACGCAGACGGTACGGCCGTGCTCGGCGGCCCGCAGGGCGAGCGCGGCGGCGGTCGTGGTCTTGCCGACACCACCCGAGCCGCAGCAGATCACGATCTTGGTCTCGGGGTCGTCGATCACGGCGTCGATGTCGAGCCGACGGGCCTTGCCACGGTCCGCGGCCATCAGGCGGCGCCCTGCCGGCGCAGCTCGCCGGCCAGCTCGTGCAGGGCACCCACGTCGACACCGCCGCCGAGCAACGGCAGCTCGTAGGTCGGCCGGCCGAGCTCGCTGACCGTACGCCGCTCGCGCTTCTCCAGCGCCACCCGCTCGGCCAGCTGCGCGGCCTCGTCCAGCAGCGCGTCAAGGACGCTGGCGTCGGCGGGCAGCCCAGCGGCCAGCATCCCCGCGGCCACCTCGTCGCGGTCCAGCTTGCCCTTAGCCGCAGCCGTCAGCTCGGCCGGCCGAAGGGGGGCTCGCCGCACCATGTTGACGATCACGGCGCCGACCGGGAGCTTGGCCTCGTGCAGCTCGGCGACCGCGTCGACGGTCTCCTGGGTCGGCATCTCCTCGAGCAGTGTCACCAGGTGGACGGCGGTCTGCGGCGAGCTGAGCAGCTTCATGATCGAGTCGGCCTGGTTGCGGATCGGGCCGACCCGGGCCAGCCCCGCCACCTCGGTGTTGACGTTGAGGAACCGGGTGATCCGGCCGGTTGGCGGTGCGTCCAGCACGATGGCGTCGTACGTGCGTCGCCCGGCCTTGCGCCGGCCCACCGCCTCGTACGCCTTGCCGGTGAGCAGGACGTCGCGCAGGCCCGGCGCGACGGTGGTGGCGAAGTCGACGGCGCCGATCTTCTTGAGCACCCGGCCGGCCCGACCCAGGTGGTAGAAGAGGTCGAGGTACTCCAGCAGCGCCTCCTCGGCGTCGACGGCGAGCGCGAACACCTCGCCGCCGTCGGGCGCCACGGCCATCCGCCGCTCCTCGTACGGCAGCGGCGGGGTGTCGAACAGCTGCGCGATCCCCTGGCGCCCCTCAACCTCGAGGATCAGGACGCGATGCCCCCCAGAGGCGAGAGCCAGGGCGAGCGCGCCGGCCACCGTCGTCTTGCCGGTGCCACCCTTGCCGGTGACGACGTGGAGGCGTACGCCCTCCCAGTCGGACTCGGCTGGCGAAGGGGGCGAAGGGGGCGAAGGGGGCATGGACCGACCCTAGATCGCTTGTAGGGTCTGCGCATGACCACCTGGGAGTACGTCACCGTGCCGCTGCTCGTCCATGCCACCAAGCAGATCCTCGACACGTGGGGCTCGGACGGCTGGGAGCTCGTCCAGGTGATCCCCGGCCCGAGCGGCGACCAGCTGGTCGCGTACCTGAAGCGGGAGAAGTCATGAGCAGCCCTGAGGAGCGCATCGTCGAGCTCGGTCTGGTGATCCCGCCCGTGGCCAAGCCGGTCGCGGCCTACCAGCCTGCCGTCCGTTCCGGGTCCTACGTCTACACCTCCGGCCAGCTGCCCATGGTCGACGGCGCACTGGCGGCGACCGGCAAGGTCGGCGCCGAGGTCACGCCCGAGCGGGCCAAGGAGCTCGCCCAGATCTGCGCGCTCAACGCCATCGCGGCGGTCAAGAGCGTGATCGGAGACCTGAGCCAGGTCGTCCGCGTGGTCAAGGTCGTCGGGTTCGTGGCCTCCAGCCCGGACTTCACTGGCCAGCCCGGCGTGGTCAACGGCGCGAGCGAGCTGCTCGGCCAGGTCTTCGGCGACGCCGGGGTGCACGCCCGGAGTGCGGTCGGTGTGGCCGTGCTGCCCCTCGACGCCCCCGTCGAGGTGGAGATGATCGTCGAGGTCGCCTGACCCGTGGCGGACGTGTCAGAGCCAGCAGAGCCAACAGAGCCGGTCGGGCCAGCAGAGCCGGTCGAGCCGCGCGAGGCGGCGACGGTCGTGCTGCTGCGGCCCAGCGGCTCGGGCGCCGGGTTCGAGGTGTTCCTGCAGCGCCGGGTGCCGTCGATGGCCTTCGCGGCCGGCATGACGGTCTTCCCCGGGGGCGCGCGCGATCCGGCCGACGAGCACCTCGCGGCGACGGGCGTACGCGAGACGTACGAGGAGACCGGCGTACGCCTGCGGGCACAGGACCTGCTGCCGTGGTCACGCTGGGTGACCCCGGAGGGCGAGCCCCGGCGCTACGACACCCTGTTCTTCGTCACCGCGCTGCCGGACGGCGAGGCTGCCCTGGCCACGGGCACCGAGATGGACGCCGTGGCCTGGCTCAGCCCGGCCGATGCGCTGGCCGCCCTCGAGCGCGGCGAGCTGGCGATGATGCCGCCTACCTGGATCACGCTGCGCGAGCTTGGGGAGTGCGCGGACATCCCGGGCGTGCTGGCGAGCGCACTTGATCGCCCGCTGGTACCCGTACGCCCCAAGCTCGTCGACGACGAGGAAGGGATCCGGCTGCAGCTGCCGAGCGGGGAGAGCCGGCGGCTGCCGGACCGGCGGCCTCCGAGGTGACCTGGACGGGCGGCCGGTGGGGTGAGTCGGCGCGCTGCGTGCTCGCCCCCAACGCGAGCCCGATGACCCTCGACGGGACGAACACCTGGGTGCTGGCCCGGCCCGGTGCCCCTGTCGCCGTAGTCGTCGACCCGGGGCCGGACCACGAGGGCCACCTGGCCGCGGTGCGCGAGGCTGCGGCGGCCGGTGGTGCCCGTGTCGGACTCGTGCTGCTGACGCACTCCCATCCCGACCATGCGGAGGGTGCGCGGCGGTTCGCCGAGCTGACTGGCGCCCCGGTACGCGCGCTGGACCCCGCGTTCCGTCTCGGCTCCGAGGGGCTGGCCGACGGCGACGTGATCGAGCTCGGCGGGCTCGAGATCCGGGTGGTCGGGACGCCGGGCCACACCTCCGACTCGCTGTCGTTCCTGCTGGCCGGGGACGGCGGCCTGCTCACGGGGGACACCGTGCTCGGTCGAGGGTCGACCGTGATCGCGTACCCGGACGGGCGGCTGGCCGACTACCTCGAGTCGCTGCACCGGCTGGCCGACCTCGTCGGTACGGGCGGCTCGGCCAGCGCGGTCACCGCGGTCCTGCCGGGCCACGGACCCGTGCTGCCGGACCCGGCCGACGCGATCGAGGGGTACCTGAGGCACCGGGGCGAGCGGCTGGCGCAGGTCGCAGCCGCGGTCTCGGCAGGGGCTAGTACGCCGGCAGCGGTGGTCGAGGTCGTCTACGCCGAGGTCGACCGGGCGCTGTGGCCGATGGCCGAGCTGAGCGTCCGCGCGCAACTGGACTACCTAGGCGTTACCGACTACTGAGCGTTACCGACTACTGAGCCCGCCGACCGAGTCGTTCGAGGTCGATGAGGTCGACGCCGCGCTGCTCCAGCCGGAGCCAGCCGCGGTTCTGGAAGTCGGCCAGTGCCTTGTTGACCGTCTCGCGGGACGCGCCGACCAGCTGGGCGAGCTCCTCCTGGGTGAGGTCGTGGACCACATGGACGCTGCCGTCGGGCCCGGGCACCCCGAACTTGCCGGCCAGGTCGAGCAGCGCCTTGGCCACCCGTCCGGGTACGTCGCTGAAGACCAAGTCAGCCATCGCCTCGTTGGTACGCCGCAGCCGGCGGGCGAGGGCGCCGAGCAGGGAGGCCGCGACCTCGGGCCGTCCGGTGAGCCAGGGCTCGAGGTCGGGGTGCCCCACGCCGAGCAGGGTGGCGTCGGTGAGCGCGACGGCCGTGGCGTTCCGGGGTCCTGGGTCGAACAGCGAGAGCTCGCCGAACATCTCGCCCGGCCCCAGGATCGCCAGCAGGGTCTCGCGGCCGTCGCTCGACGTGGCGCCCAGCTTGATCTTGCCCTCGTCGATGACGTACAGCCGGTCGCCGGGGTCGCCCTCGTTGAACAGCACGTGACCCCGGGGGAGGTCGACCGGGATCATCGTCGCCCGCAAGGCGGCGGCCGCGTCCTCGTCGAGCGCGGAGAACAGCGATGCGTGGGAGAGATCGTCGTCGCTCACGAGGACAGTGTGCCGGGTCGGGGGCCGACCCGCGACGGAGTGGTCCCTCAGTCTCGACGATTCCTGTCGAGCGGGTCGATCAGCGGCAGCGCGCTCAGCGCGAGCGAGGGCTCCTCGCGGTAGCGCGCGATGAGCTCCTGAGTGGCCCCCGTGAGCTTGCGGTGCAGGGCGGCGCGGTACGCCGACAGCTGCAGCTCGGCGTGCGCGAGGTCCTTGCGCAGGCGCTGGGTGTGCCGGAAGTCGTACGGCCGGAGCTCGCGGGCCCACAGCGACTCCAGGTCGGGCAGCGGGGGTACGTCGTCCGCCGGGACCACGTCGACCAGGGCCTGCCGCCCGCCGCTGCGGGTCTCGGAGAACAGGGTCCGGATCCGCTCGTGCGCGGTCGGGTCGCCAGGCGCGGTCGCGCCTGTCACGACGTCCAGCCGGGCCTGGATCAGCCGCCGCCAGTACGACACCCGGCTCTCCTCGGCCGTGAGCGCCTTGCGGTATGCGCGCAGACCGGACAGCGTGAGATGCGAGAACTCAGGGCTGCGCTGCGGCACCGGCCGTGCGGCCGCTGCGGTCCGTGGTTTTGCTCCCGTCACCATGCAGAGCGGATCGTCCCCCCGCAGCCGCGGGTTGAGAGCAGGTCACCCGTCCGGTCGAAGGGTGGTTTCGGTGCGACGTACGCTGAACGGATGACCGGAGGCGTGACTGCTGAGGTGACCGGGCCGCCCACGGGCGAGTCGCGGCTGGCGTTGCTGCGGCGTGCGCGGCGGATCGACAAGGAGCTCGCGGCGCTCTACCCGGACGCCCACTGCGAGCTCGACTTCAGTAACCCGCTCGAGCTGGTCGTCGCCACGATCCTGAGCGCGCAGTGCACGGACAAGCGGGTCAACGAGGTCACCCCGGCCCTGTTCGTGCGCTACCGGACAGCGGCCGACTACGCAGCGGCGGACCGCGACGTGCTCGAGGCCCTGGTGCGGCCGACCGGGTTCTTCCGCAACAAGACGACGTCGATCATCGGCCTCGGCACCGCGCTGTGCGACCGCTTCGGCGGGCAGGTGCCGGGCCGGCTGGAGGACCTGGTGACCCTGCCCGGGGTCGGCCGCAAGACCGCCAACGTGGTCCTCGGCAATGCCTTCGGCGTACCCGGGATCACCGTCGACACGCACTTCGGCCGGCTGTCCCGCCGGTTCGGCTGGACCGACTCCGACGACCCGGTCAAGGTCGAGCACGAGGTCGGCGCGCTGATCGAGCGCCGCGACTGGACCATGCTCAGCCATCGGGTGATCTTCCACGGCCGGCGGCGCTGCCACGCCCGCAAGCCCGCCTGCGGGGCGTGCCCCCTGGCGCGGTTGTGCCCCTCGTACGGCGAGGGTCCCACCGATCCCGTCGTCGCCGCCGCGCTCGTCAAGGACGTGCCCTGACCAGGCCCCTGCTGCCGATCGAGGGGCTGCCCGGCTGGCTGCACCCGGTTGCCAAGGCTGCGGCCACGGTGACACCTGAGCAGCTTTCGCGCTTCCTGCCTCCCGAGGACGGCGGGCGTACGTCGGCAGTCCTGGTCCTGCTCGGGGAGGGAGCCGACGGGCCGGACCTGCTGCTGATCCAGCGGGCTGCGGACATGCGGTCGCACCCGGGCCAACCGGCCTTCCCCGGCGGCGCTGTGGACCCGGGCGACGCAGGCCCGATCTCGGCGGCGCTGCGCGAGGCGCAGGAGGAGACTGGGCTGGACCCGGTCGGGGTCGAGGTCTTCGCGACGCTGCCGGACCTGTGGCTGCCCCCGAGCGGCTTCGTCGTGACGCCGGTGCTGGGCTGGTGGCGTACGCCTTCGCCGGTG
>JANMWN010000202.1:0-21096 GCA_031394045.1 Sporichthyaceae bacterium
CGTGGCCATCGTGCCGGAGCCGACGATGCCGACCCGCTGCACGTCGCGCACCGGGGCGGAGGTGTCGCGCGGGGCCGGGGTGTGCACGTCGGGGACGACAGCCTGCGAGTCGGCGCTCTCGTACGTGTAGAAGCCCCTGCCTGTCTTGCGGCCGTTGAGGCCTGCAGTGACCATCTGCTTGAAGATGGGGCTCGGTGCGTGCAGCCGGTCGCGGGACTGCTTGTACATCGTGTCCAGGATCTCGTACGCGGTGTCGAGCCCGATCAGGTCGAGCAGCGCGAGCGGGCCCATCGGCAGCCCACAGCCCAGCTTCATCGCCGCGTCGATGTCCTCGCGGGTGGCGTACCGGGTCTCGAACATCGAGGCCGCGTGGTTGAGTCCCGAACAGCAGGGCGTTAGCGATGAAGCCGGCCTTGTCGCCGACCACGACCGCGGTCTTGCCGAGCTGGTGCGCGAAGTCCTTGACCTCAGACAGGACGGTGGGGTCCGTGACGACCGTACCGATCACCTCGATCAGCTTCTGGACCGGTGCCGGGTTGAAGAAGTGCATCCCGACCACCCGGGACGGCCGCCCGGTGGCGACCGAGATCTCCGTCACCGACAGGGACGAGGTGTTCGTGGCCAGGATCGTGTCCGGGGGCGTGATCTTCTCGAGCTGGCTGAAGATGTCGCGCTTGAGGTCGAGCTTCTCGGGTACCGCCTCCACCACCAGCTCGGCGTCCTTCAGCTCGTCCAGCGAAGTCGTGAACCGGATCCGTGCGTAGATCGCCTCCTGCTCGGCCTCGGTGAGCTTCCCGCGCTTGACGGCACGCCCCGTCGAGGCGGCCAGGTGCCCGCGTCCACGCTCGACCGAGGCCTCGTCGCGGTCGACCCCGACGACCTCGAGGCCGCTCTTGGCGAACACCTCGACGATGCCGGCACCCATGGTGCCCAGCCCGACGACCCCGACCTTGGAGAACGTGCGTGACATCTTGTCCAGCCTTTCGGATGACCTACCGGCCCGAAGTGTCCCAGACTGAGGTATGGCCCCCACCATTCCCCCTCCCCCGTCCGCTCTCGACCACTTCGAGTCGCTCGACCCCGCCACGGGCGAGCTGCTCGCCAGCTGGCCCGTGGACGACGACCGATCGGTCGGCGAGGCCGTCGATCGCGCCCGCCTGGCGGCCCAGTGGTGGGCCGACCTCGGCTACGACGGGCGCCGGGAACGGCTTCTGGCGTGGAAGGGCGTCATCGCCCGCCGGATCCGCCAGCTCGCCCACCAGGTGCACCGCGAGAACGGGAAGCCGGTGGACGACGCGATCCTCGAGATCGTCATCGCCATCGACCACATCGACTGGGCGGCCAAGCACGCGCGCCCGGTCCTTGGCCCGCGCCGGGTCCGGCCCAGCCTGCTCTCGCTCAACCAGCAGGCCTGGCTCGAATACCAGCCGTTCGGTGTCGTCGGGGTCATCGGGCCGTGGAATTACCCGGTCTTCACGCCGATGGGCTCCATCGCGTACGCCCTGGCGGCGGGGAACGCAGTCGTCTTCAAGCCGTCTGAGCTCACGCCGGGCGTAGGTGCCTGGCTGGTCGACGCGTTCGCCCAGGTGGTGCCGGAGCAGCCGGTCCTGCAGCTGATCACCGGCTCGGGTGAGACCGGTGCCGCCCTGTGCCGCTCCGGCGTCGGCAAGCTGGCGTTCACCGGGTCCACGGCCACCGGCAAGAAGGTCATGGCGACCTGTGCCGAAACCCTGACTCCCGTGCTGATCGAGTGCGGCGGCAAGGACGCGATGATCGTCGATGCTGACGCCGACCTGGACGCCGCCGCGGACGCGGCCGCATGGGGCGGGCTGTCGAACGCCGGCCAGACCTGCGTCGGCATCGAGCGGGTCTACGTCGTCGATGCCGTCTACGACGACTTCCTGGCCCGACTGGTCGCCCGGCTCGCGGTGCTCCGGGCCGGCAACGACGGGGACGCCTCGTACGGCCCGATCACCATGCCGGGCCAGCTCGACATCATCCGGCGGCACATCGAGGACGCGCTGGCGCGGGGCGGCCGGGCCGTGCTCGGCGGCGCGGACTCCGTGCACGCCCCGTACGTCGACCCGGTCGTGCTGGTCGACGTACCCGCCGACTCCCCAGCCATGACCGACGAGACGTTCGGCCCCACCCTGGCCGTCGCCCGGGTACGCGACGCGGACGAGGCCGTCGACCGGGCCAACGCCTCGTCGTTCGGGCTGGGGTCGGCCGTTTTCTCCAAGAGCCGCGGCATGGAGCTCGCGCGGCGGGTGCGCTCGGGGATGACGTCGGTCAACTCGGCGGTCGGCTTCGCGACGGTGCCGGCGCTGCCGTTCGGTGGCGTGGGTGACTCCGGCTTCGGGCGGATCCACGGAGCTGACGGCCTGCGTGAGTTCAGCCGGGCCAAGGCGATCACCAAGCAGCGGTTCCCGCAGCCGATCACGCTGACCTCGTTCGACCGCAAGCCGCAGTCGGTGACGCTGCTGGTCAAGGCCGTGACGGCGATCCACGGCCGTCGTGGCAAGTGGCCGACCGGCTGACTCTCAACCGCTGAGGCCAGGGCGCTGAGCCGTCAGCTGCTGAGCGACTGGTGGCCGAGGATCAGGTCGGCCGCCTTCTCGGCGATCGCGATCGTGGGCGCGTTGGTGTTGCCGCGCGGGACCGTCGGCATGACCGAGGCGTCGACGACGCGCAGGCCCTCGACCCCGCGTACCCGGCACTCGAGGTCGACCACCGAGGCGTCCGAGACCCCCATCGCGCAGGTACCCACCGGGTGGTAGAGCGTCTGCCCCCACTGCCGGACCGTGTCGCGGATCGAGTCGGCAGAGGTCGCCTGCTCCCCGGGGAGGAACTCGGAGGACAGCCACTTCGGCAGGACGCCGAGCTGGGCGATCGCGCGGGCCAGCCGGATGCCGGCGACCAGCGCCTCCATGTCCTCGTCGGCGGACAGGTACCCGGCGTCGATCTCCGGACGCCAGCGCGGGTCGGCCGAGCGCAGCCGGATCCGGCCGCTGCTGGCCGGTGCCACCAGCACGGGTGCCATCGTGAAGCCGGGACCGGGCGGCTCGGCGAAGCCATGGTCCACGAAGGCGGCGGCGGCCACGTGGTACTGCAGGTCGGGGGCCGGCAGGTCGGACCGCGAACGTACGAAGGCGCACGCCTCGGCCACCGTCGAGGTCAACGGCCCCGACCGCAGCGCCTGCCACTTGAGCAGCGAGGCGATGTTCTCGTGGTCGTGCAGGCTGGTCGTGCCCTGGGTGAGCCAGACCGCCGGCGCTGCCAGGTGGTCCTGCAGGTTCTCGCCGACGCCGGCGACCTCGCTGACCACGCCGATCCCGTGCTCGCGCAGATGCTCGGCGGGCCCGACACCGGACAGCATCAGCAGCTGCGGGCTGTTGATGCTGCCCCCGGACAGGATCACCTCGGCGGACGCGTACGCCCGTGCCGTCGTGCCGCCGCTCGTCCACTCGACCCCGACAGCGCGCCCACCCTCGATCAGCACCTTGGAGACCAGCGCGTCGATCTGCACCGTGACGGCGTCGCGCTCCATGGCCGGCCGCAGGTACGCGTCCGCGGCGGACCAGCGGCGGCCACGCTTCTGGGTCACCTGGAAGAGGCCCGCGCCGTCCTGCTGCGCGCCGTTGAAGTCGTCGTTGCGCTTGATCCCGTGGGCCACCGCCGACTCGACGAAGGCGGCTGTGAGCTCGTGCGTGTAGCGCGGGTCCTCGACCCGGAGCGGTCCTCCCGCGCCATGGAACAGCGAGGCCCCGCGCTCGTTGTCCTCGGAGCGGATGAAGTACGGCAGCAGGTCGGCGTACCCCCAGCCGGTGCACCCGTGGTGGTCCCGCCACGTGTCGTAGTCGAGCCTGTTGCCGCGGATGTACAGCTGGGCGTTGATGGACGACGACCCGCCGAGCACCTTGCCGCGGGGCCAGTACATCCGCCGGCCGAGCGCGTGCTTCTGCTCGATGGTCTCGTAGTCCCAGTCGTGGCTGGTCCTGAAGAGGTTGGGGAATGCCGCCGGGATGTGGATCTCGTCCACCTTGGCGTCGTCGCCGCCGGCCTCGAGGACCAGGACCGTGTGCCCCGCCTCGGCCAGCCGGTACGTCACCACGCACCCGGCGCTGCCCGCGCCGATCACGATGTAGTCGTACGTGCCGCCGGCCGGGTCCTGCGTCATGTCCTTCATGGCCGCAACGCTAGCCTCCTGACCATGCGTCTGCTCATCGCTCGCTGCAGTGTCGACTACGTGGGCAGGCTCTCCGCTCACCTGCCCTCGGCGCTGCGGCTGATCCTGGTCAAGAGCGACGGCTCGGTCTCGGTCCACGCTGACGACCGGGCGTACAAGCCGCTGAACTGGATGAGCCCGCCCTGCACGCTGCGGATCGAGGCCGACGACGACGGTGCGGGGCTCTGGACTGTGACCAACAAGGCCGACGAGCGGCTCCTGATCACCATCGAGGAGGTGCTGCACGACTCCTCCCATGAGCTCGGCGTGGACCCGGGGCTGGTCAAGGACGGCGTCGAGGCGCACCTGCAGGAGCTGCTGGCCGAGCAGGTCGAGACGCTGGGCACGGGCTGGCGGCTCGTACGCCGGGAGTACCCCACCCCGATCGGGCCGGTCGACCTGCTCTGCCGGGACGCCTCGGGGGTCGCGGTCGCTGTCGAGATCAAGCGGCGGGGCGAGATCGACGGCGTGGAGCAGCTGACGCGCTACCTCGAGCTGCTCAACCGCGACCCGCTGCTGGCGCCAGTCCGCGGCGTCTTCGCGGCCCAGGAGATCAAGCCGCAGGCGCGCGTGCTCGCCCTCGACCGCGGCATCGACTGCGTCACCCTCGACTACGCCACCATGCGCGGCCTCGACGACCCCACCTCCCGCCTCTTCTGACCCTGGCGTGACTGGTTTGGTTACGGCTCGGCGGGCATGGTCGGGCCGTGCACATAAGTCAGTACTTGTACTTCCGGTTGCAGCGCGAGTCCGTGACCGCCGCCACGATCACGGCACACTTGGGAGTGGAACCGGACAGGATCTCGGTCCGTGGGAGCAAGCGGTCTGCCCCTCCGGTTCCCGCGTTCCACTCCTGGGCCGTCGTCTGTCGGTCACCAGGCCTGTCCCTCGACGACCAGGCCCAGCGCGTCCTTGACCGCATGGCTCCGGTCGCCGGTCGCGTGCGCGAGCTGGTGGAAGAGCACGACGTCGACGCGACCTTGACCATCGTCCGCTACTTCGACGACGAGGCCGGTGAGGACGACGCCTCGGCAGCCGGGGTCACGCCAGAGGAGGAGCTCTTCGAGCGCCTGCCGGGCCAGCACCAGCTGCTCGGCTGGATTCTGCCGTCCGAGTCGATCGAGCTCCTGGCTTCCATGCGCGCGCAGATCTGCGCCGACGAGTACGGCTGACCCAACTGGCACGCTAACGGCGGCCGCCGGTCTTTGGTGGGCGACATTTACGCTTAGCGGACGGGTCGGACCGGCTCAAGAGCCTCGTTAGCGTGCCAAAACGGTCACGGCAACAGGGGCAGGGTGGTGGGCAACACCAGTCACTCGGCGGGCGTGAGGTGGTTGGCGCGGCGGATCGCGTCGACGATGCGGGCCATCACCACGGTCATGTCGTAGTCCTTGGGCGTGAAGACCTCGGCCACCCCGGCCGCCCGCAGCGTCGCCTCGTCGGCCGGGGGGATGATCCCGCCGACGATCACGGGTACATCGACCAGCCCGGCCGCGCGCAGCCCGTTGACGACCTCAGGGACGACGGACAGGTGCGACCCGGACAGGATCGACAGCCCGACGCAGTGGACGTCCTCCTCCACGGCGGCCGCCACGATCTGCGCGGGCGTCAGCCGGATGCCCTGGTAGATCACCTCGAAGCCGGCGTCGCGCGCGCGTACCGCGATCTGCTCGGCGCCGTTGGAGTGCCCGTCCAGGCCCGGCTTTCCGACCAGGAGACGCAGGTGGCTGCCGAGCTCCGCACCGGTACGGCGGACCGCCGCGCGGACCTGCGCGAGCTCGGCGTCGCCCGCCGAGATGCCGACGATGCCCGCGACGCCCGTGGGCGCGCGGTACTCCCCGAAGACCGCGCGCAACGCACCCGCCCACTCCCCCGTCGTGACGCCGGCGCGGGCGCAGCGCAGGGTCGGGATCATCAGGTTGACGCCGCCGCCGGACGCGTCCGGGGCCCGCCCGCCAACGGCCGCAAGGTCGGCCAGCGCCGCGGCCACCTCGACAGGGTCGCGCTGCTCGCGCCACGCAGCCAGCTCGGCGATCGCCCGCGTCTCGACCGCCGGGTCCACGGTCAGCACCGACCCGCCGGCATCGGCCAGCAGCGGGTTCGGCTCGGTCGTCGTGAACGCGTTGACCCCGACGACCACCTGCTCGCCGGACTCGATCCGGGCCCGCCTCTGCGCGTGCGAGTCGACCAGGCGGCCCTTCATGTAGCCGCTCTCGACCGCCGCGACGGCACCGCCCATGGCCTGGACGCGGTCGATCTCCTCCTGCGCCGCCGCGACCAGCTCGGCCGTCTTGGCCTCGACCACCACCGAGCCCTCGAAGATGTCCGGGTAGTCGAGCAGGTCCGACTCGTACGCCAGGACCTGCTGGATCCGCAGCGACCACTGCTGGTCCCAGGGCCGCGGCAGCCCGAGCGCCTCGTTCCACGTCGGCAGCTGCACCGCGCGGGCCCGGGCGTCCCGCGACAGGGTCACGCCGAGCAGCTCGAGCACGATCCGCTGCACGTTGTTCTCGGGCTGGGCCTCGGTCAGGCCGAGCGAGTTCACCTGGACGCCGTACCGGAAGCGGCGGTCACGCTCGTCCGTGATGCCGTAGCGCTCCCCCACCATCCGCTCCCACAGCTGCACGAACGCCCGCATCTTGCACATCTCCTCGACGAAGCGGACGCCCGCGTTCACGAAGAACGAGATCCGCTGCACCACCTCGCCGAAGTCCGCGGGCTCGACCTGCCCGGAGTCGCGTACGGCGTCCAGGACCGCGATCGCCGTGCACATGGCGTACGCGAGCTCCTGCACCGTCGTGGCCCCGGCCTCCTGCAGGTGATAGCTGCAGATGTTGATCGGGTTCCACCTGGGTACGTGCCGCACCGTGTGGGCGATCAGGTCCGTGGTCAGGCGTAGCGAGGCGGCCGGTGGGAACACGTACGTCCCCCGCGAGAGGTACTCCTTGATGATGTCGTTCTGGGTGGTGCCCTGCAGCTGCGCCGCGACCTCGCTGCCGGTGGGGCCGGTGCTGCCGGCCTGCTCCTCGGCGACCACCTGGTAGAGCGCCAGCAGCCACATGGCGGTGGCGTTGATGGTCATCGAGGTGTTCATGCCGGCCAGCGGGATGTCGGCGAACAGCTGCCGCATGTCGCCGATGTGCGCCACCGGGACCCCGACCTTGCCGACCTCCCCGCGGGCCAGCTCGTCGTCAGCGTCGTACCCGGTCTGGGTCGGGAGGTCGAAGGCCACGGACAGCCCGGTCTGGCCCTTGGCGAGGTTGCGGCGGTACAGCTCGTTCGACGCCTCGGCCGAGGAGTGGCCAGCGTACGTACGCATGACCCAGGGTTTGTCACGCTCGCGTTCGACCATCACGCCGCTCCAGGGGTGCTCGCGTGGCCGCCACCGTCAGCGAGGTGCTGGCTCCGGTCGACCCGACGACGCAGAGCGTACTTGTCAGGCCCCGAGGTCCTGCCGGGGGATCCCGCCGGCCGCCGAGTGGCGTTCGTGGCGGCGCAGGTCGATGCCGCGCTCGAGGTGCAGGATGCGGTGCAGCCTGGTCACGGCCAGGAGCCGGAGCAGCCGCGGCTGGGGGTCGACGAGCACGAGCCGGCGGCCGGCGCGCAGGCAGTTGCGGTGGGTCGTGACGAGCAGACCGAGGCCGACGCTGTCGACGACACTGACCTCGGAGACGTCGACGAAGACGTCGACCTCCGGGGCAGAGACCACAACGAGGGCCAGCGCATCACGGAGCTCACCCACGGTGGTCACGTCAAGTCGTTCCGGCAGGGTCAGGTCGGCCCTGCGCCCGCTGGTCGAACGCATGCATCCTCCGCTCGCGGCGGAGACCCCGGCACCTGACCCGCCGGTGCGGATCGGGCGGGGGGAAGGGGTCACCGCCGTCGGGACGACCCGCGACGTCGACCTGACGGCTTGGATGGACCCCGACGGAACGTTAGGCCGTGTGGGTGACGGGCACCGGTCACGACACGCGGCGGACCGGGAGAATTCGCCCCAGATCAGGCGTCGTAGGTGTAGAAACCGCGTCCGGTCTTGCGACCGAGGTCCCCCGCGGCCACCATCCGCTGGAGCAGCTCGGGCGGGAAGAACCGCTCGTCCTGGGTGTCCGCGTAGATGTTGCGCGCGGCGCCCAGCATGATGTCGACGCCCGTGAGGTCGGTCGTCTCCAGAGGACCCATCTTGTGCCCGAAGCCCAGCCGGCAGGCCGTGTCGAGGTCCTCGGCGCTGACCACGCCGCTCTCGACCAGTGCGATCGCCTGCACGGTCAGGGCCGCGATCAGACGGGTCGTCACGAAGCCGGCGACGTCTCGGTTGACCACGATGCAGGTCTTGCCCACCGACTCGGCGAAGCCCCTCGCCGTGGCCAGCGTCGCGTCCGACGTCTTGAGCCCACGGACGAGCTCGCACAGCTGCATCATCGGGACCGGGGAGAAGAAGTGCGTCCCCACCACCGACTCCGGCCGGCTGGTGGCGGCCGCGATGGAGGTGATGGGGATGGCTGAGGTGTTGCTGGCCAGGATCGCGCCGTCGCGGCAGACCCGGTCGAGCACGGCGAAGACCTCGGCCTTGACCTCGATCCGCTCGAAGACGGCCTCGATCACCAGGTCCGCGCCGGTGGCGGCCTCCTCGAGGTCGGTCGTCGTACGGATCCGGGCCAGGCTCGCCTCCGCGTCCTCCGCCGCCATCCGGTCCTTGGCGACGAACCGGGCGTACGAGCCGCGGATCCCGTCCATTGCCCGAGCGAGCTGTTCGTCGCCGACGTCGCGAAGCACCACGTCGTGCCCTGCCTGCGCCGCCACCTGCGCGATGCCCGCGCCCATCAGGCCTGCACCGACTACCGCCACCGCTGTCACTGCCGCTCCCGGGATGTTGGTGGATCGACTTCCGGCGACCCTAGTCCGTACGGCACTCCCGCCGCCGTGCCCTTGGCGCCGACCTGGCGCAGACTGGTCCCGTGCGTTCGTGGAACTCCGACTCCTTCCTGGTGGGGCCGGCCATCGCCTTCCTCGGTGTCGGCCTGCTGGCGCTGCTGCTGCGCTGGGCGTTCGGGCGCGGCGGCTCTCTCGTCGCCCGCCCGCCGCGGGCCGGCTCCCCCGACGAGTACGGCCTGCTGGTCCCCGTCGCCGTCCCCCGGAGCGCCGCCGAGGGTGAGCGGCTGCAGGCCGAGCTAGCTGCGCGCGGGCTGCGCGCCACCTTGGCGCCGACCAAAGACGGTCTCCGCCTCCTGGTGTTCGCCGGCGACGAGGCCAAGGCCCGGGCGATCCTCGAGCCGGACTGATGCCGACAACGAGTGCACTTCGTTTGATCTAGTGCCACCAACCGTCGGCGCTAGCCGGGTTCCGGCGAGTCCCCGTACGCATAGCCGGCGTTGGGGTAGCGCCCACCCGCCGCAGAACCGACAGGGGCGACCGCATCCAGGCCGGCCAGATCGGCGGCGTCGAGCAGGACACCGCAGGCCGCGATGTTCTCGGCCAGGTACGTGCGGCGCTTGGTCCCGGGGATCGGGACGACGTCAGCGCCCTGCGCCATCACCCAGGCGAGCGCCAGCTGGCCGGCGGTGCACCCCTTGGCGTCGGCCAGTGCGCGGACGGCGTCGACCATCCTCAGGTTGACGGTGAAGTTCTCCCCCTGGAACCGCGGGTTGCCGCGCCGGAAGTCGTCCTCGTCGAAGTCGTCCGGGCTGGTGATGGCGCCGGTGAGGAACCCTCGACCCAGCGGGCTGTACGGGACGATGCCGACGCCCAGCCGCCTGGCGACGCCGAGCACCTCGGCCTCCAGGTCACGGGTCCACAGCGACCACTCGCTCTGCAGTGCGCTGATCGGGTGCACGGCGCAGGCCCGTTCGAGGGTACGGGCGCTGGCCTCGGAGAGCCCGAGGTAGCGGACCTTGCCGGCCTGCACGAGCTCGGCCATCGCACCCACCGTGTCCTCGATGGGCACGGTCCGGTCGACGCGGTGCTGGTAGTAGAGGTCGATGTGGTCCAGCCCCAGCCGCAGCAGGCTCGCGTCGCACGCCGCGTGGACGTACTCGGGGCGGCCGTCCGTACGCATCGCGGCGTCGTCACGCAGCAGCGAGAACTTGGTCGCGAGCACCACCCGGTCCCGGCGGTCGGCGATCGCCCGGCCGACCAGCGCCTCGTTGTGGCCGTCGCCGTAGACGTCGGCGGTGTCGAGGAAGAACACCCCGCTGTCGATCGCCTGGTGGATGGTCGCGACCGACTCGGCCTCGTCGGCTGCGCCGTACGCCTGGGACATCCCCATGCAGCCCAGCCCCTCGGCGGAGACGACCAGGCCCGAGCTCCCCAGCGCTCGGGTGGGTACGTCCGTGGCGCTCGTGCTCCCGCTCTCGTTCAAGGGAACCTCCATCGGTTCAGCCGTCGTAGTAGTCGACGTCAGGCTCGCGGACGATCTCGGCGCCCAGCGACCGCAGCTGGGCGTCGAACCCGGGGTAGCCCCGGTCGAGGTGGTAGCCGTCGCTGACCGTGGTGACGCCATCAGCCACCAGCCCGGCCATGATCAGCCCGGCGCCGGCCCGGATGTCGGTGGCGCGGACCGGCGCGCCGGAGAGCCGTTCGCGGCCACGGACCACGGCGTGGTGCCCGTCGGTACGGATGTCCGCGCCGAGCCTGGCCAGCTCGTCGACGAACATGAAGCGCGCCTCGAAGAGGTTCTCGGTGACCATGGCAGCGCCGTCCGCAACAGCATTGAGTGCCAGCACCATCGGCTGCAGGTCGGTCGCGAAGCCGGGGTAAGGCAGCGTCACGACGTCGACCGCCTTGGGCCGTTGGTCGCAGACCACCCGGAAGCCGTCGTCGAGCCGGTGCACCTGCGCGCCCGCGTGGGTCAGCTTGTCGAGCGCGATCTCGAGATGCTCGGGGTTCGCGTTGCGGACGGTGACGTCGCCGCGCGTCATGGCGGCGCCGATCGCCCAGGTGCCGGCGACGATCCGGTCGGAGATCGTGGTGTGGTCGACCGGCCGCAGCTGGTCGACCCCCTGGACCTCCAGCGTCGAGGTGCCGACACCACCGATCTGCGCGCCCATGTCGGTGAGCAGCCGGCAGATGTCGACGATCTCGGGCTCACGCGCAGCGTTGTCGATGACGGTCGTGCCGCGCGCGAGCACGGAGGCCATCAGCAGGTTCTCGGTGGCACCCACGCTGGGGAAGTCCAGCCAGATCTGGGCACCGACCAGGCCGCCGGGGGGCGCCGTCGCGACGAGGAACCCGTGCTCGTTGTCGACGGTTGCACCGAGGCGGACGAGACCGTCCACATGGAGGTCGAGCGGGCGCGACCCGATCGCGTCGCCGCCAGGGCGGGCGACGTGCGCCTGGCCGACCCGTGCGACCAGCGGCCCGAGCACGTTGATGCCGGCCCGCATCCGGCGAACCAGGTCGTAGTCGGCCTGGTGCCCGGGAACCTCAGGCACGGTGATCGCGACCGACGCGCTGGAGTGGTCGTGCTTGACCTCGCAGCCGAGCCGGCTCAGCAGCTGGCCCATGATCTCGACGTCGAGGATGTCAGGCACCTCGCGGATCGTGGTCGTACCCTCGGCCAGCAGCGCGGCGGCCATCAGCTTGAGGGCGCAGTTCTTGGCGCCGGTGACGCGTACCTCGCCGGCCAGCCGTGCGCCGCCTGTCACCCGGAAGCGTTCCACTGCGCCAGCGTACGACGCCGTGGCCTAGGCTCAGGGACGTGGTGAACCTGACGCGTATCTACACCCGTACCGGCGACGACGGCACGACATCCCTGGGCGACCTGTCCCGTACCGCCAAGACCGACCTGCGGCTCGCCGCGTACGCGGACGTCGACGAGGCCAACTCCTCGATCGGTGTCGCGATCGCGCTCGGTGCGCTGCCGGTCGACCTCGTGGTGCTGCTCACCCGCATCCAGAACGACCTGTTCGACGTCGGCGCCGACCTGTGCACGCCCGTGACCCCGGACCCGGCCTACCCCCCGTTGCGGGTCGAGGAGTCCTACGTCGAGCGACTCGAGGCGGCCTGCGACGAGTACAACGAGGGCCTGCCGAAGCTGCGCTCGTTCATCCTGCCCGCAGGTACCCCGGGTGCGGCGCTCCTGCACGTCGCCCGCACGGTGGTCCGTCGCGCCGAGCGGGCCACCTGGGCCGCGTTCGAGGTCCACGCCGACACGATGAACGCGCTGACGGCGCGCTACCTCAACCGGCTCTCGGACCTGCTCTTCATCCTTGCGCGGGTGGCGAACACCCCGGCCGCAGGCGGCGCCGACGACGTCCTGTGGACCCCCGGCGCCAACCGCTAACCCCATCGAGCCGCTATCGCCCGCTGCCGAGCAGATTCAGAGCAGCAGATGTCGATTTGTGCTGCCGAGACAGCAAGGAACGACACATCCGTCAGGCGACCCAGCCGCGACGGAGGTCATCCGTAGCTGCGGGTCTCGGTTGGTTCGAGTCGGGCTGTTGACTCTGCGTGAGCCGGTGGGGCTCACGCTCCCGAAGGGGCTCCGGCCAGCTTCAGGCGTACGTCGGCACGGGCGATCGCGCTCTCGAGCATCGCCGCCTCGACGTCGATCGCGGCACCGGCCGTGTCCGCGTCGCGGCTGCCGGTCGAGCGGATCTGGTCGAGCCGGGCCTGGGTCTGGGTACGCGAGGCCTCAGCACGAGCCACATCGATCTCCGAGACCAGCTCAGCGACGCCGGCCAGCACGGTGACCCGCGTCGCGAGCCCGGAGATGGGCCCGTCCCCGACCCCGTCGACTCCGTCGGCGGCACCAACGCTGGTGTCGACCTGGACGAAGCCGCCGTGCACGGCCAGCCGGACGACCTCGCCGTCGGCCTGCTCGACCTTGACCTCGCCTGCGACGACGTCACCGACGAAGGGAGCGTGCCCCGGGAGCACGGTCAGGCTGCCCTCTGAGGTACGCAGCACGACCGAGTGGGCCGCACCCGCGAGCAGGGTCTGCTCGGGGGTGACGACCTCCAGGGCCAGTGCGTCGGCCATCAGCTGCCCTCGAGCGTGCGCGCCTTGGCCAGGACCGACTCGACGCCACCGACGTTGAGGAAGGCCTGCTCGGGCACGGTGTCGAGGTCACCGTTGACGATGGCCTCGAAAGACTCGATCGTCTCCTGGATCGGGACGAAGATGCCCTCGACCCCGGTGAAGACCTCGGCCACGAAGAACGGCTGCGACAGGAACCGCTGGATCTTGCGGGCCCGGTTGACCGTGACGCGGTCCTCCTCGGACAGCTCGTCGAGGCCGAGGATCGCGATGATGTCCTGGAGCTCCTTGTAGCGCTGGAGCACCGACTGGACGCTACGGGCGACCTTGTAGTGCCGGTCTCCGACGATCTCGGGAGCCAGGATGTTGGACGTCGAAGCCAGCGGGTCGACGGCCGGGTAGATGCCGAGTGCCGCGGTCTGCCGCGACAGCTCCGTGGTGGCGTCCAGGTGGGTGAACGTGGTGAACGGCGCCGGGTCGGTGTAGTCGTCCGCGGGGACGTAGACCGCCTGCAGCGAGGTGATCGACTTGCCTCGCGTCGAGGTGATCCGCTCCTGCAGCTCGCCCTTCTCGTCGGCCAGGGTGGGCTGGTACCCCACCGCGGACGGCATCCGGCCCAGCAGCGTGGAGACCTCGGAACCGGCCTGCACGAAGCGGAAGATGTTGTCGACGAAGAGCAGCACGTCCTGGTTCTGCACGTCGCGGAAGTACTCCGCCATCGTGACCGCGGCCAGGGCGACCCGCAGTCGGACGCCCGGCGGCTCGTCCATCTGGCCGTAGACCAGCGCGGCCTTCTCGAGCACGCCGGACTCGCGCATCTCGATCAGCAGGTCGGTGCCTTCACGCGTACGCTCGCCGACACCGGCGAACACCGAAACACCGCCGTGGTGGGTGGCGACCCGGTTGATCATCTCCTGGATGAGGACGGTCTTGCCGACGCCGGCACCGCCGAACAGGCCGATCTTGCCGCCCGTGACGTACGGCTCCAGCAGGTCGATGACCTTGATGCCGGTCTCGAACATCGTCGCGCGGGGCTCGAGCGTGTCGAACGCGGGAGCGCTGCGGTGGATGTCCCAGCGCTCGGTGATCTCGCCCATCGGCTCGGTGTCGATCTTCTCGCCGAGCACGTTGAACACGTGGCCCAGGACCGCGTTGCCGACCGGGACACTGATGCCACGGCCGGTGTTGCGTACGGGGGCGCCGCGGACCAAGCCGTCCGTGGGTGCCATGCAGATGCACCGCACGCGGCCCTCGCCGATCTGCTGAGCCACCTCGGCGGTGACCGTCAGCTGCTTGCCCTCGAGGACCAGATCCATCTCGACGGCGAAGTTGATCTCCGGCAAGGCGTGCGGTGGGAACTCGACGTCGACGACCGGTCCGGCGATCGCCACGACCCGACCGTTCTCGAGGGACGTACCCCCCGCGGTGGTGGTCTCGGGTGCTGTGGTGGTCATGATCGTCAAGCTCCCTTCGGTCCGCGGAGCGCTTCGGCGCCGCTGACGATTTCCATGATTTCGGTGGTGATCGAGTCCTGACGGGCCCGGTTCATGATGCGGCTGAGCGTACGGATCAGCTCGTCGGCGTTCTCGGTCGCGGCAGCCATCGCGCGCTGCTGAGCGGTGAAGAACGCGGCCGCGCCTTCGAGCAGGGCGGAGAAGACCTCGGACTCGACCGCGCGCGGCGCCAGCACCGAGAGGAGCTTCTCGGGGTCGGGCTCGAACTCGGTGTAGCCCTTGATGGTGGCCTTGCCGGCGGCGCTGCCACTGTCCGTGCCCGTGACGTCGGTGCTGTGACCACCGGGGAGCGGGCTCGCCGCAGGGCTCGCACCCGGCTCGTCGACGATCTCCGGAAGCGGCAACAGCTGGTTGGTACGCACGGCCTGGGTGCCCGCCGACAGGAACCGGGTCGACACCATCATCACCTGGTCGATCTCACCGGCCAGGAACGGCGTGGTGATCGCCGCTGCGATGTCACGGGCGTCGGAGAAGCCCGGCTTCGCGGAGACTCCGGTGAACGAGGCATCGATCGCCATGTTCCGGAACCGGAAGAAGGCAGGTGCCTTCTTGCCGACGGTGAACAACCGAACCTCGGCACCGGTGCCCTTGATCTGCTTGGCGAGGCGCTCGGTCGTACGGAAGACCGACGTGTTGTAGGCGCCGCTCAGACCGCGGTCACCCACGATCGCGAGGATGCCCACCACCTTGGGCGACTGCGGCGTGCCCAGCAGCTTGCGGGCCGCCGTCGGGTCGCCCTTGGCGGTCTCGACCACGATCTTGGCGATGCCCGCGCGGAAGCGACGGTTGACCGCGATGCGTTGCTGGGCGCGCACGATCTGGGACGCGGCGATCAGCTCCATCGCCTTGGTGATCTTCTTCGTTGCCTGGACGCTGCGGATCCTTCTGCGCAGCACCCTCTCCTGGCCACCGGCCATGAATCAGTCGACCTTCCCCGTGTCGAAGCCGGCCAGGAACGCCGTGAGCCCCGCGTCGAGGGCTGCCGTGTCCGGCAGGGTCCCCTGGGTGCGCACGTGCTCCAGCAGGTCGGCGTGATGGGCGCGGAAGAACTCCTTCAGCTCCAGCTCGAATCGCTGCACCTCAGGCACCGGGACCGTGTCGGCCCATCCCTTGGTACCCGCGTAGATGACCAGGACCTGCTCCTCGACCGGGACCGGCGCGTTGAGCGGCTGCTTGAGCAGCTCGGTGAGCCGGTAGCCGCGGTCGAGCTGGGCCTGCGAGATCTTGTCGAGCTCGGAGCCGAACGTGGCGAACGACTCCAGCTCGCGAAACTGCGCCAGGTCGAGCTTGAGGGTACCGGAGACACTCTTCATCGCCTTGATCTGGGCGGCGCTGCCGACCCGGCTGACCGAGTTGCCGACGTTGATGGCCGGGCGTACGCCGGAGTAGAACAGGTCGGTCTCCAGGAAGACCTGCCCGTCGGTGATCGAGATGACGTTGGTGGGGATGTACGCCGAGATGTCGCCGGCCTTGGTCTCGATCACGGGTAGCGCCGTGAGGGACCCGCCACCGAGTGCGTCGGACAGCTTCGCGGCGCGCTCGAGCAGGCGGCTGTGCAGGTAGAACACGTCGCCGGGGTACGCCTCGCGGCCCGGCGGACGGCGCAGCAGCAGCGACACCTGACGGTAGGCCTCGGCCTGCTTGGACAGGTCGTCGTAGACCACGAGGGCGTGCTCGCCGTTCTCCATCCAGTGCTGGCCCATCGCGCAGCCGGCATACGGGGCGAGGTACTTGAACGGTGCCGGGTCGCCGGCCGAGGCCACGACGACAACGGTGTACTCGAGCGCGTCGTGCTCGGCCAGGGCCGCGACGGTCTGGGCGACCGAGGAGTTCTTCTGGCCGATGGCGACATAGATGCACTTCACGCCGAGACCGCGCTGGTTGATGATCGTGTCGATGACCACCGAGGTCTTGCCGGTCTTACGGTCACCGATGATCAGCTCGCGCTGACCGCGACCGATCGGCGTCATCGCGTCGATGGCCTTGATGCCGGTCTGCAGGGGCTCGCCCACCGGCTGGCGGCCGATGATGCCGGGGGCCTGGACCTCCATCCGGCGGGTGAGGTCGGTGAGGACCGGGCCCTTGCCGTCGATCGGTTCACCCAGGGCATTGACCACGCGGCCGAGCAGCGCGTCACCGACCGGCACCGTCTGGATCCGACCGGTGGCCTTGACGATCTGCTCCTCCTCGAGCGCGTCGACGCTGCCGAGGACGACGGCGCCGATCGTGCTCTCGTCGAGGTTGAGCGCGAGGCCCAGGGTGCCGTCCTCGAACTCCAGCAGCTCGTTGACCGCGGCGCCGGGCAGACCCGAGACGCGGGCGATGCCGTCACCGACCTCGACGATGCGCCCGACCTGCTCGGACCCGACCGTCGGGGTGTACTCGGCGACGTGCCGCCGAAGCGCCTCCGTGATCTCGTTCGGATCGATCGTCAGCTCTGCCATTACCGGGCTCCCTGCTCGTCTGGAGGTCCTACGTCTTGAGGTCCTGCGTCTTGAGGTCCTGCGTGGGGCGGTCCTGCGGGGCGTGCGCCTCCGTCGGTCACGGCTGCGTCGAGCGGGCTGTCGTCCCAGGCGTGCGTGAGCAGGTGCTCGCGCAGTGCGTCGAGACGACCGCGGGCAGTGGCGTCGACCCGCAGGTCGCCGATGTCGATGAGCACGCCGCTGAGCAGGTCGGGGTCCAGGCTCACCTGGAGCTCGACCGGGGAGCCGGTCAGCGCCGACAGCGACTCCGCGAGCCGGCTGCTCTCGTCGGCATCCATCGCGCGGGCGGCGCGCACGCGAGCGACCCGCCAGCCGCGCGCCTTGGCGGTCTGCACGACCAGGAAGTCGAGGGTGCCCACCAGGTCGCGCGGGCGACCACCGGTGATCGTGTACTGGACCAGCGCGATGGTGGCGGCGGAGACCTTGCCGGCGAGCAGCTGGTCGACGATCGCGTGCCTGGCGTCGAGCGCGATGTCCCGGTCGGAGAGCACGCTGCGCAACGAGGGTGCGCCTTCGACCGTACGGGCGAAGCGGAACAGCTCGTCCTCCAGCTCGTCCAGCTGCGCGACCGACAGGCTCTCGAAGAGGGCGGCCGCGAAACCACCGACCCGCTCGCGCGCGGCGACGTGACCGAGAGACTCCTCGCCGGAGACGTTGCCCTCGGCGGTGTGCCTGGCCCGGTTCGAGAGCCAGTTCAAGGCCAGGGGTACGTCGGGAGCCGAGACCGCGCCGGCCGCGAAGACCGCCGTGCGGCGGGCCTGGTCCGACACCTTGCCGGTGAGCAGGTCGTTGATGACGGCGCGGCGCGCAGCGGCCGGCACCGCCGTGTCGGTGAGCGCCGAGCGCAGCTGGGTGTTGGAGTCGACGAGCTCGTCGACCGACTCCAGCTCCACCGCAAGTCCTCCCAGGGAATCGGCGGGCACCGACTCCAGGACGGCTGCGGCGTACCCCTGCAGGCTCGGATTCACGGGCGCGACCCCGCGCTTGCGGTCGTGGCCCCGTCCGCGTCGGCGTTGAGCGCCGCGACAGCCTCGTCGATCAGGTCACGGTGCGTCGCCGCGTCGACCTCGCGGCCGATCACCCGCTCGACGACCTCCAGGACCAGCTCGCCCATGCGTCCGGACGCCTCTTCGACGGCCCGGCGGCGGGCGAGCGCGACCTCGTTGGCGGCGTTGGCCATGATCCGGTCGTACTCGACCTGACCGCGGCCCTGCGCCTCGGAGCGGACCTGCTCAGCCGTGCGGTTGGCCGAAGCCACGATCTCTCGTGCCTGCTTGCGTGCCTCGTCGAGCGCGACCCGCCGCTCGTCGTCGGCCGCAGCCGCGTCCGCTCGCGCGGCGTCGGCGGCCTCGAGCGAGCTGCGGATCTGCTCCTGCCGAGCCTCCATCGCCTTGTTGAGCGGGGGCAGGATGTACTTGGTGATCAGGTACAAGATGATCAGCACCACACCCAGCTCGACGAAGAACGTCCCGTTGGGGAGCAGGAAGATAGAAGAGGTGAGCGCCACGTCAGTGCTCGCCAGCTCGCCGGCTCGTCCGCACTACTTGGACGAGAAGACGTAGACGAACACGACCATGAAGAGCAGGTTGATGAAGTACGCCGCCTCGACCAGACCGACGGTCAGGAAGAAGTACTGACGGGCCTTCGCCTCGATCTCGGGCTGACGAGCGATCGCGGAGATGGTCGAGGAGCCGACCAGACCGTCACCGATCGCTGCACCAGCTGCACCACCCGCGAGGGCGAGACCGCCACCGATGAGCGCGCCGGCGATGCGGATCGCAGAGTCGAGACCAGCATCTGCTGCCATGAGTTCCTCCAGGGAGAATTGCCATCGGGTGGATCGGGATGGTGCGGTCGGGTGGCCCCGAGGTGCGCAAGGCCGGCGGCCTAGTGCTCCTCGACGTTGGTGGCGATGCTGAGGTAGATGATCGTGAGCAGGGCGAAGATGAACGCCTGGATCGCACCGACGAACAGGGCGAACGGCTTCCAGACGAGCTCGCCGATCGGGACGAGGTAGATCGGCAGCAGCGCCGTGATGACAGACACCATCAGGACGCTCGCGAACATGTTGCCGAAGAGCCGGAACGTCAGCGTGATCGGCTTGGTGATCTCTTCGATCACGTTGATCGG
Organism: Sporichthyaceae bacterium; assembly: GCA_031394045.1. Taxonomy (GTDB): domain Bacteria; phylum Actinomycetota; class Actinomycetes; order Prado026; family Prado026; genus JANYIP01. Next base: position 19,326 of record JANMWN010000202.1, read on the forward strand.
GAACATCACCGGGTACGGCTGGAAGTAGTGCTTGAAGTAGCCCTTCCAGCCTCGCGCCTTGACCGAGCTGTAGTGCACCAGCGCGATGACGCTCAGGGCCAGCGCCAGCGGCAGGTTGACGTCGGAGGTCGGCGCCGGGAACCACTCCGGGTTGTGCCCGCTCGGGATGATCTCGATCCAGTTGCAGACCAGCAGGAACAAGAAGATGGTCACGGCGAGCGGTACGTACTTGCGCCCCGCCGGACCCATCGCCGAGTCGGTCAGTTCGTTGACCTGCTCGACCAGGGTCTCCCAGAACAGCTGCAGCTTGCCTGGGACGCCTGAGGTCACCCTGGCGCGCATCATGAAGCCGAGGGTGAGCACGATCGCGGCCGCGGCGAGGGTCGCCCACACGATGTCGAGGTTGATCGTCAGGCCGAAGATCTGGGCCTGCGCCGCATGCCCACCGACCTCGATGGTGGCGCCTTCGAGCCTCATGAGATCCCCTCGCGAAGGATCGCGCGCCCGGCGTTGACCACGAACGCGATCTGGAAGATGACGAGCCCGACCACGATGCCGATGCCGAGCGGCGGCGACAGGAGCATCGCGCCGATGGCGATGACGGTGAGCGCGACCAGCCGCAGCGCGCTGCGGGTGCGCAGGATCCGCTTGACGACCTTGTTGTCCGAGACGTCGCCGGTCTGGATCTTGACCACGCCGGCCCCGAGGATGCGCAGGTTGAGGATCGCCAGGCCAAGGCCGACGGCGATCCCGACGGCGGCCAGCGGTTCGGACAGCAGGACGGCGATGCCGAAGCCGATCGCGCCGCCGATGATCGCCATCAGCATCGTGGGGCGCAGGACGCGCGTCAGCGCGCCCAGCTCAAGGTCGGCCAGCATGACTAGCCGACCCGTCCGGCCACTACAGGAACCGGCGTACCTGGGCGACGACCGTGCCCACTGCGGCAGCCAGCCCCAGCAGCAGGCCGATCACCAGGAACAGCGGGGAGGTACCCACCCGCCCGTCGAGCCAGATCCCGAGGAAGACTCCCACCGCCACGCATCCGGCCACCGACGTGCCCATCCCGAGGAAGGCAGCCGCCCCGGGGAGCGGCCGCGGGCCCGAGGGCTCCGGCGGGTCGCTCGGCGGCGGCGAGCTCACGGGAGCAAGAGGCGCGCGAGGAGCACGGTGCGTCGATGAGCCGCGTCAGCATCAGAGCCCCCTCTGTCGACCGAGATTTTGGCGTGCGCGGAGTCCAAATCGCTCGGGGGTCTGGGACCACCGAGCGGGCTGCTGTGTCCAGCAATCGTTGATGGACTGTACACGTGAGGCATCCTTCCATCTGCACCGGGGCGCCAGCAAAACGAGGGCTCACGGGAGCCGTTCCTGACCGCCCGACGGCCTTGTTGATCAGTGCTCTCAGGGCGGTACGGGGGTAGCTCGGACGCGACGCCGGGGCCAGCCGACCAGCACCACCAGCGCGATGACGCCGACCGCCACGACGGCCACCGCCACGGGCATCGGCAGCCGGGCGAACCCGACCGCACCGTAGGCGATCAGCCCGGTCCAGCCGTACATGATCAGGACTGCCCGCCGGTGCGAGTGGCCGATCTCGAGCAGCCGGTGGTGCAGGTGCTGCTTGTCCGGCGAGAAGGGCGACCGGCGGGCCCGGGTACGCCGGACGATGGCGAGCAGCAGGTCGGCGAACGGCACCGCGAGCACCGCGAACGGCAGCAGCAGCGGCAGGAGCAGCGGGAGCTTGTCGCCAGGGTCCAGGCCGCCGTAGCTGACG
>JANMWN010000029.1:0-2158 GCA_031394045.1 Sporichthyaceae bacterium
CTAGGGTCTTGACCACGGGGAAGGCGGCGGTCTTGAGGCGGGTGCGGGCGTTGGAGGCGTCGCGGGCGGTGATCTCAGCCTCGACTAGGGTCCGCAGGAGTTCTTCGGGTGCCCAGCGTTGGGTCTTGGCGGTGATCAGGAGCTCGGGGGCGAGCTGGCGCATCGCGGCGAGCTTGAGCCGGCGCAGCCCTTCGACGAGGTCTGGGGCCAGCACCGGTGTTGGGGCGGTCATGAGCTGATCCCTTCGATGGCGTAGTGCGACAGCGGGCGGGTCGGGACGACCGGGAGCTCTAGGACCAGGGCTTGGCCGGCGGGCCGAGGGTCCGGTGTTCCATTGCCGGCGGCCAGGATCGAGCGCACGTCTGCCGAACGCCACCTTCCGAATGCGACCGCGCGGGCCAGGGCATGGGTGAACACCTGGTGGCCGTGGGCGGCGGCCAGGGTGTTCAGCTCGGCCAGTTCGGTGCCCAGGCGGGTGTTCCCGGCCGCCGCGGCACCGGTGATGAACGCGGTCGCGACCGGCCCCAGGGCGCAGAACTCCCTCTCCGCAACGGTTCTTGGGCGTACTGCCCGTCGTGGTGCTGGTCGGGGGCCGCCGTAGTGCCCGTCCAGAATGGAAACCTCACCGGGTGCAACGAGGGTGTGTTCGGCGACGACCTGCCCAGTGCCGCCCACGATGACCAGCAGGCGGCCGTCATCGGTGCGCAACCCGACCTGGGTCCCGATCAGAGCGGTCGGGACGGAGTAGCGGGCCGAGCCGAACCGCACGCAGGACAGCCGGTCGACCTTGCGGGTCGCCATCCGCCCGATGCTGGCCCGCAGCGACGGCAACGGGGCCAGCAGTTCCCGCTCGACCACCAGCCGCTCAGCTGGCACCGCGGCGATCTCTGAGTGGGTCGTGGTGTTGACCTCGGCGCACCAGGTGCGGGCAGCGGCGTTCGCCGCGACAAGATCACCCAGCGGTTCGCGGGGAACCATCAGATCCCGTTTGGCATAGCCGACGAGGTTCTCCACGATCCCTTTGCTCTGCGGATCGTTCGCCTCGCAGAAGTCGGGGCGGAACCCGTAGTGCGCGGCGAACCGCAGGTAGTCCGGGGCGGGCACCACCACGTTCGCCACGACCCCGCCCTTCAGGCATCCCATCCGGTCAGCCAGGACCTTGCCGGGCACCCCGCCCAGGACCTCGAAGCACTCCGCGAGCATCGCCAGCGTCGTCTCTGAGCGTTCGTCGGCGGCGAACCGTACGAACCGGACCCGCGACCAGGCCAGCACCGCGCAGAACACGTGGACCCCGCCGCAGGTGCCCCAGTCGATGACCAGGTGCTCACCTGGGGACCACACCGCCGGACGACGCCCCCGATGGTTGACGCCCCGCCACAACTGTTTCTGCTCAGCGACCAGGCGCCGGAAGTTCCGCGCCGAACCCGCATAGCCCGCGGCCTGCGCGACCGGCAGCAGCCGCTTCGCCGAGATCCGACCCGAGCTCTTGGCGACCCGCTCCGCGACCAGCGCCGTGACCTGGTCGTAGTTGCGTTGCCGAACCGCCCGCACCGCCCCGGGCCCCTCGCACTCGTGGCGGGCAATGACCCGCTTCACCGTCTTCGGCGTGGTCGCCGCCAACACAGCGGCACCACGGTAGGAACCCACCTCACGGTAGGCAGAAATGATGTCCATACGTTCCCTCGCAGACTTCAATGGAGCTCCCTGGACGGTGCGGTGACTGGCTAGACACCGCCACCGTCACCGTCCAGGGCTTCACGCTCCGGCTCGACACGACGAGCGAGGGGTGGGGACTTTTACTTGGCCACCGACGAGGACCGCTACCTGGCCACCAGCGGAGACTTTTTCATGGCCACGGACAGAGAGCGTCAACGGTCGTCAACGCATCGCCGCAGGTCAGCCGGTCGCACTGGTCATCCATGGACACTCAGCGGACACGGTGGACGGCTTCCGCTTCAACGTCTGACCGTCAACCCGGCAAGCCGCTGACCTGCGGGTCTACGGACCGCGGAGCAGGACGGGTTGTGCGGATCACTCACCAGGGGGCAGCGAGTCAGATGCCCTAGTACGGGCGCTGTTCCCGCCCGACGTGGGGGATCAGGCGGCCCTTTGGGCGGACGACGCGAAGCCGCTGAGGATCGCTCGGAGCACGTCGTCG
>JANMWN010000032.1:0-31557 GCA_031394045.1 Sporichthyaceae bacterium
CTCGACCGACTCTGGGTTCACCCAGACGCGCAGCCCAGGGATCAGCGCCACAGCCGCCTCGAACGCGGCCGGGTCGTTGAGCACCCGCCACTCCGACACCCCTCTGGGTACGGCCAGCAGCGCGGCGAACGTCCGGTTGTCCCCAGGGAAGGTCGAGAAGCCGAGATAGCCGAGATCGCCGCGGGGCCCGAGGACCCAGCGCCCGTCGGGAAGGTCGAAACCGGCCCGGACCCGGTAGTAGCGGCTGTAGTAGACGACCCCACAGTCGCTGGACTCGACCGGTGGGCAGTCGACCCCGGCATCCGCCAACCACGAAGCCATCGGTGACCGTCGCCCCATCGCATCGACGACGACGTCGACCGCGAGCCGGGTCCCGCCAACCTCGACAGCCGTCACGCGACTCTGCTCGGTCACCACACCGGTGACGGTCGCGTCCGCCATGACGCGTATGCCCGCCTCGGCCAGCAGCGCACGTCGCAGGGCCCACTCGATCAACGGCCGCCGGACCGCGAGGAACTGCAGGACCTCGTCGCCGGGCCCTGCTCCGCCGGGAATCTTGGGGCCACACTCGACGACCGCGGCCCCGGCCGCCAGCAGGTCCGTATGTACGTCCGGCAGTCGTTGCTCCAGCTCCTGGCAGCCGCGAGCGATGAAGGCGTGCGGCTGCAGGAAGTGCGGGATGCCGCGGCGCGGCCAGCCCGGCGAGTCCAGCGGCGACCCGACAGGGACGGGGTCCCGCTCGACCAGCGTGACGTCGTGACCAGCTCGGGCCAGCAGCAACGCGGAAACGAGGCCGGTCACGCCGCCACCGAGCACCGCGATCCGGTGGGTCGGCGGCCGGGTCACCTCAGCCGGCCAGCGAGCGCGGCACGACGATGGTCTTGGCGGCCTTGTCGTGCAGCGCCTGCTGCCACGGCTTGTCCCAGAGCGGGAACAGGCAGTCCAGCAACGTGAAGAGCCCGCCGCCGATGAGCGAACCCAGCGCCATGATGCCCCAGCGGATCAGCCCCTCCGTCCAGCTGGGCAGCCGATCCTCTGCCAGCGGACGCACCCGGATCCCGACGATGCGCTTGCCCACGGTCATGCCGTACAGGACGGTCTGCGGCACCTCGTAGACGAGCTGGATCAGGATCGACAGGAGCGACAGCGCGAAGACCCGCCCCAGGATCGCGCCGTAGAAGTCGGTGATCTGAGCCGTGGTCAGGGCGGTGCCGTCGGTGGGCACCGAGTCGACGAAGGTCTTGAGCGGCTGCCAGAGCACCGCGATCGCGAGCGGGATGAGCACCAGGGCCATGATGATCGAGTCGATCAGCCGAGCACCGACCCGGTTCCACCAGCTGGCCAGCGGGAACGGCGCCACCAGCGGTGGCGCGACCGGCCCGGTGTAGCCACCCCACGGTGCTCCCTGCGGCGCGGTCGGGTAGGGATCGGGCGCAGGCGGGTACGTCGGCGGCTGGGTCGGGTACGTCGGAGGAGCCGCGTACGCCGGAGCTGCCGGCACCGCCGGAGCCGCCGGCCCCGGGACAGAGGTCGCTGAAGTCCACTTCACCCCGTCCCACCAACGCAGGTAGCTGCTCGAGAACGGATCGGGGTACCAACCCGGCGCCATGTTCATGCGCCGATCATCGCAGGCTGCGCGACCGAGTTCCGGTGTCCTAACCTCGTGGGCATGTCCGATCGAGAGAGCCGGTCTGGTCCGCTCAACCGGATGCGTACGTTCGCCCCGCACCGGCTCGGGCGGCTGGAGTACGACGCGATGCCCAGGGCTCGCAGGCCACGATGCGTAGCTTCTACGCGCTCGTGGCCGCCCAGCACCACCTCGAGCTCGACGTCGACCGCGCGGCAGAGCTCGAGGTCCAGTGGTGGCGGGTCCACCGCTTCCTCCAGCGCGAGTCGGAGGACGGCTCGCTGGAGCCGCTCACCGAGGCCCAGACGGCGCTGTACGCGCACGTGTACGACGCCAGCCCCGACGACGTACGCCCGGCCGCCGCCCTGCGCGCCGAGGCCATGGAGGTGTAGGACCGCTGGGTCGAGGAGGGCTGCGACCTCGGCAGCCCGCTCCTCGTCGACGAGCTCACCGGCCTGGTGCGGTCGTACGCCTCGCTGCGCGCCGCCGTCGGCTGACCAACGTCAGCGCAGGAGCGCGGCCACCTCGCGCGCCGCCTGCTCCACCCGCGGCCCGACCGTGTCGACGTCGAGGTCGGCCAGGGCGACCACTCCGACGCTGGCCTGGACCTGGGGCACCCCGAGCACCGCAGCGGCCACCCCGGTCGCCCCAGGCTGGAGCTCCCCGCGCGAGACGACGTACCCGTGGTGACCCTCGCGGGCCCGCGCCAGGGCATGTCCCGCCGCGCCGAGCTCGAGCGAGTGCCGTGAGCCGACGCGGTACGCCACATGGAAGTCGGTCCAGCTGGGCTCCACCACCGCGACGGCCAGCGCCTCGCCGCCGTCGGCGACCGTGAGGTGTGCCGTCGCCCCGACGTCCTCGGCCAGCCGCCGCAGCGCCGGCAGCGACGCCTCACGCAGCAGCGGGACGACACGGCCGGCGAGCCGGAGCGCACCGGTGCCCAGCGCGACCCGGCCGGACGTGTCGCGTCGGACGAGCTGGTGCACCTCGAGGGTGGCGAGCAGCCGGTAGACCACGGTCCGGCCGACACCGAGGTCGGCGGCGAGCTCGGCCACACTGCGCCCGGACGCGGCGCCAGCCAGCAGCTCGAGAATGCGCAGCCCGCGGTCCAGCGTCTGCGAGGTCTCCGCGGCCATGGCCGAAGACTAGGCCCGGCCGACCGCCCAGCGACGTACGGTGTCGATCCGCTCCTGGAGGTGCTGGACCTGTGCCTGCGCCGTCGGCGGTCCCCCGCACAGGCGGCGCAGCTCGGCGTGGATCGTCCCGTGCGGCTGACCGGTGCGATGGTGCCAGGCAGCGACGAGCCCGTTGAGCTCCTTGCGCAGCGCGGCCAGCGCATGGTGGGTAGCGGCCGGTCGGGCCGGCTCAGCCCGCAGCTCCGGCTCACCCCGGCGGCGGGCGGCGGCGCGGCCGGAGACCTGGTCGGCCTGCCGCTTCTTGAGCAGCTCGGTGACCTGGTGCGGCTCGAGCAGCCCGGGCAGCCCGAGGAAGTCCTGCTCCTCGTCCGACCCGGGTGCGGCGTGGCTGCCGAACTCCCCGCCGTCGAAGAGCACCCGGTCGAACGTGGCCTCGGACCCGAGCGCCTCGAAGGCGAGCTGGTCATCCGGTGCGTCTTCGCCGGCCTGGGCCGCAGCTACCAGAGCGTCCTCGGGCGACCAGAGATCGCCCTCGGTCGTCGCCGGCCCACCGAGGACGTGGTCACGCTGGATCTCCATCTCGGCGGCGTGCTGCAGCAGCAGGGGCACCGACGGCAGGAACACCGAGGCCGTCTCGCCACGACGCCGGGCGCGGACGAACCGCCCCACGGCCTGCGCGAAGAACAGCGGGGTGGACGTCGAGGTCGCATAGACACCGACCGACAGGCGCGGGATGTCGACGCCCTCGGAGACCATCCGAACGGCCACCATCCAGCGTTGCTCCGACTCGGCGAACTCCTGGATGCGCGCGCTGGCACCGGGGTCGTCGGACAGCACCACCACCGGCGGCTCGCCGGAGACGTCCTGCAGGATGCGGGCGTAGGCCCGAGCCGTCGCATGGTCCGTGGCGATCACCAGCCCGCCCGCATCGGGTACGTGCCGACGCACCTCGGCCAGCCGCCGGTCGGCCGAGTCAAGAACCGCCGGGATCCACTCACCGGCGGGGTCGAGCGCTGTCCGCCAGGCCTGCGCGGTGAGGTCCTTGGTCAGCGGCTCCCCCAGCGAGGCCTGCACCTCGTCACCGGCCCTCGTGCGCCAGCGCATCGAGCCGGTGTAGGCCAGGAACATCACCGGTCGCACGACACCGTCGCGCAGGGCCTCGGCGTAGCCGTACGAGTGGTCGGCGACGCTGCGGAGCGAACCGTCACCCTCGGGGGCGTACGTCACGAACGGGATCGGGTTGACGTCGGAGCGGAACGGCGTGCCGGTGAGCGCCAGCCGCCGGGTCGCGGGCAGGAACGCGTCCCGGGTCGCCTCGCCCCAGGAGCGCGAGTCACCTGCGTGGTGGATCTCGTCGAGGACGACGAGGGTCCGCCGGGTCTCGGTGCGCCGCCGGTGCAGCGCCGGGTGAGCGGCGACCTGGGCGTACGTGACCGCGACGCCGCCGAAGTCGCCGCTCACGGCCCCGTGGGCGTTGCGGAACTCGGGGTCAAGCGCGATGCCGACCTTGTGCGCCGCCTCGGCCCACTGGCGCTTGAGGTGCTCGGTGGGGGCGACGACGGTGACGGCCTGGACCTCGCGCCGCTCGAGCAGGTCGGCAGCCACCCGCAGGGCGAACGTGGTCTTACCGGCGCCGGGCGTGGCTACGGTGAGGAAGTCACGAGGGTCCGCGGCGCGGTAGGCGGCGACAGCCTGCTCCTGCCAGGCGCGCAGCGCGCCCGCAGTGCCCCACGGCGCACGTCCGGGGAACGCGGGTGAGAGGTGCGACGCGGCTGTGCTGCTCATGGGTGCCCGACCTTACGAGGCGCCACGGACTCTTTCCGCGACGTCCGGGTTACCCGGGTGTGTCGCGCCCGGCCCGATCCGGCCGGCGAGCACGGATCCGGCGAGGGCGAGCGAGACCATGACCGTGTCGATGGTCCAGAAGGCCCAGGTCCGCGGCCCCGCCTGCCGGGTCGCCAGCGCGTACACCGCGCCGGCCAGACCGATGGAGACCACCGAGAAGAGCGCGTCCGAGACCTGGATGGCCGCCGAGTTGGCACCCTGGTCCTCCGGCGGCGACAGCTGCAGCATCAGGACCGACACCGAGGCCATCGCCATGCCCATCCCCGCGCCGCCCACGGTCCAGCACGCGAAGACGACCACCGCCGGCACGGCCGGCAGCAGCACCAGGGACATGCCGGCGATCCCGGTGGCGACCAGGGCCGACCCGAGGCGTACCAGGCGGTCGCGCCCGATGGTGTTGCCCGGACGACCTTGGAACCACGAGCCGGCCGCCCATCCCAGTGCCCCGCCCGTGAGGGACAGCCCTGCTGTTGTGGTCGACAGACCACGCTGGCTGATGAGCATGAGCGGGACGAACGCCTCGGCGCCGAAGAAGGCCCCCGCCAGCACCCCGCGCATAGCGATGACCGTGGGCAGCCCCCTGGCGAACCGCAGGGTGCCCCGCGGCAGCAGCCGGTGCAGGCTGGGCGCCAGTAGCGCGACACCGATGACGAGGAACACGATCCCGAGCAGGTCGAGCCGCTGACCGGCGTACTGCAGGCAGGCCACGCCGGCCGCGACCAGCGCAGCCGCCCGCTTGCGTCCCACCCGGGTGCTGGGCTGACCACCGTCCAGAGCCGGCAGCGCCCGCCACATCACCAGCCCAGCCGGGATCACCAGCACGGGCACGGCCAGGAAGACCCAGCGCCAGGAGTAGTGGTCGGCGACGAAGCCGGCCACCGCAGGGCCGATGATCGACGGGAGCACCCAGGCCGAGGACATCACCGCGAAGACCCGTGGCCGCAGGCTCTCGTCGTACGCCCGCGCGACGACGACATAGAGCGCGACGATCACCGCGCCGCAGCCGAGCCCCTGGAGGGCGCGGCCGAGGACGAAGACCGCCATGTCCCGCGCGGTGCCCGCAACGACGAGGCCCACGGTGAACAGGGCGATGCCGCCGAGCAGGGGCAGCCGGGGGCCGCGTGCGTCGCAGACCTCTCCGGCGACCACCATGGCGAACAGGCTGGCCACGATGAACCCGGTGAACGCCCAGGCGTAGAACGCGAACCCGTGCAGCTCGGCGACGGCCCTGGGCATGGCCGTCGCGACCGCCATCGCCTCGAAGGCGATCAGCAGGACGACCGCGACGATCCCGAAGATCAGCTGCCGCCCGCCGGGGGCGAACAATGCACCCGGTGCCCCCGGTGCCCCCGACGGGGTCACGGTCTGCGCGGACGGCTCAACCGGCTCCGCCGACCTCACTCTGCTGGACCGTCCCCACCCCCGGGCGGGAGCCCTTCGAAGATGTCCTTGCACTCGGGGCAGACGGGGAACCGGCCGGGGTCGCGGCTGGGCTGCCAGACCTTCCCGCAGAGGGCGACCACAGGCGTGCCGGTGACCGCGCTCTCGACGATCTTCTCCTTGCGCACGTAGTGCGCGAAGCGCTCGTGGTCGCCCTCGTCGGTCGGGACCGGCACGGTGCGTTCCTCGACGATCGTGCCGCCGCCCGAGGTGTCGGGACCCACTGGCTCGAGGCTGGGCTCATTGGTCCCGCGTACCTTCGTCATGCCTTCGAGTGTAGGCCGATCGGGGCACGGATCGTGCGGCCGATCGGTCTCCACGATCCCCTGCCGGGGACCGGAATCCCCTGCTAGCCTTTCGGGCGGTCGCGTTTCTCAGCTCGTCTCGTAGGAGCGGTCATGGCCCAGCAGGGCACTGTGAAGTGGTTCAACGCCGAGAAGGGTTTCGGCTTCATCGCGGTAGACGGCGGGGGCGCAGACGTCTTCGTGCACTTCTCCGCCATCGTGGCTGACGGGTACCGCAGCCTCGAGGAAGGCCAGCACGTGGAGTTCGAGGTCGTGCAGGGCCAGAAGGGGCCGCAGGCCGAGCAGGTCCGCGCCGTCTGAGCATGACCTTGCGCGCACAGGCGGCATAAGGTGGCCGCCGTGCGCACCTTGATCTTGGCCAACCGCAACGACGCCGACGCCGGGTTCGTCGGCGATGCGCTGCTGGCCAGGGGTGCCTCGCTCGACCTCTCCCTCCGCGAGGACGACAGCCCGCTGCCGGACCCGGCCGGCTACGACCTGGTCCTGTCCCTGGGCTCGGAGTGGTCGGTCTACTGGGACCACGTCGCACCCCAGGTCGAGCGGGAGGCCGCTCTGCTGCGAGCCGCAGTCGAGGCCGGCCAGCCGGTCCTCGGCCTCTGCTTCGGCGGTCAGCTGCTGGCGTACGCGCTCGGCGGCTCGGTCGAGCGCTCGCCGGTCCCCGAGCTGGGCTGGCACCGCATCGAGTCCGACGTCCCCTACCTCATCCCCTCCGGCCCGTACGTGCAGTGGCACTCGGACCGGTTCGTCCTGCCGCCGGGAGCCCGGGAGTTGGCCCGCAGCGCAGCCGCCCCGCAGGCCTTCGCGCTCGGCTCGGCGCTCGGCCTGCAGTTCCACCCTGAGGCCACCCCCGAGGTCGTCCGCAGATGGTGCGTGGGCGGGCTCGAGGAGCTCGCCCTCGGCGGGGTCGACCCGGTCGCCTTCGCCGCGGAGGCCGACGAGCAGGCCACGGCGGCACGCGCCCGCGCCGACCTCATCGTGGCCAGCTTGCTGTCAGGGGCGCTCCACGACTGAGACCCGACCACGCTGTCGTCCCCTCACCGCTCGTTCCCTCGGAAAGGAACTTCCATGGCGTTTCACGTCGACTCCGAGGTCGGCCGGCTCAGACAGGTCATCGTGCACCGGCCAGGGCTTGAGCTCTCCCGGCTGACCCCCTCCAACGTCGAGGAGCTGCTCTTCGACGACGTGCTGTGGGCCCAGCGCGCGCGTGAGGAGCACGACGCGTTCGTGCAGAAGCTGCGTGACAAGGACGTGCAGGTGCACTACTACGCCGACCTGCTGGCCGAGACGCTCGCGATCGACGCGGCGCGCGCCTTCGTCCTCGAACGCGTCATCAACGCCGACACCGCGGGAGCCACCCTCGTCGCACCCCTGCACGAGATGGCGCAGTCGCTGGACGCCAGCACGCTCGCGACCTTCCTGATCGGCGGGATCCTCAAGAAGGACCTGCAGCTCCCGCAGCAGTCCAGCCTGCTCTGGCAGCACCTCGACGACGAGGACTTCATCCTCACCCCGCTGCCCAACCACCTGTTCCAGCGCGACAACTCCGCGTGGGTCTATGCCGGTGTCTCGATCAACCCGATGACCATGCCGGCCCGCAAGCGCGAGACGGTCCACTCGCAGGCGATCTACAACTTCCACCCGATGTTCGCCGCCGAGAAGGATGCCTTCACCTTCTACTACGGAAACGACGACGACGCGCACGAGCCGGCCACCTGCGAGGGCGGAGACATCCTGGTCATCGGCAACGGCGCCGTCATGGTCGGTCTCGGCGAGCGGACCACCCCGCAAGGCATCGAGGCGCTGGCCAAGAACTGGTTCACCCTGGGCAACGGCACCGTGACCCGGGTGATCGCCGTGGAGCTGCCCAAGACGCGTGCGTTCATGCACCTGGACACCGCCATGACGATGGTCGACCGCGACGCCTTCGTCACGTACCCGTACCTGCCGAGCGAGCTGCGCTCGTTCACCATCACCCCTGACGACTCACCCGACGGGCTGCGGGTCGAGCAGAACGACGACATGTGGAAGGCCGTCGCCGAGGCGCTCGACCTCGACACCATCCGGGTGCTCTCGGCGGCACAGGACGTACGCTCGGCCGAGCGCGAGCAGTGGGACGACGGCAACAACTTCCTGGCCGTCGCGCCCGGCGTGATCTTCGGGTACGAACGCAACACCACCACGAACACGTACCTGCGCAAGAACGGGATCGAGATCGTGACCGTCGCCGGCAGCGAGCTGGGCCGCGGCCGCGGCGGACCCCGGTGCATGAGCTGCCCGATCGAGCGCGACCCCGTCTGACCGCTTCACGACGAAAGGCTGCGAGAATCCCATGGCACCCATCTCCCTGCAGGGCCGGAGCTTCGTCAAGGAGCTCGACTTCACCCCAGCCGAGTTCAGCGCGTTGCTGGATCTCGCCGCCGAGCTCAAGGCGGCCAAGCGGGCAGGCACCGAGCAGCACGGGCTGGCTGGCAAGAACTTCGCGCTGATCTTCGAGAAGACCTCGACACGGACCCGCTGCGCGTTCGAGGTCGCCGCGTACGACCAGGGCGCCCACGTGACCTACATGGACCCGTCCGGCTCGCAGATCGGCCACAAGGAGTCGATCAAGGACACCGCGCGGGTGCTCGGGCGCTTCTACGACGGCATCGAGTACCGGGGGTCGGCGCAGGACAACGTCGAGGTGCTGGCCCGGTACTCGGGCGTACCTGTCTGGAACGGTCTGACCGACGAGTGGCACCCGACCCAGATGCTCTGCGACATGCTGACCATGCGCGAGCACGCAGCCAAGCCGGACGGCGAGATCTCCTTCGCCTACGTGGGCGACGCGCGCAACAACATGGGCAACTCCCTGCTGGTCAGCGGTGCGCTCATGGGCATGGACGTACGCATCGTCGCGCCGCGTGCGCTGTGGAACAACGAGGAGGTCGTCGTGGCAGCCCAGGCCATCGCGGCCACCACCGGTGCGCGGATCACCCAGACCGACGACGTGGCCGAGGGCGTACGCGGGGTCGACTTCGTGCACACCGACGTGTGGGTCTCGATGGGCGAGCCCAAGGAGGTCTGGGACAGCCGGATCGAGCTGCTGCTGCCGTACCAGGTCAACGCGGCGCTGCTAGCAGCCACGGGCAACCCGGCCGTGAAGTTCATGCACTGCCTGCCGGCGTTCCACAACACCGACACGACGGTGGGGCACGAGCTGTTCGACTGCACCGGGCTGGCGGCTCTTGAGGTCACCGACGAGGTGTTCGAGTCAGCCGCCTCGATCGTGTTCGACCAGGCCGAGAACCGGATGCACACCATCAAGGCGGTCATGGTCGCGACGGTGGCCGGCTGACGCGCGGTGTCCGACCCGCGCGGCCGGGCGGTCAGGCGTCGGCGAGGCGAGCCCTGAGCTGGTCGAGCTCGCCTGCCAGTGCGGCGGGCAGGTGGTCGCCGAACTGGGCGAAGTACTCCTGAGTGAGGTCGGCCTCGGCGCTCCAGGTGTCCGGGTTGATGGCGAACAGCTCGGCCAGCTGATCCTCGGAGAGACCGAGCCCGTCCACGTTGAGGGCACCCGGCGCGGGCGACAGCCCGAGAGCGGTCTTGACGGCGTCGGCCTTGCCCTCGACCCTGCGGATGACCCACTCCAGGACCCGGCTGTTCTCGCCGAACCCCGGCCACAGGAACTTGCCGTCGCTGTCCTTGCGGAACCAGTTGACCTGGAAGATCCGGGGCAGCTTGTCCGGGGAGGTGGCGTTGCCGATGTCGAGCCAGTGCGCCCAGTAGTCGGCCATGTTGTAGCCGCAGAAGGGCAGCATGCCGAACGGGTCCCTGCGCAGCGCACCGACCGTGCCCTCGGCAGCCGCCGTCTGCTCGGACGAGACGGTGGCGCCGATGAAGACGCCGTGCTGCCAGTCGAAGGACTCGGTGACGAGCGGGACGTTGGTCGCCCGCCGCCCGCCGAACAGGATCGCGTCGATGGGTACGCCGGCCGGGTCCTGCCAGCTGTCGGCGATGGACGGGCACTGGGAGGCAGGCGCGGTGAAGCGGCTGTTGGGGTGCGACGACGGTTCCAGGGACTCGGGGGTCCAGTCGCGGCCCTTCCAGTCGATGGCATGCGCGGGCGGCTGGTCGGTCATCCCCTCCCACCAGATGTCGCCGTCGTCGGTGAGGGCGACGTTGGTGAAGATGCAGTTGCCGGTGAGCGTCCTGATCGCGTTGGCGTTGGTCTTCATGCCTGTGCCCGGTGCCACGCCGAAGAAGCCGGCCTCGGGGTTGATGGCATGCAGCCGCCCGTCGTCGGCATAGCGCATCCAGGTGATGTCGTCACCGATCGTCTCGACCTTCCAGCCAGGCAGGGTCGGCTCGAGCATGGCCAGGTTGGTCTTGCCGCAGGCGCTGGGGAACGCGGCGCTGAGGTGGCGGACGTCACCCTCTGGCGAGGTGAGCTTGAGGATCAGCATGTGCTCGGCCAGCCAGCCCTCGTCGCGCGCCATCACGCTGGCGATCCGCAGCGCGAAGCACTTCTTGCCGAGCAGCGCGTTGCCGCCGTACCCGGAACCGTAGGACCAGATCTCGCGGGCCTCGGGGAACTGCACGATGTACTTGGTGTCGCTGCACGGCCACGAGACGTCGCTACGACCGTCGACCAGCGGGTAGCCGACCGAGTGCAGCGCGGGGACGAAGTCGCCCTGGGCGTCGATGAGCGCGAGGGCGGCACTGCCCATGCGGGTCATGATCCGCATGTTGACCACGACGTACGGCGAGTCGGTGATCTCGACACCCAGCTGCGAGATGGGCGAACCCAGCGGGCCCATCGAGAACGGGACGACGTACATGGTCCGGCCGCGCATGGACCCGGCGAACAGACCCTCCAGCTCGGTGCGCATCTGTGCCGGCTCACGCCAGTTGTTCGTGGGACCCGCGTCCTGCTCACGCTCGGCGCAGATGAACGTACGGTCCTCGACCCTGGCGACGTCGCTGGGGTTCGAGCGGGCCAGGAAGGAGTTGGGGCGGATCTCGGGGTTGAGCCGGATGAAGGTGCCGGTCTCGACCAGCAGCGAGGTCAGCCGGTCCCACTCCTCCTGCGAGCCGTCGCACCACTCGACCCGGTCAGGCTGCGTCATCGCGGCGACGGCGGCCACCCAGCGGAGCAGCTTGGGGTTGGTGGTTGGCGCTTCTTCGAGCCCTGAGACGGTCATGGTGGCTGCCCTCTTCGCCGAGGTCCCGAGCAGAGCCTGCTGGGGACAACTGTTCCGCTGTTGTCGAAAGGGTGCCCCAACTTCAGCGGTTGATCCATCCCCCGACAACATATAGCGCGCTTGGCTGGCACTTTGTGACTAACTGCACACAGTCCTGGGCGACGAGTGGCTGAGCCGTCTGGAGAAAGGCCAAGGCGACGTCCGGGGGCGGGGGGGATGGCCACCGGACGTCGCCATGGCGGGCTGGGAGACCGGTCGCGTCGGACCGGGGCGGGTCAGAGGACCCGACCGGCGACCCAGCTGCTTGTGGAGATCGTCTCCAGACGGACGACGGTCCCTGTGTGGGCGGCGTTCCAGATCAGGCCGCCGCCGGCGTAGATGCCGACGTGGTAGACCGAGCCGCCGGAGGTGAAGAAGACCAGGTCTCCTGGGCGGATCGCCGACTTCGCGATCTTGATGCTGTTGGCGTACTGCGTCGCCGAGCTGTGCGCGAGCGAGCGACCGACCGCGTGCGCGAACACATAGCTGGTGTAGCCGGAGCAGTCGAACGCTGACGGGCCGGCCGCGCCGTAGCTGTAGGGCCGGCCTCGCAGGGTGGCCGCATAGGCCAGCACCTTGGCCGCGGGCGTCACCACAGGAGCAACCACCACGGGTACGGGCGTGATGACGACGTTGAGGGACGGGCCGCGCTCGACCGGGACCGAGGCGTTTGCAGGCGCGACGGCCACCAGGCTGGCGAGCAGGGCAGTACCCGTCATGGCCAGCGTGAGGAGCGCGCTGCGCCGGACGTGTGCGAGCAGACGAGCAGGCATACGGAACCCTTCCGAACGCCTGCGAGGTCAGCTGTCGGGTTCGGGCGGGAAGGTGCCCGGTCGGCTACCGCTGCTGCGGCGGACGACTTAACCCCAAGGCCTCGGCAGTGATCGCTCACCACCGCGGCCAGTCCACGAAGGACGGATTGGGTCCCCCGCTCCTGCCCGGCGGGTGTGGAAGGAGTCAGTCCGGTGGGCAGGATTCGGCGTCCGGTCTGACTTGTATGAAGATGTCTTCGTGCGGGTCTTCGTGCAGAAGGTGCTCCGGAGACCGTGCCACGGTTATCGTTCCGTGACCAAGTTGATCTGGTGTGATGTGCGTCACACTTGATCCGAACACCTGACACCACAGGGAGTGCCATGCCCGGCTTCAAGCCCCTTCCCGCCGACTCCACCCGCTGGAGCAAGAACGTGCTCGGCGCCGAGGTGACCCGGCTGCACACCAACGGTGCAGTGCTGACGATCGTCCGCGGCAAGCAGGGCGACCTGGTGCCCGACCACGGCTACACCCACGGCTCCGTGACGTACGTCGTGTCCGGCCGTCTCGACATCGACGGCAACATCCTCGGTCCCGGCGACGCCGGCTCCTACCAGCCGGGCAGCGGCTACTACGCCGTGCGGTTCCTCGAGGACTCGGTGTACGTCGTGGCACGCACCGCCGCCGACGAGCTGACCCTCCCGGACATCGGCGAGCGCGCGGCGGCCCACCTTGATGCCTGACCGCGGGGCTACCTGATGGAGTAGAGCCCCGAGATCTGCGCGGCGGTCAGCTGGGTGGTGAGCACTGTCGCCTCGTCGAGGGAGGCCATGAACGTGTAGTTCACGGCCGGCGACCAGCCGCCGGGCAAGTTCGGCCCGGTCCAGTTCGCCGAGCCCCAGCCGGCGAGGTTACCGCACCCGACCCGCCACCAGCCCGTCGTGGCATAGGCCACCGTGTTGGCGTTAGTCGACACCTCGGTGCCATCGATGTACAGGTGCATGCCGGCCGCGCCGATCGTGCCGACAGCCATGTGCCAGCTGCCGTCGTTCAGCGTTCCCGACCTGATCGCGATCGGCGCACTGTTGTAGACGCCGAACCAGATCCGCCCGTTGCCGTCCATGTAGATCTGCCGGTCATAGTTGCCGCCGGCGCCGAACACCGCGACGCCGGTCTGCGGCGTCTCGAAGCCGATCAGCTTTCCACCGGAGTTGTACGTACTCGGGACCTTGAACCAGACGATCAGCGAGAACGCGGCCGGGCCGGCGACGGCTGTCGCCGAGGTCGTGTTGACGCACGAGTTCGTGTTGGTCAGGGTCACCGCGTTGTTCGGGGTGTTGTTCGCGAGGCCACCCCCACCCACCAGGCGGGTGAAGTACGTCGTGGATCCGCTCGAGTTGTACGTACCGGTGCGGCCGCTGCCCGACGCGTCAGCCGCCGTCGTAGCAGTCCCGGTCTCGTCGAGCTTCCAGTACAGGTACGGGCCGAGGTTGTTGACCTGGGCGGTGTAGTCCCAGCTCCCCACGGTCCACGAGTTGGTAGTACTGGCCGTCGTCGCCGCAAACGAGGCCATCGTCGCCGGCACCAGCAGGGACATGGCGCTGATCAGGACGAACCCGGTTCGCAGCGCCCAGTCGGGCCGGGCCAGCCGGGCCGAGGCCCTGCCCAGGGCGCGGTGGGTGGCACCAGGGAGCCGGAACCGACGCGACGCCGCGAGCGTGACCGAGCTTCGGGTCGGAGACTCGACGGCCGCCGGATCGTCCCCTGAGGGTGGTTCGGACCCGTCCGGCTCGGCGTCGTCGTCGTCCTCCTCGTGGTCGCGGATAACGGCGAGGCCGGCCAGCCACAGGCTGGCAAGGAACAGGAGCAGGAAGAGCCACTGCTTGGTCTGGATCCACACCAGGGGCAACCCCACCCAGCGGACCAGCAGCCGGCCGAGGCCGCGTACGTCGGTCATCGTGATACGACCGGTGTCCTCGATACGGTTGGCATCGCCCTTGGTGACAATGGCTACCGGCCCGTCGAAGCGGACGACGCGGTGGGTGAGGATCTCGCCGCGCTTGCTGGGCGAGTCGAAGACGGTGACCCTGCCGAGCAAGGCCGAACGGTCGGAGACCGGCGACGCGAGGACGACGTCACCGATGTTGATCCGCGGCTCCATCGAGCCGCTCTCGACGACGTACGGACGCCAGCCGAACAGCATCGGGATCAACGTGATGGCAAGGCATCCGACGATGAACCAGAGCCAGCTCCGACCGACCAGACCGGCGTAGAGGCGAGCACGCCCGTACTTCGGCACTGCCTCGTCCGTGGGGACCGGCTGGTCTGCTGGGTCTGGCTGCTGCGCGGGCTCGGGGTGCTGCGCAGGATCGGTGGGCATGACTCCTCCTCTCGGGACTCGTCGTCGCTTTGTGCGGGTCTCTACGAACGCCGGCCCCGGAACCCCACGTGCACGGGGCGCCGGGGCCGGCGGTTCGTCAACTACCTGCGATCTGCAGCGATCTCAGAGGCGGTTGGTGCCTGGGCTTACTGCATCTCCCAGGTGAAGCCAGCCGTCACGGTCTTGCTCTGGAGCGCGTTGTCACCAGCGGTGGTACCCGTGGTGGCGAACGTCCAGGCGATCCGGTACGCGACCAGCTGGGTACCCGCCGCGACAGCGACCGGTCCGACAGCGGTGGCGAACGTGGTCGGCAGCGCCGTGAGCGCAATGCCGGTGGCCACGTTGGTCAGGCCGACCACCGGGAAGCCTCCGCAGCCGATCAGGACGTCAGCAGCGACCGGAGCCGCGTCGATGGTGACCTGGATCTGCGCACCGAGCGACGGGGCCGAGTCGGCCAGGGCGCTGCGGTAGAACGCCAGCGAACCTGCAGCAGTGCCGGTGCTCTTGACCGTGATGCACTTGGTGCCGGTGCTGCCGGGCTTGAGCGCGAGCTCGTTGAAGGTCGCCGTGGTCGTGGCCGCGTACACCGCGGTGCCGCCGTTGTTCGTCAGCGCCAACGAGCCGGACGTCCATGCGTCGGTGTTGTTCTGGGTGGTCGCCGAGAAGGCCGCGTAGCTGCCCTGCCAGACGAGCAGGCCTGCGGCCAGCAGACCCGCAACGGGCGCAGCCGCTCGCAGCGCACGACGGCGCCGCTTGTTCTTGTCGTGGTCGTGCGTGTCCATGGTTCGTCCCTCCGAGATGCGGTGAATGTCGCTGACAGGTCCCCCGACCTTCGATCTTCATCGGCCTGTTGCTCAGGGGACTTGACTCCCGATCTCGAACGGATTCGCCCGTCTCGTGAGCTCCGGAGGTACAAGTGGTCCGGACATGCCGAGGGCCCCGGCCGAAGCCGGGGCCCTCGCGGGTCTAGCGCCTTGCCAAGCTCAGACGAGGAGTCTGAGAACTAGGCGGGGCGGACCTGCTCTGCCTGCGGGCCCTTCGGGCCCTGGGTGATCTCGAACTCCACGCGCTGGTTCTCGTCGAGCGAACGGTAGCCGTCCGCCACGATCGCGGAGAAGTGAACGAAGACGTCAGCGCCTCCGCCATCCTGCGCAATGAAGCCGAAGCCCTTCTCGGCGTTGAACCACTTCACGGTGCCCTGTGCCATGTGCTTGTCTCCTTCGGGGGACTTCTTCCAGACTCGCACCTCGCGAGCCTGCGGCTGCTGCCTGCATCCCCTCCCGGGAAAGCTACCTGACGGAAAAACGCCCGCGACCAGAAGCCGCGGGCGTCCAAGAACGTACGAGGAACTGCAACTGCAACCGCGGAAACCGTAGCACGGATCGGGCGAAGTCCAACAGCAGCGCCGCACGGGAGCTTTGCGGCCGGCTACGCGTGAAATCCCAGGTGGATGTGGTCGTGGTGGGTGTTGTCGCTGAAGTACCGGCTACCACCGCCGTCCAGGTCGACCGGGCCACCCACCTGGTAGGCACCGAGGGCGATGCCCAGCCGCATCGCCGACTCGACGAGGGCGCGGTTGGCCGGCTCGACCACAGCCTTGCCGTCGACGGCCCAGATGTCGACGGCGTGGCCCGGGGGGTGATCGCTGCGGCGGGAGGTCCCGAAGACGTACAGCGGGTGGCCAGACTTCACCACGCTCAGGTCGATCACGTGCCGGTCGGCCAGTCCCCTCAGCGCACTGAGCACGCCGGGCGAGATGGTCCCGGACCGGAGGTCGGCGTGCGCCGCGACGGGCAGCCGCAACCGAGGTTCGGCGAGCAGGCCGGCGGCCAGGCTGGACAGCCGGGTGGCCGGCGCACCCGGAGCCGCCGGGTGCAGGGCGGTGACCCGCCAGTGGGGGGTCGCGGCGACCAGGCGTACGTCCACGGTGGTGCCGCCGGCGGTCACGGCCGGGCCGGACGGGCCGGACGCGCCGGACGCCGCCGCCGTCCCGGCGAGCCACTGCCGCAAGACCACGAGCACGCTGGACGAGGCGGACAAGATGCCGCCGTACTGGGCGTCGACGACCTGGACAGCAGCCGACGGCTCGGTCGTGAGCAGGCCGGCGAGCTGGTCGGCCAGCCTGGGGTCGTAGCCGAGTGCGGCCGCTCGCGCCCGCGCCGCGGCCAGTCCGCGCCCACCGGGCGGCCACGCCAGGACCGCCTCGAGCAGGCGGACCGCCCGGAGCTTCACCGCAGGCGAGACCTCGCTCGCGGTTGGTCGCCAAGGGTGCGTGACCGGCAGCGTGGCGATGCCCGGAGCCGCAGGAGTCAGCGTCGGGCTGGGCGAGCCGGTCGGCGGCGCGCTGGGCGTGGTCGCTGGCGACGAAGGCTGCCCCGACGCTGCCGGGGACGCCGAGGATGTGCACCCGGGCAGCAGCCCCGCCCCGGTGGCAGCGAGCCCGGACAGCAGCAGCCGTCGGCCAAGGGTCGGTCCTTGGGACATCGCTGCTCCCTCGTCGTCGGCCGGGGTGTTCCGGGTGTTCCCCTCCAGTCTCCCCCGGGCACCGGCGGACGGCCGTCGGCCGCATACCGTGGGCCCGTGCCAAGCTCCGAGCGGCCGATCCGCACCTTCCACCCGCGTCGCGGTCGGGTCACCGTCCGACAGGCCGAGGCGATCGAGCGGCTCTGGCCCGCGTACGGGGTCGACGTCGACGGAAGGCTGCTCGACCTGGGCCGGCTCTTCGGCGACGACCGGCCCGTGGTCCTCGAGATCGGGTTCGGCACCGGCGAGGCAACCGCGACCATGGCGGCTGCCGACCCGGGCACCAACGTGCTGGCCGTCGACGTGCACACACCCGGCTTCGGGCGCCTGCTGCAGCGGATCGGCACCGAACGGCTGAGCAACGTACGCATCGTCTCGGGCGACGCCGTCGACCTCGTGCGGGACATGCTCGCCCCGGACACCCTCGCAGGGATCCGGGTCTTCTTCCCCGACCCGTGGCCGAAGGTGCGGCACCAGAAGCGCCGCCTGGTGCAGCCGGAGTTCGTCGCGATGGCGGTCACCCGTCTCGAGCAGGGCGGCGAGCTGCACCTGGCGACCGACTGGGCCGGCTACGCCGAGCAGATGCGCACGGTTCTGGACGCCGAACCAGGGCTCACCAAGCGCCTCGACATCGTTGGACCAGGTCAGCCACGCCCGGCCGGACGGCCGGTCACGCGGTTCGAACGGGCCGGGCTGGCCAAGGGGCACGAGGTCGTCGACCTGGTGTATTCGCGGGTCGAAGGCTCAAGCGCCCGCCCCGCGGTCCCGATCCCAGAGGTAGTCAAACGAACGGGGTCGACGTGGCCGGCAGTGGAACGCCCCTCGAGGGTTGGTACAGCGACCCCAACGACCCGGGCCTGATCCGGTGGTGGGACGGGCGTGACTGGACCTCTCACGTCCGTCACCTGCCCCTCGCTACGCAGCCAACGCCGCCCGTCGCAGCCGCCGTAGCCATAGCCCCTGTCCCGGCCCTCCCGGCCGTCGCGGAGGTGATCCCGGTCGACGGGGTGCCGCTGCCGATCCCCACGGAGGAGCCTCCTCCGGCCGTGCCCGTGGGGCCGCCCAGCCGGTCGCTGGACATCCTGACCGAGTCGGCCCCAGCGGAAACCCGTTCGATGCCGAGCCGTCGCACCCTTGCCATCGTCGCCGCCGCGACGGTCGCGGTGCTGGCCGTAGCCGGGATCGGCGCCAAGGTGCTCGGCACGTTCAGCTCCGACGACTCCACGGCCGCCGGCGCGGGGACCACCGTGCAGCCGGTCGCCATGGCCCCCAACGTCGCACCCAAGGTCGGCCAGTGCTTCGTCGGCGCGTCCAAGGTGCCCGCCACGGGCGCGGTCTTCATCGGCAGTCTCAAGAAGCTTCCGTGCGCCCAGCAGCACGACCTCGAGGTCTACGCGCTCGCGACGTACGTCGGCCCGCTACCGACCAAGCAGCAGGCGGCGCTGGCCGCGGCCGGAGCACGATGCCCGTCGCCCGAGGCGTACGTGGCCGACCACTTCCGTTGGGCCGAGCGATTCGGGACGCTACCGATCGTGGGGACCGCCGCGAAGGGGAAGGCCAAGACCTGGCTCGCGTGCGGCGTCGTGCTGGGCAAGACGGCCGGTGGCGAGGTCGAGGCGGTGTCCGGGTCGGTCAAGGGGGTCATCTCGGCACCGGGTGCCATGGCCAAGTACGGAGTCTGCACGCCGAGCCGTCCGGCCGCCAAGGTCGCCACTGTTCCGTGCGCCGGGCACCACGGCATGTACCTCGTCGCCGTGCTCCCCATCGCCACGGCAGGCGGGAAGTACCCAGGAGCGGCAGCCGCGGCGGCACTGAGCCGGAAGGCCTGCGCGACCTTCGCCGGCAGCGTGAAGGCGGACCCGCTCGGCGCTCTCGTCGGGGCGCCGACCGCCGCAGAGTGGGCAGCCGGAAGGACGAGCGCCTCCTGCTTCATCTCGCTGGACGGGATTCCCGGGTCCGGTGTGAGCTGACCCGTGCCCGCAGGGGCCGCCTCAGCCAGGTTCAGCCAGACGTCAGTCGGGTCGTCAGCCGGTCGAGCTCGGCCAGATCGTCAGTCGTCGGTTCCCAGCCGCCCGCGGCCACGTTTGCGGCCACCTGCTCGGGCGTGGTAGCGCCGGCGATGATCGAAGCGACCGCCGGCTGAGCCGCGAGGCCGCCGATCGCGACGTCGAGGAGCGTGCGCCCGCGCTCGGCCGCGAACTTCTCCACCGCCTCGATCCGGTCCCAGGGCGCGTCCTCGAGCAGCTCGACGTGCGTCGACCGGGCGAGCCGGCTGCCCGCGGGCGCTGCGGCTCCACGGTGGTACTTGCCCGTGAGCAGGCCGTGCTCCAGAGGGAAGAACGGCAGCAGCCCGACGCCGGAGGCCAGGCAGGCCGGGACCAGCTCACGTTCAGCCGCACGGTCGATGACGCTGTACTTGTCCTGGGTGCTCACGAAGCGGCTGGTCAGCCGGGACCGCGCCGTCCACTCGGCCTCGACGACCTGCCAGCCGGCGAACTGCGAGCTGCCGAGGTGCAGCACCTTGCCCGCGCGGACCAGGTCGTCCAGAGCGGCCAGCGTCTCCTCGATCGGGGTCGCCGGGTCCGGCTCGTGCATCTGCAGCAGGTCGATCCGGTCGGTACGCAACCGGCGCAGCGAGGCCTCCACCGCCGTACGTACGTAGCGCCGGGAGCCACGCGCCGCCCAGTCCAGCCCGGCGACGCCGCCCATGGGCTTGCCGAACTTGGTGGCCAGCACCACCTCGTCCCGATGGCCGGCGAGCGCCTCGCCCAGCAGCTCCTCGGACGAGCCGACCGGGTCGCCGTAGCTGTCTGCGGTGTCCAAGAGCGTGATCCCGTGGTCGATCGCTGCGTGCACGACGGCCGCAGTGGCTTCGCGCCCGATCCGGCCGCCGAAGTTGTTGCACCCCAGCCCGACCACCGAGACCACGAGCCCTGACCGTCCAAGCCGCCGGAGGCGCATGGAAACCCTTCCTGGAGTTCGACTGCGGCCCGCCTGATCGACTGGCTCCGACCAGCCTAGGGCGCCCTCGGATCAGCAGTGCAGCAGGAGAGCGGGGTCGGGCGAGAGGCCGAGCCAGAGCGAGCGTTCCGACGGTCGGGCCACCCCCGGGTAGTCGGGCCCGACGTCCAGCAGGTCGAGGATCAGCTGCACATGCACGTGCGGGGCCCAGTAACCGTTGGTGGGTGGCGTCCCCACCCACCCGATCAGCTCGCCGGCCTCGACCGGCTGGCCGACTCGCGTCAGGTCGAGCGTCCGCAGCGAGAGGTGCCCGTACAGGGACCAGAAACGCACGCCGTCGTCGGTCTGGTGCTCGAGGATCACCACGGGCCCGTAGTCGAGCCGGACGTTGTTGTTCCGCAGCACCGAGACGGTGCCGGGGAGCGGCGCGCAGACCGGTGCTTCGCCGGGGGTCCACACGTCGAGCGCCAGGTGGACCGAGCGCCGTTCGGCACCGGGGTCGTCGGCGGACTCGTACTCGGGAGTGGTGTAGATGCTGCGCTGCTCGCCGTACCCGCCGAGTCCGACGGCGTCGGCGTCGCCGTCGACGACCGAGCGGATCAGCGGGTCGAAGCGCTCGGGCGTTGCTCCGGCGTCGGCGCTGCTGACGGTCGCGCTGGTCAGCGACAGGTCGACGGGGAACGTACGCAGCTGGGTCCACGACGTACGCAGGAGCGGGGCCGGGTCGGCGCCTGCGAGATGGCGTCGTACCTGCTCCGCTTCCGGGTGGGGATCACGCCCGTCGGCGTCGCGGGCGCGGTAGGTGGCCAACCGCTCGCTCCCCTGCACCGCTGGAACGTACCGCGCTAGGGCCCCGCCGGTCCGGGTGACGACTCGGGCGTCCACCCCGGAGAGCGGCCGAGGAAGGCGACCAGCCGCCCCACCGAGCCGGCCGCCTCGTCGGCCTCGGCCTCGAGCCCGAAGGCCTGGCCCGGACCCCGGTACTCGGACTTGAGCATCTCCCGACCGGTACGAAGGGCAGGCTCGGCCTCTGCCGCCGTGAACGTCACGGGCTGTCCGGTGGCCGTAGCCAGGTCCCACCCGTGGCCGACGTACTCCATCAGCAGCATCCCGACCGGGAGCTTCTCGGCCTCGGGCCGACCTGACCGGTACGCGCCGACGATCGAGCGCGCCGCGGCGCGGAACTCCCCCGCCGGATCCGCGCCTGCACGGAAGTCGTTCGGGTCACCCTCGAAGGTGCTTCCCGTGACCCTCGCGGCGAAGCTGCTCGCCCAGCCGACCAGATGGTCGACGAGCCTGGCCACGTCGTAGTCGGCACAGGGGGTCGGCAGCCCGGCCTGGTCAGCACTGACACCCGCCAGGATCGCCTCGGTCCGGCGAAGCGCCGACTCCAGCTGGTCGATCTCGGACGCCTCCATACGCGTGGACAGTAGTGTTCGCGTCGACGTCGTGCTAGATCGGTCCGACGGAAGGGCCAGCTGTGAGCTCAGAGGCAAGGCCGGCCGCGCCCGCGGGTTCGGCGGCGCTCGCGGGAGCGCTGCTCGTCGGGGCCGCTGTGTCGGTCTCGATGGGTGTCTACGCCAAGGTCCACACCGCGGCGCTGCGTCCGCTGTTCACCCTGGGCTTCTCGGGCATGCTGCAGATGAAGAGCTGGCTGACGACCGCCGCCGCGCTGCTGCTCGTCGTCCAGCTCGTCACCGCGCTGTGGATGTGGGGCCGGCTCCCCCGCGCCGGTGCCGCTCCGCCGTGGACTGCGCCGGTGCACCGCTGGAGCGGCTCGGTGGCCTTCGTCCTGACGCTCCCGGTCGCGCTGCACTGCATCTGGTCGCTCGGCTTCGTCACCAGCAGCCCCCGTGTCGTGGTGCACGGGCTCGCCGGCTGCGCCTTCTACGGCGCGTACGCGGCCAAGATGTTGGCGCTGCGGCTGCCCCGCCTGCCCGGCTGGGTGCTGCCGGTCCTCGGCGGGGGCGTGCTGTCGTCGCTCGTGCTGCTGTGGCTGAGTGCTGCCCTGTGGTTCTTCACCCGTACCGGCGTCCCGCTGATCTGAAGGAGGTGCCGATGTCCCCCGCCGAACTGACTCGCCGATCGGTCCTGTCGGGCTGCGCGGTGTCCGCGGCCGCGGGCGTGGTCGGCTTCACCGTGGCCAACGGCAGCGACGCAGCCAAGCCCAGGAGCGCGACGGAGGCTGCGAACGCGTACGGCACCGTCCAGTCCGGTGGGCAGGTGCTCGCCAAGCTCGATCAGGTGCCCGCTGGCGGTGGGCTCGTCGTCGAGAGCGCCAGGGTGGTGCTGGTCAAGGACGCGCAGGGTGCGGTGCAGGGCTTCTCGGCCGTGTGCCCCCATCAGGGCTGCACAGTTGGATCCGTCGAGGCCGGCGCGATCGTCTGCCCGTGCCACGGCAGCCGCTTCGACGTCGCCACCGGCGCCGCCGTGCAGGGACCGGCCACTACGGGCCTGGCCAAGGTGACCGTCGTGGTCAAGGGCGACAGTGTCTACGCGGGCTGAAGGGCGAGGCCGATGACGAGCAAGGGGATCTGGCACCGGTTGCCGACCTGGCTGTGGCTCGTCGGCACGGGGTTCGCGATCGGAGCCCTGATCGCGCTGTCCTGATCGCTGTGGAGCTGTCGGGCGGCGCCTCTAGCCTATTTCCCTGCAGCGAGCGGTCGAGGAGGGGCACGATGGCTGACGCCGACGACGTACGCGACCTCGCCATGGCCCTGCCGCACGTGGCCGAGAAGCAGGCCCTCCTGCTCGGCGAACCCGACCTGTTCTTCACCGCACCCGGCTACGCCGGCTGGCCTTTGGTGATGCTGCGACTCGACCAGGTCGACGTGGACCGGCTGGCTGAGCTCCTCGAGGCAGAGCTCGACCGTCAGGAGTGACCGCAGTGCCCTGGAGAAGCAGGGCCCGCGAAGGGATCTGGTCGAATCCACACACCTCGGACCGGGTACCGGGATTATGGGGCGGACGGACGTCCCCGTCGCCAGCCGACCCAAGGAAAGCCGGTCCCCTATGTGGGCGCAGATCATCAAGATGAACCTGAAGCCGGGCAGCGAGGCGGATCTCGCGTCCCTGATCGAGCAGCTGCACGCGGCCGAGCAGGCGGACTCGGGTCTGCTGCGAACGATCTTCATGCGTGATCAGGCCGACCCCAGCGCGCTCCACACCCTCGTCCTGTTCGAGAGCGAGGACAAGGCCCGCGCCCGCGAGCAGGACCCGCGCCGCGAGGAGGCGATGCTGGCCATCCGCGCCCTGATGGCGGAGATGATGGCCAGCCCTCCTGAGTTCCTCAACCTCGACGTCGTCCGGGACGTCTGACGCCTGTCGTCGTACGACGACAAGCTGCAACGTGTCGTCGTACGGCGACATGTCTGCGATTGTCGTCGTACGACGACATAGTGGGGTGTGAGCGACGGCCGCATCGACAGTCCGGAAGCATTGGGACAGGTACTCCGTTCTGCCCGCCGTCGACGTGGCCTGACTCAACAGGAACTGGCGGACAACTTTGGGGCCAGCCGCGACTGGGTCGAGCGCGGGGGCGCGCCACGCGCTGAGCTCCTCCTGATCCTCCGCGCTCTCGCGTCCGTGGGCCTGACCGTCAGCGTCGAGGACGTAACCGTGGCGCCGGACCTCGAGGCCGTGGTCTGGCAGAACGAGGCGGACCTTCCAGGACCACCGCGGCTGGCGACCGCCTCGCCGTCTACCTGAACACGACCCTGGTCGGTTACCTGACCAGCGACTCGGATCAGGTCGTGAGCTTCGGGTACGACGACGCGTACGTCGGGCGGCTGGACGCAACCCCGTTATCCCTGTCATTGCCACTGACAGCAGATCAGCACCCTCCGGCTCGGGTGGGCAGCGTTTCTGTGGGGGGCTGCTCCCCGACAACGAGAACACGCTCAATAGCATCGCTGCTGACGCTGCCACCTCGGCGCGCAACGTCTTCGGGTTGCTCGCCCATGTCGGGCGAGACACTGCGGGCGCGCTGCAGATCTTGAGGCTTGACGTCGACCCGAACCATCCAGGCAGCATCGAGTGGATCGACGCGGCGGAGCTGGCGGTTCGAGTTGCGGAGGTCCGGCAGTCAGCGACCAGCGGGCTCCCCATTCAGCACGACAACGGACGGTGGAGTCTCGCGGGCGCGCCGGGAAAGCTCGCCCTCCGGTACGAGAACGGCCAGTGGGGAATCCCGCACGGAGCCGAGCCGACCACTCATATCCTCAAGCCAGCCATACCCGGGTTCGCTGAGTCCGACGTCACTGAAGCCGTCCTGCTGACCGCCGCGCGCCAGCTCGGTCTGGCCGCAGCGCGTACGTCGGTGCTCCGCCTGCCCGACGAGAGCCACGTCCTCGTGTCCCAGCGCTACGACCGGACTCGGGATGGCAGAACCTGGACGCGAGTGCACCAGGAGGACCTGTGCCAGGCGCTCGGTGTGGCGCCGAGCCGCAAGTACCAGTCCGACGGCGGTCCGGGCATCGCGGCGATCGGGGGCCTGTTCCGCCGGCTCCCGCCGGCCCAGGGTCGGGCCTCGGCAGCGCGATTCCTCGATGCTTTGGCCTACAGCTACGCCATCGCGTCAACTGATGGGCACGCAAAGAACTATTCGCTGCTGCTGGCTGCCGGCAACGCCACCCTCGCGCCCCTGTACGACGTGAACAGTGCCCTCCCGTACACACGCCCGAAGGGTCGACGGGACGACAACGTGCGGACGCTCCACCGCGCGTTCCATCTGGGCCGGACCGACGCGTTCACCCGAATCGAGGCGCAGGACTGGGAGGTCGTCGCCAGGCAGCTCGACCTTGAGCCTGAGTTCGCCGGCGACCGCGTACGCGAGATTCTCGCGAGAACTCCGGGCGCCGTCGAGGCAGCCGCCCACGAGGTTCTGGCCACGGCAGGACTCACCGACGCGTCAGCGATCGACTGGACGCAGGACGGACTGTCGCTCCAGTGAGAGCGACATGAAGACGGCGTTGCCATCCGCACGTACCGCCTTGAACAGGCTGTCGGACGCGTCGGTGGGGAACTGCTGACCGCCTTCCTGCTGCCGCACGCACGCAGCCGCGAGACGTCCTCAGGGGTAGTTGACGACCGTGACGGGGACGTCCGGGTTGGCGATGGTGGACGAGCCGCCGGTGTTGTTGATCACGTTGGTGATGCCGCCCTTGCCGACGCTGGGGTCGAGGAAGAGCGTCAACAGGTCGTGCATCTTCACACCGGGCCGGTTCGGCACCAAGAAGGCGTTGTCCGCGAAGACATCGACGCCCTGGTTGAAGAACGAGTAGCTGCCCAGACCCCATGCCTCGTGCGTCTTCACCTTGGGGTTGACCTGGTAGGCCGCGTAGCCGTTGGCGATGCCGTTCATCCAGGCGGACTGGTTGGGCACGTCGTAGGGCATCTCGTTCTGGAAGAAGATGGTGCGGCCGTTCTCGCCGTTCCAGACAACCTCGGTCTTCTGGTAGTGCTCGACGAACAGGCCGGTGGCTGTCACATTGTTGCCGTTCACGACCACGCCGGTGTCGGCGGTGTTCGACGTCCAGCCGACACCGTCGCCGTGGTCTGCCCGCCAGGCCCAGATGTCATCGAGAATGACGTTGTCACCATTCACCTTCAGGCTGACCGTCGCTTGACCAGCGTGCGGGCCGCCGATGCGGAAGAAGACGTCCTGCAACGCGGTCGGTTCGCCCGTCTTACCGCGACTGTGGCCGTCCGAGCCATTGACCTGAAGCAGCACCGGAGATTTCTGCGGGCCGGCGTCGATAGTGAGCCCGGCGATGTCGACTCCCGCCACGTCCTCGACCTTCATCACCACGGCCCCGTTGCCGGCAGTCAGAGTGGCCAGGCCCAGGCCGAGGACGATCGTGTCGGACCGGGTGATCTGAAGGGTCCTACCGATGTCGTACACCCCAGGGGTGAAGAGCAGGTTGCGCCCCCGGCGCAGCTGCATGTTGATGGTGCCCGCCGAGTCGGACGGCTTGGCCAGGTAGAAGTCGTACAACGGGATGGAGCGCCCGGGTGTCGGACCGTTCGCCCACGTCGTACCCGTCGAGTTCGTCTGGGCGGCGGGCACGAAGACGTTCCACGCGCCGTTGGCGTCGATGTAGAGGTAGGGCTTCTCCCGGCTGGCCGGGTTGGTCGCCAGGGTGGTGTAGGGGCCACCGCAGCCGTTGGGCTGGAAGGGGAAGCACTGCGGGGGCGCGCCGGTCACGCCGGCGAAGACCTGGTTCCACACGCCGTTGGTCCACCCGTCGAGCGCACTGTTGCGCACGACGAACTGCTGCTGAGAGCCGTTGATGACGGTGCCCCCGCTGAAGCTGGAGTCGGCGATGAACCCGCCGCTGGCAAAGGAGGGCCCGGTGCAGTAGTCCATCAGGGTCACATTCCCGTTGATGACGTTCACCCGGCGCATCGGTGCAGCCTGGGAGACGGCCCAGAACTGGCCGCTGTAGCACCCGAAGTTCGGGGTCGTCACATTGATCGTGAGGTTCGACAGCGAGCGCCAGAAGTTGTTGAGTGCGATGCAGCTGCCGTTGGTGTCGCACTGGTTGCGCACGTAGACGCTTCCGTTGATCGTCACGTCGGTCGGGTTCTGGCCGAGGCCGGCCACCTCGGTGTAGTAGCCCACCTGGAAGTTCAGCGGGGTCGTGTCCGAGCCGTAGGTGCCGGCTTGAACAGCAGTGCGTAGCGCTGCGTACCGAACTGGTTGCCCAGCTGCTGAGCGGCGACGGCATCGACGGCAGCCTGGATCTGGCTCGTCGGCATGCTCGGGTCGAAGATCATCACGTTCGGGCCGAGGTTCGGGTCGCTTGAAGCCGATGCTGCAGCGACCGGCCCCGCCGCCGTGAGTGCGGCCAGACCGAGCGTCAAGACGCCGAGGACCGCAAGGGCGGCCTTCCGCCGGCTCCGTTGGCCGCGGCGCACGGGTGCGACCTCAGGTGAGGGAGCGCTCTCTCGCGTGACTTTCGGGTCCATAGGAGGTACCTGCCTTCAGGAAGACACGCGGCGACGATCCGGACGGTGACGAGTCGGCCCCGAGAGGGTCCTCCCTCGGCAGCGAGGCTGCCGAAGCCAGACGGCTGAGCCTGTTCACGGCAGAGACGGGGTCAACTCAGGTGCCTTTCTAGCGGCCGCCGGACCGGCGGTCAATGAATTCGGACTGCTGGTCGTTCATGCGCCGCAGCAGGGTGGTGAACTGCTCGCGCTCGGCCGGATTGAGGGCAGCGAGGAATCCGTCCTGCGCGGCCTCGAGTGCCCGCGCGGCCGCCTTGCGCACCCGTGTTCCGGTCGGTGTGATGGCCACGCTGTGGCGGCGGCGGTCCTCAGCGCACCGGGTGCGACTGACGAATCCGTGCGACTCCAGCTCGTCCAGGACGGCGACGACGTCGCTCGGGTCCAGCCCCAACCGCACGGACAGGTCGCGCTGGGAGGACAACCCGTACTCGTGCAGACAGGCGAGGACCGCGTAGGAGTTCAGTCGCAGACCGGCGCTCGCGGCAGCGGCGACAGCGCGGCGCCGCCCGTCGACCGAGAGCCGACCGACCAGGTAGGTCGCCGTCGAGAGCATCACCTGCGGAGGTTGCAGGATCTCGACGTCAGGTCTCGCAGCGTCCATCGAAGCAGGGTAGGCGTCCCGACAACAGTTGGTCATACCAATCATTGACTCTTTCACCTAAGGGGTCCACCCATGATTCTCGTCACCGGCGCCACCGGCAACATCGGATCGGCCGTCGTTCCCGCCCTCCTCGACCGCGGTGCGCCCGTGAGGGTACTCGTGCGTGACGCCGCAAAGGCGCAGAGAGCGTTCGGCGACCGGGTCGAGATCATCGAGGGAGATCTCGCCGACGTCGCCTCGGTCAAGGCGGCGCTCGACGGTGCGGAGAAGGTCTTCCTCAACACCCCATCGCTGGACGGCTTCGTCGACCTGCAACGACCACTCATCGATGCCGCAGCGCAGGCCGGGATCGCGCACCTGGTGCGCATCTCAGTCATGGGTGCCGACCTCACCAGCCCCATCAGCTACGCCCGCGGACACGCGGCGCTGGACGCCCACCTCGCCTCGACCGCCCTGCCCTGGACCGTCCTGGCGCCCAGCGGCTACTTCCAGAACCTGCTCTCGAGTGCAGAGACGATCAAGCAGGGCGCCCTTTACGGATCCGCCGGCGACGGCGCGGTCGGATTCCTCGACACCCGCGACATCGCCGAGGTGGCCGCCACCATCCTCACCAGTGACGGACACGTGGGCCAGACCCACAAGCTCACCGGTGGGCAAGCGATCACCTACGCCGAGATAGCCGCAGCCTTCCAGGCAGAACTAGGCCACGACGTCGCCTACGTGGACGTGCCCCCGGAGGCGTTCGGTCAGAGCCTGCGCGGCTTCGGGCTCCCGGACAGCCAGGTCAGGGACATCCTGGCGCTGTTCGAGGTCTTCAAGGCCGGCTACGCCGCCACCGTTACCCCTGATGTCGCACAGATCCTGGGTCGCGAGCCGCGCACGATCGCCGACTTCGTCCACGACTACCGGTCCGCCTTGGCCTAGCCAGGGGGCGCCGGTACGCGATCGTCCACGAGGCTGAAGGCGCCTTCTTCCTCCTGAGCGTCGTGGAGGCGCAGGATGGCGTATAGACCGTAGAGCAGGCCGCGAAGTTCGACGATGTCCTCGGCGTCGGCCACCTGGCCGTCGAGCTCCTCGAGCAGCCGGGCGAATCGCCCGACCTGGTGCTCGATCTCGGCGTGGGTTCGGCTCAGGGTGCCGGTGGGGTCGGCGCCACCGAGCGCACGTGCCAGGACCGGGTACAGCAGCTCCTGCTCAGCTCGTTCGTGCGGGAGTGTCTCGGTCTGCAGGCGTTGGAGCAGGGCCTGCGCGGTCCTCAGGTCGCGTCCGTCGACGGTGATCGAGTCGGCGACGACACGCACCTGGTCGATGATGGGGCGCAGCGAGCAGTGCTCGAGGTGCAGTCGCCGCAGAAGTGCCATGTCGGCGGGCGGCAGCACCACGGCACGGGACTGCGGAGCGAGCACGGCGCGCAACGCGATGGCGATGGCCAGCACGTCGATGACCTCCTGCACGAGCGCACCAGCGGCCGGGGGCAATAGACCTAGCGCTGCGGCCACCATCGCGACCAGCGAAAGCCCCATGCCGACCACAGCCGCCTGCATGGCGATCCCGCGAGCCCGCCGGGCCACCAGGATGGCATCGGCGAGGACCCCGATCCGGTCGACCGTCAGTACCACGTCGGCCGTCTCCGACGAGGCTGTCGCTCCGCGCGCCGCCAGTGCCACCCCGACACCGGCGGTGGCCAGCGCGGGCGCGTCGTTGACTCCGTCGCCGACCATGATGGTCGGGCCGTTGCGCGCTTCGTCAGCAACGACGGCGACCTTGTCGGCCGGGTCGCGGTCGGCCTGGACGGCATCGACGCCAACGATGCGTCCGACTGTCTCGGCTACGTCGGCCCGATCTCCGGTGACCAGTACCGTGCGGGTGATTCCGGCCGCACGAAGGGCGCGCAGCATGCGCGGTGCATCGGCGCGGATGGGGTCCTCGAGCAGCAGGACGCCGGCCGGCCGGCCATCGACCGACGCGAACACGGTCATCGAGCCGTCGAGGCTGGCGCGGCGGCGGGCATGCCTGACCCAGTCCGGAGCCGTGCCCGGCACGATCCAGTCGGCCTTGCCCAGACGCACCAGCCGACCGCCCACGCGGCCTTCCAGCCCGTAGCCGTGATGTTCGACGACGTCCTGGGGCAGGGTGATCGCGAGCCCGCGGGCACGGGCCGCCGTCACGATGGACGTGGCCAGGACGTGGGGCGAGACCTGGTCGAGCGACGCCGCGAGCCGCAGCAGCTCGTCCGCGTCGACGTCGGCGGGCGCTATCACGCTCGCCAGCACGGGCTTGCCGTGGGTCAGGGTGCCGGTCTTGTCGAAGAGCAGCACCCGGCCGGCGGCAAGCCGCTCAAGAGCGCCGCCGCCCTTGATGATCACGCCGATCTTGGAGGCCCGCGAGAGCCCGCTCATGATCGCGATAGGGGCGGCCAGGAGCAGCGGGCACGGCGTAGCGACGACGAGGACGGCCACGGCGCGGACGGCGTCACCGCTGAGCAGCCACGCGAACCCGGCGAGAACGAGGGTGAAGGGCACGAAGTAGATCGCGATGCGGTCGGCGGCCCGGACGAAGGGCGCGGACGAGGCCTGTGCCTGCTCGACGAGACGCAGGACCCCTGCGTACGTGGACTCCGACGACGCGGCCGTGGCTACGAGCTCGATCGGGGGACCGGCGTTGACCACGCCCGATCGGACATCGTCGCCCGATGGCCGCTCGATCGGCAGCGGCTCTCCTGTCAGGGCTGACTCGTCGAGCACGGCAATGCCGACCAGGCGGCCGTCGACCGGGACCACCTCACCGGTGCCGACGAGCAGCCGGTCGCCGCGTGCGACCTCGCCGACCGGGACCTCGACCAGGGTGTCCCCTTCATGCCGTCGCGCCGTACGCGGCGTCCGGGCCACGAGAAGGCTCAGCTCTCGACGGGCGCGTTCAGCCGCGCGAGCCTCAAGGAGCACTCCGGTGGTGAGCATGACCGTGACGACCGCACCGGCGAACGGCTCGCCGACGGCGAGCGCACCCGCGAGGGCGAGCAGGGCGATGACGTCGACACTTGGCTGACGGCGGCGCACCGCTGCCCACATCGACGCGGCCGACAGGAGCAGACCGAGCACGGTCGCAGCCACCCAGCACCCGACAGCGAGAGCGCTGTTGCCGACAGCCAGAGCGGCGACACCGAACCCGAGAAGCACCACGCCGGTGACGAACGTGAGCGTCTCGCGGTGGTCGCGCAGTGGCGTCATGACACCTTTCTGCATATCTGCGTTGATACGCAATCATAGTAATGGCAGACAGGCGAGTCAACGGCTCGACCGCCCGGTCCGCCTGAGCGTGGATGTTTGACCATGACTGGCAGATCCGACACTCTCTGCGTATGTCCGCAGATACGCAGTCGAGTGTGCTCCCGGACGAGACGGCGCGTGCGGCTGCCGCGTACCTCGCGCTGCTCGCCGACGACACCCGACTGAAGATCCTCTGGACTCTGATGCAGGGCGAGCAACACGTGAACGCCCTGGCTGAACTGGTCGGCGCCAAGGCACCAGCGGTCAGCCAGCATCTGAGCAAGCTTCGCCTGGCGGGCATGGTCTCGGTCCGCCGCGAGGGCACCTACGCCTACTACCGGGCGTCCGACGACCACATCTCCCGCATCATGAGCCTGCTTGTCGACCACACCTCAGAAGAACTCGCCGCGCAGCAACAAGTCAGCGCCTTGCTCGCCAAGACAGCGACCAGACGCTGAGCGCGGAGGTGCCCGCAGCACGGCCCCGACTCGTGGTC
>JANMWN010000041.1:0-14054 GCA_031394045.1 Sporichthyaceae bacterium
TCTCGAGCAGCGAGTCTCCGACCTCGTGGCCCTGGGCGGCCAGGAACGTGAAGCACATCCCGCCACCGACCAGGAGCCGGTCGACCTGGCCGAGCAGGTTGCCGATGACGCCCAGCTTGTCCGAGACCTTGGACCCGCCGAGCACCACGACGTAGGGCCGGTCCGGGTCGCCGAGCACCTTGCTGAAGACCTGGGCCTCGGTCAGCACCAGCCCGCCGGCCGCGTGCGGCAGGAGCAGCGCGACGTCGTACACGCTGGCCTGCTTGCGGTGGACGACCCCGAACCCGTCGCTCACGAACAGGTCGGCCAGGCTCGCCAGCCGGGCGGCGAAGGCGCCGCGTACGGCGTCGTCCTTGCTCGTCTCCGCCGCCTCGAAGCGAAGATTCTCGAGCATGGCCACCTCACCGTCGCCGAGCCCGGCGACGGTGGCATGTGCCGAGTCACCGACCACGTCGTCGGCCAGCCTGACCGGCCGCCCGAGCAGCTCGGCCAGCCTGTCGGCGACGGGCCGCAGCGAGTACTCCGGCCGGACCTGGCCGTCGGGACGGCCGAGGTGAGCGGACACCACGACACGGGCGCCACGGTCAGCGAGTGCGGCGATCGTGGCCACGCTGGCCCGGATCCGCCCGTCGTCTGTGATCCGGCGGCTGCCGTCGGGCTCTGCAGCCAGCGGGACGTTCAGGTCGCTGCGGACCAGGACGCGCCGGCCGGAGACCTCGAGGTCGTCGATCGATCGCACCCCGGCCCCTAGAGCGTGGCGCCGACGTAGTTCACCAGGTCGACCAGCCGGTTCGAGTAGCCCCACTCGTTGTCGTACCACCCGAGCACCTTGGCGCTGTCGCCGATCACGTTCGTGAGCCCCGAGTCGAAGATGCACGACGCCGGGTTGGTGACGATGTCGGTCGAGACGATCGGGTCCTCGGTGTACTCGAGGTAGCCCTTGAGGGAGCCCTCGGAGGCGGCCTTCATCGCCGCGTTGATCTCGTCCTTGGTGCCCGGCCGGGACATCTTGAAGGTCAGGTCCGTCGCCGAGCCGGTGGGGATCGGTACCCGCATCGAGTAGCCGTCGAGCTTGCCCTTGAGCTCGGGCATGACGACCCCGATCGCCTTGGCGGCGCCGGTGGTGGTCGGGATCATGTTGAGCGCGGCGGCCCTGGCCCGGCGCAGGTCCTTGTGCGGGAAGTCGAGGATGACCTGGTCGTTGGTGTACGCGTGGATCGTCGTCATCAGGCCGTGCTCGATGCCGAACGTCTCGTGCAGCACCTTGACCATCGGGGCCAGGCAGTTCGTCGTGCACGAGGCGTTGGAGATGATCGTGTGCGCGGCCGGGTCGTAGATGCCGTGGTTGACGCCCATGACGATCGTGACGTCCTCGTCCTTGGCCGGCGCCGAGATGATGACCTTCTTGGCACCACCGTCCACGTGCTTGCGGGCGTCGGCCGCGTTGGTGAAGTGGCCAGTCGACTCGATCACGATGTCGGCGCCGAGGTCGCCCCAGGGCAGCTTCGCCGGGTCACGCTCGGCCAGGGCGGCGATCTTGACACCGCCCACGACGATCGCGTCATCGGTGTACGTGACCTCGGATCCGAGCCGGCCGAGGATGCTGTCGTACTTGAGCAGGTGGGCGAGCGTCGCGTTGTCGGTGAGGTCGTTGACGCCGACGATCTCGACCTCGGAGCCGGCGCCGCTCGCAGCCAGGGCACGATAGAAGTTGCGGCCGATTCGACCGAAGCCGTTGATGCCTACCCGGATCGTCACGTGCGTCTCCTCCATGACACCGGCACGAGCCGGTGAACGTCTGCTTGGGATCGCGGCCGAGCCTATCCGACCCGGAGCAGCGGTTACGTCCCCGTAACACGCTCGGGCCGCCCGCTCGCAGAGGTGCTGCGGTCACCCGTGCAGCATGTCCGGCGTGAGGTCGGACTCGGTGCTCGGCAGCCCCAGCTCGGAGGCCCGCTTGTCGGCCATCGCCAGCAGCCGGCGGATCCGCCCGGCGACGGCGTCCTTGGTCAGCGGTGGGTCGGCCAGCTGGCCCAGCTCCTCCAGGCTCGCCTGGCTGTGCTCCAGCCGGAGCTGACCTGCGGTCGCGAGATGGTCGGGGATGTCCTCGCCGAGGATGTCCAGCGCGCGCTTGACCCGAGAGCCCGCCGCGACGGCCGCCCGCGCCGAACGGCGCAGGTTGGCGTCGTCGAAATTCGCCAGCCGGTTGGCGGTCGCACGCACCTCGCGCCGCATCCGTCGCTCCTCCCAGGCAAGGACGCTGTCGTGCGCACCCAGCCGGGTCAGGAGGGCACTGATCGCGTCGCCGTCGCGGACGACCACCCGGTCGACGCCACGTACCTCGCGGGCCTTGGCCGGGATGCCGAGCCGCCGGGCCGCACCGACCAGGGCGAGCGCCGCCTCGGGGCCCGGGCAGGTGACCTCGAGCGAGGACGAGCGGCCGGGCTCGGTGAGCGAGCCGTGGGCGAGGAAGGCCCCGCGCCAGGCAGCCTCGGCGTCGCAGGTGGAGCCGGAGACGACCTGCGGCGGCAACCCGCGAACCGGGCGGCCGCGACCGTCGAGCAGGCCGGTCTGCCGGGCCAGCGCCTCGCCGTCCTTGACGACGCGGACCACGTACCGGTTGCCACGGCGGAGCCCACCGGGAGCCAGCACGGCGACCTCGCTGACATGACCGAAGACCTCGGCGATCTCGCGCCGGAGACGACGCGCGGCCGCACCGGTGTCGAGCTCGGCCTCGACGACGATGCGCCCGCCGACGATGTGCAGCCCACCCGCGAAGCGGAGCATCGCCGAGACCTCCGCCTTGCGGCAGCAGGGCTTGGTGACCGTGAGCCTAGACAGCTCGTCCTTGACCGCCGCCGTCATCGCCATGGGGGGATCCTGCCATCTCGCAGGACGACTGCGTACGCCTCGGCCAGCAGCTTCGGGTCGTGACGGGGTGTGCCGTCGTCTGCGGCCACCCGCGCGAGGGCCAGCTCCGCCCCGAAAGTGCGGACCACCGACTCCAGCCTGGCCGGGTCACCGACGGCCGCCTCGTCGGCCAGGACGACGTCGAGGGTCAGGTCAGGGGCATGGGCCGCGAGCACCTCGAGATGCTGCTCGGGCGAGTAGCCGGCCGTCTCGCCCGGTTGGGGCGCCAGGTTGAGCGCCACCAGCCGACGGGCAGGCGACCGGGTGATGGCCTCGCGCAGGCCGGGGACCAGCAGGTGCGGCAGGACGCTGGTGAACCACGAGCCGGGGCCGAGCACGATCCAGTCGGCGGCGTCGATGGCCGCCACCGCCTGCGGGCACGCG
This sequence comes from Sporichthyaceae bacterium, assembly GCA_031394045.1. Taxonomy (GTDB): domain Bacteria; phylum Actinomycetota; class Actinomycetes; order Prado026; family Prado026; genus JANYIP01. The sequence goes on from JANMWN010000041.1 coordinate 3,295, forward strand.
ACCGGGGCGGCGGGCACGAGCTGGATCCCCACCATCCGCCCGGTCGAGGTCGCGACCTCGACCTGCCCGGTGAGGTGGGTCAGCTCGGCCGCCCCCGGAAGGACGACGTCAGCCTCGATGTCGATGGGCGCCAACGACATCGGGAGCACCCGCCCGTGCGCACCGAGGAGGCGGCCGACGTAGTCCAGACCCTCCACGGGGTCGCCGAGCAGCTGCCACAGGGCGAGGATCAGGACGTTTCCGAGGGCATGGCCGTCCAAGGCGCCGTCCGCCGCCCCGTGCGGCTCGTACGGTTCGTCGCCGCCCGCCCTCTGCTGGCTGCCGCCGTCGAAGCGGTGCTGGACCACCTGGCTCCAGAGCCGGCCCCACTCGTCGTCGCCGCACAGCGCCGCTAGCGCCATCCGCAGGTCTCCGGGCGGGAGGCAGCCGAACTCGCGGCGCAGCCGGCCGCTCGATCCCCCGTCGTCGGCCACGGTGACCACCGCGGTCAGCTGGTCGGTGACGTGCCGGAGCGCCGACAGCGAGACCGCAAGCCCATGCCCACCACCGAGCGCGACGACGCGTGGCCCGGCGCTCACTCGCGCCCCAGGTCGCGGTGGACGACGTTGGTCTCGATGCCCTCGGCGCGCAGCCGGCGGCCGACCTCCTCGGCGATCGCGACGCTGCGGTGCTTGCCCCCGGTGCAGCCGACGGACAGCGTGAGGTAGCGCTTCCCCTCCCGCAGGTAGCCGGGGACGATCAGCTCCAGGACCTTGCCGTAGCGCGCCATCAGCTCCTCGGCGTCGGGGTTGCCGAACACATACGCCGCCACCGACGGGTCGAGCCCGGTCAGCGGCCGCAGCTCGGGCACCCAGTGCGGGTTGGGCAGGAAGCGGACGTCGACGACCAGGTCGGAGTCGACCGGCAGGCCGTACTTGAAGCCGAACGAGAGCACGGTGGCCTGGAGTGCCGAGTGGTCGTCCCCCTCGAAGGCCTGCTCGATCTGGGTACGCAGCTGGTGGACGTTCATGTCCGAGGTGTCGATGACCAGGTCGGCCTCACCCCGCAGGTTCTCGAGCAGGGTGCGCTCGCGGTTGATCCCGTCGATGATCCGGCCGTCGTCCTGGAGCGGGTGCTTGCGACGTACGCCCTCGAACCGGCGGACCAGGACGTCGTCGGCCGCCTCGAGGAAGACCACCCGCGGGTCGACGGCCAGGAAGGCCAGCCGGTCCAGCGCTGCGCGCAGGTCGGCGAAGAAGGACCGGCCCCGGACGTCGACAACTACGGCGATCCGCGGGACCGAGCCCTGGGTCAGCGCCGCCAGCTCGATCATCGAGCCCAGCAGCCCTGGGGGCAGGTTGTCGACGACGAACCAGCCGAGGTCCTCCAGGCAGCGAGCGGCGGTGCTGCGACCGGCCCCCGACATCCCGGTGAGGATCGTGAGCTCCGGTACGCCGGGGAGCAGGTCGACGCTGGCTGTCACGCCGCCATCCTCTCGCGATTCGCACGGCGAGGGGGGAGGTCGGCGGACCGCATCAGGGCAGGATCTCGCCGGTCGACACGTTCACGGCCGGCTCGACGGCGGGTGCGACGGCAAGTGCCGCGACGATCGCGTCGGCGGTACGGGTGCCGATGCCAGGCACCTCGGTGAGCTCCTCCACCGTGGCCGCCCGCAACCGCTTGAGGGACCCGAAGTGCTTGAGCAGCGCAGACTTCCGGGTCTCGCCGAGGCCGGGTACGGCATCCAGCGCCGAGTCGACCATGCCCCGGGAACGCTTCTGCCGGTGATAGCTGATGGCAAAGCGGTGGGCCTCGTCGCGGACCCGCTGGAGCAGGTAGAGCGCCTCGCTGGTGCGCGGGAGGATCACTGGGTCCGGATCGCCCGGCAACCAGACCTCCTCGAGCCGCTTGGCCAGCCCGCACAGCGCCACGTCGTCGATGCCGAGACCCTCGAGTGCCCGGCGGGCGGCCTCGACCTGCGGCGCACCACCGTCGACCACGACCAGGTTGGGCGGGTAGGCGAACCGCCGTGGACGGCCGATCTCGGCCTCGTCGACGAGCTCTGGATCGGCCGAGTCGGACCGCTCGTCGAGGTAGCGCCGGAACCGCCTGGTGATCACCTCGTGGATGCTGCGCACGTCGTCCGAGCCGTTCTCGCCCACCGTCCGGATCGCGAACCGTCGGTACTCGGACTTGCGGGCGAGGCCGTCCTCGAAGACGACCATCGACGCCACGATGTCGGTGCCCTGCAGGTTGGACACGTCGAAGCACTCGATCCGCAGCGGGGCCTGGGCCAGACCCAGCGCCTCCTGCAGGTCGCCGAGGGCCAGGCTGCGCGAGGTCAGGTCGCTCCCCCGCCGCGTCTTGTGCAGGGCCAGCGACTGGGCGGCATTGCGGGCCACGGTCTCCATCAACGCCCGCTTGTCCCCGCGCTGGGGCACCCGCAGGTCGACGAGCGAGCCACGGCGCTCGGACAGCCAGCTCGCCACCGCCTCGGCGTCCTCGGGCAGCGAAGGCACCAGGACCTCCCTGGGCACCGCGTCCCCGCTCTCGCCGCCGTAGAGCTGCACGAGCAGCTGCTCGACCAGGTCACCGGTCGAGAGCTCCTCGATCCGCTCGACGACGAAGCCGCGCTGCCCGCGGACCCGGCCGCCGCGGACGTGGAAGACCTGCACCGCCGCCTCGAGGGGGTCATCAGCGAGGGCGATCACGTCGGCGTCGGTGCCGTCGCCGAGGACGACCGCGCTTTTCTCCATCGCCCGTCGCAGGGCGCCGATGTCGTCACGCAGCCTGGCCGCGCGCTCGAAGTCGAGCTCGTCGGACGCCGCGCGCATCAACGTCTCGAGCCGACGGGTGAACTGGTCGGTCTGGCCGGCCATGAACGCGCAGAAGTCCTCGACGATCCGGCGGTGCTCGTCGGCGTCCACCCGGCCGACGCACGGCGCCGAGCACTTGCCGATGTAGCCCAGCAGGCAGGGCCGCCCGATCTGACCGGCCCGCCTGAACACCCCTGCGCTGCAGGTGCGTACGGGGAATACCCGCAGGAGCAGATCGACGGTCTCGCGGATCGCCCAGGCATGGGCGTACGGGCCGAAGTAGCGGACCCCCTTGCGCTTGGCGCCGCGCATGACCTGGACGCGGGGGAACTCCTCGTCGAGCGTCACCGCGAGATAGGGATAGCTCTTGTCGTCGCGGTACTTGACGTTGAACCGGGGGTCGAACTCCTTGATCCACGAGTACTCGAGCTGGAAGGCCTCGACCTCGGTCGCGACCACGGTCCACTCGACCGAGGCTGCGCTGGTGACCATCGTCTGCGTACGCGGGTGCAGCCCGGACAGGTCCTGGAAGTAGGAACCGAGCCGCTGCCGGAGGCTCTTGGCCTTGCCGACGTAGATGACCCGGCCGTGCGAGTCACGGAAGCGGTAGACCCCAGGGCCTTCGGGAACCGACCCCGGGGCGGGGCGGTACGTCGACGGGTCAGCCACGCGGGCAGCCTACGGTCAGGATACGACGACGTCCGCGCCCTTGACCGTGGCCGTGAGGGCGGTGAGGCCACGCTGGGCCGGGCCGTGGACCACGGCGCCGTCGGCGAGGTTGAACGTGCTGCCGTGGCAGGGGCAGACGATGCTGGTGCCATCGATCGCGTTGACGCTGCAGCCCCGGTGGGGGCACGTGGCGCTGAATGCCTTGAACACCCCTGCGGTCGGCTGGACGACCACCACTCCGCCGACGTCGGCCAGGATGATGCCGCCACCGACAGGGACCTTGGTCGTGGGGACCGAGGTCGTCGCGGACCCGGCCGAGGACCCGCTGCTCCCGGTGCCGGCCGACGCGCCGCCGCACGCCGTCAGCGCCGCGCCTCCGGCCACCAGCATCCCGGTGGCCCCGGCCGCGCCGACAGCGCGAAACAAGGTGCGGCGGTCGTACGACTGCTCGTCGGACATCGATCGGCTCCTCGCGATCAGCTGCTGTTGCCCTCCTAGTCTGACCGAGGCACCGCTCGGTCGCGCACGGCGGGGGTCACCATGGTGGCCACCACCCTGGCCAGCCACCGGACCGCGAGGTGCACGGGTACCTGACCCTCGAACTCGATCGACCCGCCGATGCCGCCGGGCAACGGCTCGGACAGCAGCTGCGAGCCGGTCAGGTGCGGGTCGCTGGGGGCGGCGCGGTCCTTCGGCGCGAGCGACTCGGCGAACAGCGAACCGTCGGGGGCGTAGACGCGCGCCGCGGTGAACCAGCGGCTCTCGACGATGGCGCCCAGGAGGAGCTCGACCTGCCGACGGGGGCTCTCCCCTGCCATAGCGACGTTCGACGCCGCGAGCAGCAGCGCCCCCGCGTCGCCGGAGTGATCGGCGCGCTGCCAGGCTCGACGCTGCTCGGTCACGTCACGGTAGAACGCGAACAGCCCCTGCTTCGTGGGGACCACCCGGTTCTCGAACCAGCGCCCGTCCGCGTAGTCGGCGAACTCGGTGGGCTGCTGCTCGGTCATGGCTCGGTGGCACTGCAGATAGAAGTTGGAGCCGACGAGCGCCGGGAACTGGGCCCAGATGTTCTTGCCCTCCATCTCTCGTGCCGTGAGGTGGGACAGGTCGGCCGCCCGGCGGTTGACGAACACGTAGTTCCAGTCGCGGTCCAGGGCGACGAAGGCCTCGTCGGCCTCGTCGAGGATCTCGCGCAACGGCTCCCGCAGGTCCAGGGGAGGTACGCCCGACAGCAGGGCCCCCGCGCGGGTCGGGAGCCAGGCGCGGAGCTGGGTACCCCCACCCGCGCTGGCATGGAGCGTCAGCGACCCCCCGGCGTCCGTGACCCGCTCGCGCATCCCGACCAGGCCGCGGTGGCCGGCCCGCTCGACGAAACCGTCAGCGCCCGGACCCTTGCCGTCGTCGACCACGGTCAGCGCCCAGCCGAAGCTCTCGGCAGCGACCGTCACGACGACCAGCTGCGCGTCCGCGTGGCGGGCGACGTTGGACAGCGCCTCGCTGGCGATCCGGTACAGCACGCGGGCGGCCTGCTCACCGATCGGCTCCTCCGCGTCGACCACGACGTCGAACGCAACCCCCGTGCCCTGGAAGACCGCCCCCGCGAGGTCACGCAGGGCGCCACCGAGGCCGTCGCCGAGGCGCGGTGGTTCCAGCGCGAACAGGAACCCGCGCAGGCGGTCGACGGCCTTGTGGACGGCGAGGTGGAGCTCATCGATCTCAGCGATCACGGCGACGTCAGCCTGCTTCTCCAACCGACTCTTGAGCAGCTGGACGCGCAGGTCGACCGCAGCCAGGACCTGGATGGTGTCGTCGTGCATGCGACCGGCCAGCTCGTGCCGCTCGGCCTCCTGCGCCGCGAGGAGCTGGAGCAGCATGGCCCGGTGCTGGTCGGCCATTTCGCGCCTGGCCTCGCGGGTCTGGACGGCGTCGGTGATGTCGACCGAGACGGCAAGCACCTCCGCGAGCCTGCCGTCGTCGCCGAGCAGGGGCTGGAACCAGGTCTCCAGAGGGACGCCGGCGTAGCTGATCTCGGCCCGGAACGACTCACCGGTCAGCGCCCTGCGGTACACCGCGCTGCTCACCGGGTCGTTGGAGTAGTAGTCGAGCACGCTGCGGCCGACCACCTCCTGCTCGGCCAGCCCGAACTTGTCCAGACCCTTCCCGCTCGAGTACGTGCAGACGCCGTCCACGTCCATCGTCCACAGCACCACAGGAGTCCTGGCTGCCATCGCGCGAAGCAGCCGGATCTCACGATCGTCGACCGGAGCACCCATCAAGCACCGCTGCCCGGGTTGATGATCCCCTCCCGTACGGCGACAGCCAGCGCCTCGAGCTTGGAGTGGACGCCGAGCTTGGCGAGGATGTTCTGGACGTGGTTGCGCACCGTGTTGACGCTGATCCCGAGCTCACGAGCGATGTCCCCGTTGGACAGTCCGTGCGAGAGCACCTCAAGCACCTCGACCTCGCGGGGGGTCAGCTCGGTCCCGACGCCGAGCCGGTCGCGGCGCAGCCTTGGCAGTAGCCGGGCGAGCAGCGCCGGGCTGACCAGTACCTCCCCGGCCGCCGCAGCGCGGATCGCCTGCACCAGCTCCTCGACGGTGGCGGACTTGGAGAGGAATCCCGACGCACCGCTCTCGATGGCGGTCACGAGCGCGGAGTCGTCGACCGCGGCCGACATCAGCACGATCCGCATGCCCGGCGCCAGCCGCTTCAGCTCGGGCAGGGCCTGGACGCCGAGCCCGTCGGGGAGGCGGTGGTCGATCAGCAGGACGTCCGGCGGATGTGTCGCCACCCAGCTGCGCGCCTCGCCCAGGGTGGCGGCGGTGCCGAGCACGGAGAAGCCTTGCTCCTGCTCGAGGGCGAGCGCGAGGCTGGTCGCGAACATGGCATGGTCATCCACGACCAGGATGCGCACGACGTCGCTCAACGTCGACACCGAGAAGCCAGCCTCGACCACGGGGTACTCACTTCCGTCGTCGCCGGCGCAGGGGTCCCGTCCGGTGCTCTCGCACTAGTCGGGCGCTGACGTTCAGATCAGAGCACCACGCTACCTCTGTTCACCCTCCGTAGGCAGCAGGCGCTAGCGGCAATCACACCGGCTTGGCGCGCGTCCTTCGCGCGGGCCGGGCCGGCTTTGCGGGCGAGACCGGCTCGCTGACGGCCAGCAGGTTGATCAGGAAGGCGCCGGTATGGCTGCCGGGGGCAACCGCGATCTGCTCGGGAGTGCCCTCTGCCACCACGAGGCCGCCACCCGTGCCGCCCTCAGGGCCCATGTCGACGACCCAGTCGGCCGTCTTGATCACGTCGAGGTTGTGCTCGATGACCACCACGGTGTTGCCCGCGTCAACGAGCCGGCTGAGGACGCCGAGCAGCTTGCGGATGTCCTCGAAGTGCAGCCCGGTAGTCGGCTCGTCGAGGACGTAGACCGTCCGGCCGGTGGATCGCTTCTGCAGCTCCGAGGCGAGCTTGACCCGTTGCGCCTCCCCTCCCGACAGGGTGGGGGCCGGCTGGCCGAGGCGTACGTAACCCAGCCCGACGTCGACGAGGGTCTGCAGGTGGCGGGCGATGGCAGGAACGGCCTGGAAGAACTCCAGCCCCTCCTCGATCGGCATCTCGAGCACCTCGGAGATGGTCCGGCCCTTGAAGTGCACCTCGAGCGTCTCGCGGTTGTAGCGGGCCCCGTGGCACACCTCGCAGGGGACGTAGACGTCGGGGAGGAAGTTCATCTCGATCTTGATGGTGCCGTCGCCGGCGCAGGCCTCGCAGCGACCACCCTTGACGTTGAACGAGAATCGTCCAGGCAGGTAGCCGCGGACCTTGGCCTCGGTGGTCTCGGCGAAGAGCCGGCGCACGTGGTCGAAGACGCCGGTGTACGTCGCCGGGTTGGACCGTGGGGTACGTCCGATCGGGCTCTGGTCGACGTGGACGACCTTGTCGACGTGCTCGACCCCGGTCACCTTGCGGTGCCTGCCGGGAACCGTGCGAGCGCCGTTGAGCTCGCGAGCGAGGACCGAGTAGAGGATGTCGTTGACCAGGGTGGACTTGCCCGACCCGGAGACCCCCGTGACCGCGACGAAGCAGCCGAGCGGGAACGAGACGGACACGTCCTGGAGGTTGTGCTCGCGGGCGCCGACGACGGTGAGGTCGCGGCCGGGTGTCCTCGGGCGGCGTACCGCGGGCAGCTCGATCCGGCGCTTGCCCGAGAGGTACTGCCCGGTGATCGAGTGCTCGGCGGCAAGGAGGTCCTCGACCGAACCCGAGACCACGATCTGACCCCCGTGCTCACCTGCCCCGGGGCCGATGTCAACGACCCAGTCGGCCGTGCGGATCGTGTCCTCGTCGTGCTCGACCACGATCAAGGTGTTGCCGAGGTCGCGCAGGCGTACGAGCGTCTCGATCAGCCGGCGGTTGTCCCGTTGGTGCAACCCGATGCTGGGCTCGTCGAGGACGTACAGGACGCCGACCAGCCCGGACCCGATCTGGGTGGCGAGCCGGATCCGCTGCGCCTCGCCGCCGGCCAGCGTGCCCGCGGCCCGGTCGAGCGAGAGGTAGTCCAGGCCGACGTCGAGCAGGAATCGCAGCCGCTCGTTGACCTCCTTGAGGACCCGCTCGGCGATCTGCGCCTCGCGCGGGCTCAGGTCGATCGACCGCAGGAACACCGAGCACTCGGCGATCGGCATCCGCGCGACCTGGGCGATGTTGAGGTCGCCGACGGTCACCGACAGGGACACCGGCTTGAGCCGGGCGCCGCCGCAGTCGGGGCACGGCACCTCGCGCATGTATCCCTCCCAGCGCTCGCGGGAGGTGTCCGACTCGGACTCGGCGTGCCGCCGCTGGACGAACGGGATGACGCCCTCGAAGGTCGTGTAGTAGGACCGCTCGCGGCCGTAGCGGTTCTTGTAGCGCACGTGCACCTGGCCGTCGTGGCCGAAGAGCAGGGCCTTCTGCACCTTGGCCGGCAGTCGCTCCCAGGCGACGTCGGTGCGGAAGCCGAGCGTGTCGGCCAGTGCCTCGACCAGGCGGCCGAAGTAGTCGCTGGTGCTGGCCGAGCTCCAGGGACCCAGCGCCCCGTCGTCGAGCGTGCGCTGCGGGTCGGAGACGATCAGCTCGGGGTCCACCTCCATCCGGGTGCCGATCCCGGTGCAGGTCGGGCAGGCGCCGTACGGGCTGTTGAACGAGAACGAGCGCGGCTCGAGCTCCTCGAAGGAGAGATCGTCGTCGAGGCAGGCCAGGTGCTCGGAGTACGTGCGCTCGCGGTGCGGGTCGTCCTCCGGCAGGTCGACGAAGTCGAGCAGCACGAGGCCGCCGGACAGGCCGAGCGTCGTCTCGACCGAGTCGGTCAGCCGGCGCTTGGCCGAGGCCTTGACCTGCAGCCGGTCGACGACGACCTCGATCGTGTGCTTCTCCTGCTTCTTCAGGGTCGGCGGCTCGGCCAGCGAGATGACGGTGCCATCGACCCTGGCCCGGCTGAACCCCTTGGTCTGCAGGTCACGGAAAAGTTCGAGGTACTCCCCCTTGCGGCCACGGATCACCGGCGCCAGCACCTGGAAGCGGGTGCCCGGCTCGAGCTCGAGGACCCGGTCGACGATCTGCTGCGGGGTCTGCCGGGCGATCGGCTTGCCGCAGACCGGGCAGTGCGGACGGCCGATCCGGGCGTAGAGCAGGCGGAGGTAGTCGTAGACCTCCGTGACGGTGCCGACGGTGGAGCGCGGGTTGCGGTTGGTCGACTTCTGGTCGATCGAGACCGCGGGCGAGAGCCCCTCGATGAAGTCGACGTCCGGCTTGTCCAGCTGCCCCAGGAACTGCCGTGCATAGGCAGACAGGCTCTCGACGTACCGGCGCTGGCCCTCGGCGAAGATCGTGTCGAAGGCCAGGCTCGACTTGCCGGAGCCGGACAGGCCGGTGAACACGATCAGGGCATCGCGCGGCAGGTCGAGCGAGACATCCTTGAGGTTGTGCTCGCGGGCGCCACGGATGACGAGGCGGTCGGCCACAGACAGGTTCCTTGCTGATGAGGGGCTGATACGGGGCTGATAAGGGGCTGATGAGGGGCTGGTGCGGGTGGACACGAAGAGGGCGGGTCCAGGCTAACCGGGGGCGCCGACAAGTTCTTCCCGGCCCGGTAGCGTCCCCCCCATGACCGCGACCGAGCTGCGCGCCGCCGAGTCCCGCCTGCTCGCCTCGGCGAACCGGCTCAGCGACGCGGACGTCCGCGCACCCTCGCGGCTCCCGGGCTGGAGCCGGGGGCACGTGCTGACCCATCTGGCTCGCAACGCCGACGGCATGGGCAACCTGGTCGGCTGGGCCGCGACCGGCGTGCGTACGCCGATGCACCCCGGCCCGGAGGCGCGGGCCGACGCCATCGAGGCCGGCAGCGGCCGATCCGCCGAGGACCTCGTCGCTGACGTGGACGGGGCCGCGGCGGCGCTCGCCCAGGCACTCGTGGAGCTGCCTGCGACGGCGCTGGACGCAGTGGTCACGTTCGGCGCCGCGGGCACCCCGGTCCGCGGGAGCGAGCTGGTCCTGATGCGGATCCGCGAGGTCGAGATCCACCACGTGGACCTGGATGTCGGGTACGAGCCGGCCGCGTGGTCCACGGAGTTCGCCAGCCGGAGCCTGGACCAGATCACCCCTTCCTTCCGGGCCGGCGGTCAGGTCCCCGTCGCGGTGCTCGTCGCCACCGACACCCGGTTGCGCTGGGTCGTCGGGGACCGGGGCGACGAGCTGGCCGGGTCGTCGGCGGCGCTGCTCGCCTGGCTGGTCGGGCGGATCGCAGGTGACCCCGCCACTGCGGCCGCCGTGGCCGGGCTCACACTCGGAAGTGGCGGCCCCGTACCGTCACCACCACCGTGGGTCTGACGTCCTCAAGGAGCCCAGATGAGCTACACCGGCAAGGTACGACCGGGCGGCGACGCCGATGTGCGGGAGCTGACCGCGCTGATGATCTCGAAGCTCTCGGTCGGGCCGATGGACAACAACGCGTACCTGCTGCGCTGCCGGAACAGCGGCGAGCAGGTCCTCGTCGACGCCGCGAACGATGCCGGCCGCCTGCTCGACCTGGTGGGGCCGGACGGGCTGGTCGGCGTGGTCACCACGCACCGGCACGGCGACCACTGGCAGGGGCTGGCCGAGGTCGTGACCGCCACAGGTGCGCGAACCTTCGCGCACCCGCTGGACGCGACCGAGATCCCGGTGGAGACCGAGGTGTTCCTCGAGGACGGCGACACGCTGCGGTTCGGCGCCGTCGAGCTCTCGGTCGTGCACCTGGTGGGGCACACGCCGGGCAGCATCGCGCTG
>JANMWN010000061.1:0-7868 GCA_031394045.1 Sporichthyaceae bacterium
CGCGGACGCCGACTACGACGCGATGCTCGCCCAGATGGAGTCGGTCTCGCCGTACGCGCTGACCGGCTCGATCATCGCCCGCGACCGAGCGGTGATCGCCCACGCCAGCCAGGCGCTGCGCTTCGCGGCCGGCAACTTCTACGTCAACGACAAGCCCACCGGAGCGGTCGTCGGGCAGCAGCCCTTCGGTGGGGCGCGCGCTTCGGGCACCAACGACAAGGCCGGCTCGCCGCAGAACCTGCTGCGCTGGACCTCGACGCGTTCGATCAAGGAGACGTTGGTGGCACCGACGGACCACCGGTACCCCCACATGGGCTGACGGCCGCGGACGACCTGCGCGGTCGACGAAGGAGGCGTAATGCGTCGTCGGAGCGTCCACCCGATCTCAGCCGGGGCGCTCGTCGTGCTCGCGTTCACCGCCTGCAGCTCGTCGGCGACGTCGTCGCCCACACCAGCAACGAAGGGGCCCTCGATGGTGGCCACGGTGAGCATCCAGGATGCGGGTGGCGCCCGGCTCCATGTGTCCGGTGGCATGGACTGGATCACCGTCGCCGGCGGCAGCGCGTGGACCTCGAACGAGGCCATCACCCGGCTGGACGGCCGCACCGGGGACGTGCTCGCGACCATCGCGATCCCAGGTCCGACCTGTCTGGCCCCCGACATCGGGTACGGATCACTGTGGTTCGGCGTGTGTGGCACTCCCGAGGTCGTGCGGATCGACCCCAGGAGCGGCAAGGTACTCGCCACGATCAAGGTCGCAATGGTCACCGACCTCCAGGAGGAGTCGTCGGTCGCAGCGGGTGCCGGCGGCGTGTGGCTGCTCGCCCAGCCAGACCTGCTGGTGCAGATCGACCCCCGCACCAACACCGTGGCGAGGGTCGTCAAGGCCCCGGCGGGTGCCAGCGCGATCAGGGCGTCGAACGATGCGCTCTGGGTGAGCGTGCATGCCAACAGCACGCTGCTCAAGATCGATCCCCGAACCCTTCGGACCCTCGTGACCATCCCGGTCGGAACCGGGCCACAGTTCCTCGCGCTCGGCATCGGGGCGGTGTGGACCCTCGATCAGGACGGCGGCACCGTGACCCGGGTCGATCTCGCCACGGCCAAGGCCGTCACCACGGTGCAGGTCGACATCGGAGCCGTGGACGGCGGGGACATCGCCGTCGGCGGCGGTTTCGTCTGGGCACGCGTGACAGATGGGCTGGTGGCCAAGATCGACCCTCGCACGAACACCGTGGTCGCGGCCTATGGGCCTGGCGCCGGTTCGGGGAGCGTCGCGGCCGACGGGTCCGCGGCATGGATCACCGCACACGACTCGGACACTGTCTTCCGGCTGCCGCTGACCTGACTCACGCCCGCCTGCGGCCCGAGCTGGGCCACCGCCTCTCGCTCCGCGCCAGCGTTGGGCATGCAGGGGCTGGTGAGCGACTGACCACCGGTACCGCCACATGGGCTGACGCGCTGGGTAGGCTGCAGAACGGCAGTCGCACAACGGCGTGCGGCGTACACCCGTGAAGAGGGCGAGTTCTGTGACCCCGATCGTCGGCATCCCGTCGAACCGGCTCGAGGAGTCCAAGACCGACCTGGTCGCTCGTGCGATCGAGGTCGGCGAGCACGGCCGGGGCGGTGACGTCGACGCCCGCTTCCTCCGTCGCTACTACCGGCTCGTCGCGGCCGACGACATCGTGGGGCGCGACCCGGTTGACATCTACGGCGCCGCGCTCTCCAACCGCGACCTCGCCGCCCGCCGCCCCCAGGGCATGGCCAACGTGCGTGTCTTCACCCCGACCGTCGAGGAGCACGGCTGGGCGTCGGGCCACACTGTCGTCGAGGTCGCCACCGACGACATGCCGTTCCTCGTCGACTCGGTCACGAGCTTCCTCGCCCGCAGCGGCACGACGATCCACCTGGTCATGCACCCCCAGCTGGTGGTGCGCCGCACCATCACGGGCGACATGGTCGAGGTCCTCGACGGGGCGCCCGGCGACGCGCTGCCGGCCGACGCGCTGGTCGAGTCGTGGATGCACATCGAGATCGACCGGCAGACCGTCGCCGGGAGCCTGGAGCAGATCGGGACCGGCCTGCGCCGGGTCCTGTCCGATGTCCGCGAGGTCGTCGAGGACTGGGCCAAGATGACCGACGCGGCCCTGCGCACCGCTGACGAGATCGCCGCCAACCCGCCGCCGGTCCCCGATGCCGAGGCGTCAGAGGCGTGGGAGCTGCTGCGCTGGCTGGCCGACGACCACTTCACCTTCCTGGGCTACCGCGAGTACGACCTGCTCCGACAGGACGACGAGGACGTGCTCGTGGCGCGCGCGGGGTCGGGCCTTGGCGTGCTGCGCTCGGACCAGAACCTGTCGACCTCGTTCGCGTCCCTGCCGCCCGAGGTACGTGCCAGGGCCCGTGAGCCCAAGATGCTTGTACTCACCAAGGCCAACTCGCGCTCGACCGTGCACCGTCCGGCCTACCTCGACTACGTCGGCGTCAAGACGTTCGACACCGACGGGCAGGTAAGCGGCGAGCGCCGCTTCCTCGGCCTGTTCACCTCGTCCTCGTACACACAGAGCGTCCTGCGGATCCCGGTGCTGCGCCGCAAGGTGCGTGAGGTCCTGGACGCATCGGGTTTCGGGATGGACAGCCACAGCGGCAAGGACCTGCTCGAGATCCTCGAGACCTACCCGCGCGACGAGCTGTTCCAGATCTCGGTCGAGCAGTTGCTGCCGACGGCCCTGGCCGTGCTGCACCTGCAGGAGCGCAGGCAGACCCGGCTGTTCCTGCGCAAGGACGTCTACGGACGCTTCATGTCCTGCCTGGTCTACCTGCCGCGGGACCGTTACACCACCGACGTCCGGCTGGAGATGGAGCAGATCCTCCGCGACACCTTCCACGGTTCGTCGGTCGACTACACCGCGCGGGTGTCCGAGTCGGTGCTGGCCCGCCTGCACTTCGTCGTACGCGTGGACAGGCACGAGACGGTGCCGGACGTCGACGGGGTCGAGGTCGAGCAGCGGCTGGTCGATGCGACGCGGTCGTGGGCCGACGACTTCGTGGACGCACTGGTCGACCAGTGCGGCGAGGAGGAGGCCGGACGGCTGCTCAAGATCTACGGCGAGGCATTTCCTGAGGCCTACAAAGAGGACTTCCCTGCTCGCACCGCCGTCGCGGACCTCAAGCAGCTCGATGCTCTCGCCAACCAGACGTCGGCCCTGAACTTGTATCTGCCGCTCGGCGCGGAGCCGGGGGAGCGGCGCTTCAAGATCTACCGCGCGGGGGCTCCGGTCTCGCTGTCGCAGGTGCTGCCGGTCCTCCAGCGCATGGGCGTCGAGGTCGTCGACGAGCGGCCGTACGAGGTCGATGGCGTCGACGCGAACCCGTTGTGGATCTACGACTTCGGCCTTCGCTACGACGGACCGCCCGACAGCGGCGACGTCAAGGCCCGGTTCCAGGAGGCGTTCTCCGCGGCGTGGGCCGGCGAGGCCGAGTCCGACGGCTTCAACACCCTCGTGCTCCGGGCCGGCCTGTCGTGGCGCGAGGCGATGATCCTGCGGGCGTACGCGAAGTACCTGCGCCAGGCCGGCTCGACCTTCAGCCAGGAGTACCTCGAGCAGTGCCTGATCGCCCACGTCCCGATCACCCGCCTGCTCGTCCGTCTCTTCGAGGCCAGCCTCGACCCGGGCGTGCCGGGGGAGCGCGAGGAGCTGACGTCCGCTCTGGTCGAGGAGATCGAGGGCGCCCTCGACTCGGTGGCCAGCCTCGACCAGGACCGCATCCTGCGCTCGTACCTCGCCCTGATCCGTTCGACGTTGCGTACCAACTACTTCCAGGTCGCTGCGGACGGCAAGCCCAAGGCGTACGTGTCGTTCAAGCTGGACTCGCAGAAGCTGCCCGACCTGCCTGCGCCAAGGCCGAAGTTCGAGATCTGGGTCTACTCCCCGAGGGTCGAGGGCGTGCACCTGCGCTTCGGTGCCGTCGCGCGCGGAGGCCTGCGCTGGTCGGACCGGCGCGAGGACTTCCGCACTGAGATCCTCGGCCTGGTCAAGGCGCAGGCGGTCAAGAACGCCGTCATCGTCCCGGTGGGTGCCAAGGGCGGCTTCATCGTGAAGAATGCGAAGGCCGACCCCACCAACCGCGAGGCCGTTCAGGCCGAGGGCATCGAGTGCTACCGCACGTTCATCTCGGCGCTGCTCGACATCACCGACAACCTCGTCGACGGAGCCGTCGTCCCGCCGAGCCGGGTCGTCCGCCACGACGGCGACGACCCCTATCTCGTGGTCGCGGCAGACAAGGGCACCGCGACGTTCTCGGACATCGCCAACGACGTCTCTAACCAGTACGGGTTCTGGATGGGCGACGCCTTCGCCTCCGGCGGGTCGGCCGGGTACGACCACAAGGTGATGGGAATCACCGCACGCGGTGCGTGGGAGTCGGTCAAGCGGCACTTCCGCGAGATCGGGATCAACACCCAGACCCAGGAGTTCAGCTGCGTCGGGGTCGGCGACATGTCCGGCGACGTCTTCGGCAACGGGATGCTGCTGTCCGAGCGCATCCAGCTCGTGGCCGCATTCGACCACCGGCACATCTTCCTCGACCCCAAGCCCGACACCGCCGCGTCGTTCGCCGAGCGCAAGCGGCTCTTCGACCTCCCTCGCTCGTCGTGGGACGACTACGACAAGTCGCTGATCTCGGCGGGGGGCGGCGTCTACCCGCGTACGGCTAAGTCCCTGAACGTGACGCCCGAGGTACGCGCGGCGCTCGGCATCGAAGGCAACGCGGCGAGCCTGACGCCGCAGGAGCTGATGAAGGCGATCCTGTCGGCGCCCGTCGACCTGCTGTGGAACGGCGGGATCGGCACCTACGTCAAGGCATGGACGGAGTCCAACGCGGACGTCGGCGACAAGGCCAATGACGCGATCCGGGTCGACGGCGGTGCGCTGCGCTGCGTCGTGGTCGGCGAGGGCGGCAACCTCGGCTGCACCCAACTTGGCCGGATCGAGGCGGCGCAGAACGGCGTACGCCTCAATACCGACGCCATCGACAACTCGGCCGGCGTCGACACCTCGGACCACGAGGTCAACATCAAGATCCTGCTCGACTCCGTCGTACGCGCGGGCGACCTCACCGCGAAGCAGCGCAACCAGCTGCTCGCGAGCATGACCGACGACGTGGCGGCGCACGTGCTGCGGGACAACTACGAGCAGAACGTGTTGCTGGGCAACGCCCGGACGCAGTCGCACTCGATGCTCCCGGTGCATCAGCGGTTCATCCGCGAGCTCGTCCGCAAGGGTGATCTCGACCGCGACCTGGAGTTCCTGCCGCACGACCTCGAGATCGAGACCCGCTTCGCCGCGGGGCTCGGGCTCACCTCGCCGGAGTTCTCCGTGCTGGTGGCCTACTCCAAGATGACCCTCAAGCACCAGCTGCTGGGGTCTAGCCTGCCGGACGAGCCGTACTTCCGCTCGCTCGCCCAGCGGTACTTCCCGCCGCCGATCACCGTCCAGTACGGCGATCGCATCGAGGCTCACCCGCTGCGCCGGGAGATCGTGACGACCAGCGTCGTCAACGACATGATCAACCGGGCCGGCATCACCTTCGTCTACCGCTCGAGCGAGGAGACGGGGGCCACGCCCGTCGAGGTCGCGCGGGTCTTCTCGGTCGTCCGCGAGGTATTCGAGCTGCCGAAGTTCTGGGCCCAGGTCGAGGCGCTCGACAACCAGATCCCCACGGTCGCGCAGACTGCGCTGTATCTGGAGTGCCGCCGGTTGACGGACCGGGCGACGCGGTGGATGCTCCAGTCGCGGCGGTCGCTCGTCGACGTCGACGCCGAGATCCAGCATTTCGCGGCCATGCCCGGCCTGCGGTCTTTGGTGCCGTCATTGCTCCGCGGTGTCGAGTTCGAGCGGCTCCAGCGGCGCGGCGCCGAACTCGAGTCGCTGGGTGTCCCCACCGACCTCGCCCAGGACGCCGCGGCCATGCTTGACGCCTTCTCGCTGCTCGACATCGTCGAGCTTTCGCAGAGCAGCGGCGAGGAGCCCGAGCAGGTCGGCCGGCTCTACTTCGCACTCTCCGAGCGGTTCGAGGTCGACCGGATGCTGACCCGGATCACCGGCCTGCCGCGCGACGATCGCTGGGCGGCCCTGGCCCGGATGGCGTTGCGCTACGACCTCTACGGTGCGCTCGCCACCCTGACCCGCAACGTGCTGTCGGTGACCGCCGGGACAAGTGATCCCGACGAGCGGATCGCCCAGTGGCAGGCGCTCAACGCCGAGGGCCTGGCCCGGGCCAGGGCAACCCTCGTCGAGATCTCCGCGTCCGAGTCCTTCGACCTCGCGACCCTGTCCGTGGCGATGCGGGTGATCCGTACCCTCGTGCCGACCGGCGGCGCCGGCTGATCTGCCGTACCCGGACCTGCCGTTTGCCGTACAGTCGCGGCTCGTGCGCTACCTGGCGGCCCCGTTCGCACTCGCGGCTGCCGTCATCGCGCTCATCAACTTCGCGCAGGTCCTGCTGAGCCGTCCGGTCTTCCGCCCGGAGAGCACGCACCGTACGCCGACCCAGATCCGGCACGACTCGTTCGCGACCGGCATCGCCGTCTCGGGACTCACCCTCGGGCTCGCCGGAGTCGCCTTGGGCGCCCCCTGGTTGGTCGGCCCGGCCTTCGTCGTCGTGGTCATCGGCTACTCGATCCTGTTCCGCGGTCGTACGCCCTGACCTCGTGTCCGGGTCGACGGGCGCTCAAGCGCTCGCTGACCCGGACCCGAGATCAGTCGCCGCGCAGGATCGGTCGGAGCGCGTCGAGGACGGCGACGTCCTCGATCGTGGAGGGCACCGGCTCGTCGCGCCCGTCGGCGATGCCGCGCATGGTCTTGCGCAGGATCTTGCCCGAGCGGGTCTTCGGCAGCCCCTGGACGACCGAGACGTCCCGGAACGCGGCGACCGGGCCGATGTCGCGTCGTACCGCCTCGACCAGCTCGCGCTGCACCGTCGCCTCGTCGATGATGACGCCGTTCTTGAGGACGACGAAGGCCCGGGGCAGCTGGCCCTTGAGCTGGTCCTTCACTCCGATCACCGCGCACTCGGCCACCGCCGGATGTCCGGCCAGGACCTCCTCGATCACTCCGGTCGAGAGCCGGTGCCCGGCCACGTTGATGACGTCGTCGGTGCGCCCCATCACGAACAGATAGCCGTCCTCGTCCAGGTAGCCGCTGTCGCCGGTGAGGTAGTGCCCGTGGTAGGTCGAGAGGTATTCGTCGATGTAGCGTTGGTCGTCTCCCCAGAGCGTGTGCAAAGACCCGGGCGGCAGCGGCAGCTTGATCGCGATCGCTCCCTCCTGCCCTGCGGGCATCGGCTCGCCGGCGTGGTCGAGGACCCGGACGTCCCAGCCGGGTACGGGCACCGTCGACGAGCCGGGCTTGACCGGCATCGGCTCCAGCCCCCGCAGGTTTGCCGAGATCGGCCAGCCCGTCTCGGTCTGCCACCAGTGATCGACGACGGGTACGCCGAGGCGGTCGGTGGCCCACTGGTGCGAGTCCGGGTCGAGCCGTTCACCGGCCAGGAACAGCGTCTCCAGGGTCGACAGGTCGTACGCAGCGATCTCGGTGCCGTCCGGGTCGACGCGCTTGATGGCCCGAAGCGCCGTGGGCGCGGTGAAGAGGGCTTTGACGCCGTGGTCGGCGATGACCCGCCAGAACGCGCCGGCATCGGGGGTCCCCACCGGCTTGCCCTCGTAAAGCACCGTGGTGGCCCCGACCAGGAGCGGGCCGTAGACGATGTAGCTGTGGCCGACCACCCAGCCGACGTCGGAGGCCGTCCACCACACGTCGCCGGCGTGGATGTCGTAGATCGCTGACATCGACCAGGCGAGCGCGACG
>JANMWN010000106.1:0-2004 GCA_031394045.1 Sporichthyaceae bacterium
CTGGACCCCGGTCTGGGCATCGAGGCGGCGCTGGGTCCGTGGGCTCCCGCCGCCGTGTACGAGCCGTCCATCTCGGCGGACGAGGCAGGCGTACGAAGGGCGACCTTCGTCCGCGCGGTCGCCGCGACGCTGGAGCACGGACGGCGATGACGACGGTGCCGAATGTTGAGGCTGTGCCGACTGTCCCGACTGTCCCGACTATCCCGGCTACGTACGACGTCGTCGTCATCGGCGCTGGGGTGGTCGGCGCGGCGGTGGCGCGCGAGCTGTCCGGGCATCCCCTGGCGGTCGCGCTCGTCGATGCGGCCGACGACGTGGGCGAGGGAACCTCGAAGGCCAACACGGCAATCCTGCACACCGGGTTCGACGCCATTCCGGGGACCCTGGAGAGCCGGCTGGTAGGACGTGGGTACGAGCTGCTGTCGGCCTACGCCGCTGCCACCGGGATCCCGGTCGAGCCGGTCGGTGCGCTGCTGGTGGCCTGGGACGACGAGCAGCTGGCTGCCCTGCCGTACCTTGCAGAGAAGGCTGTGGCCAACGGATATCTCGACGCCCGACTCGTCAGCGCCGCGGACCTGTACGCGCGTGAGCCGCACCTGGGACCAGGAGCCCGTGGCGCTCTGGAGGTGCCCGGCGAGAGCATCATCTGCCCCTGGACGACGCCGCTGGCCTTCGCGACCGAGGCGGTCACGGCTGGGGTGACCCTGCTGCTCGGCACCACGGTCGAGGGGGTGGACGCGGTCCCCGGCGAGCCGCTGCACGTCGTTCGTACGTCGCGTGGGCCGCTGCGCAGCCGCTGGGTGGTCAACGCCGCCGGGCTGCACAGCGACGAGGTGGACCGGATGATGGGGCAGGCCGGCTTCACCATCACACCGCGCCGCGGCGAGCTGATCGTGTTCGACAAGCTGGCGCGGTCGCTCGTCCGGCACATCCTGCTGCCGGTGCCGACGGCTCGGGGCAAGGGCGTGCTCGTCGCCCCGACGGTGTTCGGCAACGTCCTGCTCGGGCCGACAGCGGACGACGTCGACGACAAGGACGACACCGCGTCGACGGAGGCCGGGCTGGCGTCGTTGCGAGCCCAGGGTCGTCGCATCCTGCCGTCGCTGCTTGGCGAGGAGGTGACCGCGGTCTACGCCGGGTTGCGCGCCGCCACCGAGCACGCCGACTACCAGATCCGCTGCCACGCCGAGCAGCGGTACGTGTGCGTCGGCGGCATCCGGTCGACCGGGCTGACTGCGTCGCTGGCGATCGCCGAGCACGTAGTCGGGCTGATGGCGGCGGCCGGCCTCCCGGTCGGGGAGCGGCGCGAGACGGCCCCGCCGCAGATGGCCAACCTCGGGGAGGCCTCGCCCCGGTCGTACCAGCAGGCCGATGTCGTCGCCGCCGACCCGGCGTACGGCACCCTGGTCTGCCACTGCGAGCGCGTGTCGCTGGGCGAGATCCGTGACGCGCTCCAACCGCCGCTCGGCGCCACGTCGCTCGCCGGTGTCGGCCGCCGTACCCGGGCCATGAACGGGCGCTGCCAAGGGTTCTACTGCGGTGCCGCGGTCCGCGACCTGGTCGAGGGCCGATGACCGCGGGGCGTACGCAGCGATCAGTGGACGTGCTCGTCGTCGGCGCCGGCCCGGCTGGGCTGACGGCTGCCGCTGCCCTGGTGAAGGCCGGGGCCGGGACGGTCGAGGTCCTCGACCGGGAGCGGACGGCAGGGGGTATCCCCCGGCACTCCGAGCACCTCGGCTACGGGCTGCGCGACCTGCACCGGCTGATGACCGGGCCCGCGTACGCGCGCCGGCTGGTGGACACGGCCGTCGCTGCCGGAGCCACCGTCCGGGTCGGTGTCTCGGTCACCGGCTGGGCCGGCGCGCTGACGCTGGACACGACGAGCCCGGCCGGGCTGGAGCGGATCACGGCGCGCGCGATCGTGCTCGCCACCGGTGCGCGGGAGCGTCCGAGGGCGGCGCGGCTGGTGCCCGGTTCGCGGCCGGCGGGTGTCTTCACGACCGG